>CAJUFS010000020.1:10127-34628 GCA_910585575.1 uncultured Adlercreutzia sp. | reverse complement strand
GCCGTATATCTCGACTTCAAATATGCCATCGACCGTCTGGGCGCCGACGTGGAGATTGCCCTGTGGACGACGCCCGGCGCCTTTCCCCGGGCCGCGGCGGCGAAAACCTTGGGCAGCGCGCTCAAGAACACCTCGCTTGTGCGCGTGGTGGCCGAGCCGGGGCGAGCCCGCAAGGTGAAGAAGGTAGAGGCCCTAGCCGGCAAGGGATGCTGGGAAGAGGAGCTGGCCGAGGAGCGCTTCCTTATCAGCGCCCCCTCGTTCTTCCAAGTGAACACTGCTCAGGCCGAGAAGCTCATCGATCTTGTGCTGGAGGGGCTGCAGGTGGAAGAGGGCGACTACGTGGCCGATTTGTACTCCGGGGCCGGCACGTTCTCGCTGCCCCTGGCCGCTGCCGGTGCCGAGGTGGTGGCCGTGGAGTCGGCTGGCTCCTCGGTGCGCGATTTGCGTCGCAACGCCGAGCGCGCCGGCGTGGACATCGAGGTGGTGGGGGGCGACGCCGCCCGCGAGCTGCCCGAGCTGGGCGAGCTGGACGCGCTGGTGGTGGACCCTCCCCGGGCCGGCCTGGCCCCGGGGGTGGTGGACTCCATCGCCGCCGCAGCGCCGCGTCGGGTGGCCTACGTCAGCTGCGACCCCCAAACCTGGGCCCGCGACGTGGCCCTGTTCGAGGCAGCGGGCTACCGCCTGGTGCGGGCGACCCCCGTCGACCTGTTTCCGCAGACCTACCATGTGGAAGTGGTTAGCATTTTCGAGCGAACTACTTCCTAACCTGTTAGAATCATTCCCCGTATGCAATGAAACCGATCGGCTCGGCGGCGCCTTCGCGGCAACGACCGATCCCCAAGGGAAAAGGAGGAGCCCCATGGCTCTGTACACGCCCGAGTATCAGCCCACCGGCGACGAGATCGCCGTCATCAATACCTCGAAGGGTACCATCCGCGTGCAGCTGGCGGGCAACGACGCCCCCATTCACGTGGGCAATTTCGTCGAGCTGGCCCAGAAGGGCTTCTACGACGGCCTGAAGTTCCACCGCTATGTGCCCGGCTTCGTCATCCAGGGCGGCTGCCCCAACACCCGCGAGGCCACGCCCGAGCAGGTGGCCGCGGGCCGCGCTCCCGGCATGGCGCCCTTCGGCACCGGCAACCCCGGCTACTCCATTAAAGAGGAGTACACCACCAACCCCAACAACAAGCACGAGGACGGCGCCCTGGCCATGGCTCGCTCCATGGATCCCAACTCCGCCGGCTCCCAGTTCTACCTGTGCCTGGGCCCCCAGCACAACCTCGACTCCGGCTACACGGTGTTCGGCCAGACCATCGAGGGCAAGGACGTCATCGGCCAGCTGCGCGCCGGCGATGTCATCGAGTCCATCACCATCGAGAACGCTGCCTAGCATTTATCCGTTCCGGGGCGCCCTTGCGCCCCAGGCCCCCGGGCTGCCTGCAAGACAAGTCTAGTGAAGGAATTCTATGAACAACGAGTTATTCGATCGAGCAAATGAGCGCTACCGCCTGCGCGACTACCGCGGCGCGCTGATGGCTTTCACGGAATGCTTGCAGGACACTCAGTATCCTTTGGCGCCCGGCGAGATGGGCCTTCTCTACCACCAAATCGGCAACTGCCTGGTGAAGCTGAAGAACCCCACCGAGGCCATCCAGGCCTACAGCCAGGCCACGGCCGATACGGCCTACGGCGCCCTGGGCACGGTCGAGTGCAACCTCGGCATGGCCTACGCGTCGCTGCGCGACTACGAGAACGCCATTCGCTACTTCGAGCAGTCGGTGCAGGACCAGGCCAACCCCACGCCCTACAAGTCCTACATGGGCATGGGCAACGCCCTCATGAAGCTGGGCAAGTCGGCCGAGGCCGGCGTGGCCTTCCGCGAGGCCGCCTTGGACGAGTCGAATCCCGACCCTACGAAAGCCCTGCTCAACTTGGGCGTGTGCTTCATGGCGCTCAACCGTCCGGCCGACGCCGTGGCCTCCTACGAAAGCGCCATGCAATTCGACATGTTGTCCTCCACGCGCAACAAGCTGCAGGCCAGCCTGGGTCAGGCCTACGTGGCCTGCGGCCAGATGGAGAAGGCGGTCCATGCCTTCGAAGAGGCCATCGCCGACAAAACCTACTTCCTGTCCGATTCCGCCAGCGTCGACTACCAGCGCGCCGTGGGTGCCGTGGCCCAGGGCACGTCCGAGTCCAGCCAGGCCACCCAGGTGCTCCAGCTGGCCGACATGTCCGGGCTCGATGTGGCAGCCGACGGCACCAGCGTCTACGACGAGGCCGTGGCCTACGAGGGCGAGGCGGCCGAGCCGTTCTACTACGACGAGCCCTACGAGGCCGATCCGACCAATTTCCCCGGCTATGTGGGCGCCTACGAGAACGTCGACAACGACCGTTTCTTCACCGCCACCGATGCCGAGCTCGAGCAGTGGTCGCGCGGCCTGGCGAAGCAAGACCGCAAGCGCCGCAACGTGGGCCTGAAGGTCCTGCTGTTCTTCGTCATCGTCATTGTGCTGGCCGCTGCGGCCGGCGTGTTCGCCTACACCCAGGGCTTCGGCTATCCCACGCAAGATGAGGTCACCAAGCAGCTGTTCGCCGATCCGTCCGCCGCGAAGGAAACGGTGTTCTCCAGCGACCTCGACGAGGGCAAGATCAATGCCATGCTCGACCCGGTGGTGGCCGACGGCAACGTTACCATCGACGGCGTGAACAAATCCATGAGCGACTCCACCGTGTACGCCACGGCGGCCACCGAGGGCGGCGGCAGCGTGCAGTACAAAATCTCGATGGTGCGCGACGGCATCGGTTGGAAGGTCTCCAACATCGAGCTGTATTTCCCCAGCCAAAGCTAGTTCAGGCATTTCCGGCCTGGGGCGGGTGCTCCGGGCCGTTTGCAGTGCAGTACCCCTATCTCTGAAAGGATCCCAATGGCAATCCAGCAGACTTACTCCATGATCAAGCCCGACGGTGTGCGCAACGGCCACATCGGCGAGATCATCAACCGTTTCGAGCGCGCCGGCCTCACCGTCGAGCGCATGGAGCTGGGCATGGTCACCCCCGAGCAGGCCAAGGCCAACTACGCCGAGCACGAGGGCAAGCCCTTCTACGACGGCCTCATCGCCTACATCACCTCCGGCCCCGTGGTGAAGATGGTCATCTCCGGCGAGGGTGCCGTGGCCAAGTGCCGCTCCCTCATGGGTGCCACCAACCCGGCCGAGGCGGCTCCGGGCACTATCCGCGGCGATTTCGGCCTCATCATGGACGAGAACGTCATCCATGGCTCCGACTCGCCCGAGTCCGCCGAGCGCGAGATCGGCATCTTCTTCGCCTAAGAGCGAAAAGCTTTAGCTGTCATGGCTTGAGAGAGCGCCTTCGGGTGCTCTCTTTTTGCGTTGGGGTGTCTTTTCGTCAGTTCGTCGATTGTCCGGCTCCTCGCAGCTGGCGATGGCTGCGAATTGGTGCTATTCTTGCTTCTCGTTCTTCCAAATGCCGCTGTAATGAACTAGGGGAGAGCCTCATGAGAAAACCGCTTCAGGCCGGATTGGCTGTCGTCCTGTCGATGTCGCTGGCCGCCGTCACGCCGCTGCAGGCGCTTGGCGCCACGTCAGTTTCCGCGAAGGCGCTGCAAACGTCTCTCAACGCCAAAGTGGGCAATCCCGATTTGGGCAAGCAGTACAAGAGCTGGTGCCTGGCTTTTGTGGCCGATCAGTTCGCCGAGATGGGCGCTGTGCGCGACAGCACCTGTTGCGCGGCCCAGTACGGGCGCTTGCACAAGGCCGGCGGCTCCATTGTCACCATCAATTCGGTTCCCATCGGCGCCGACGTGTTCTTTACCAGCAACTCTACGGTGTGCAGTACCTGCACGGCGCGCGAAAAGAAGACCATGTACGCGGGGCACGTGGGCATCTACGTGGGCGGCGGCTACGTCATCCACGCCATGAACAACCGCATTGCCAAAGATAAAGTTGTCACGCTCCATAACTTCAACTCCATGGACTATGCGGGTTGGGCGAATCATGGGAATGTCACGGTTACCCAAGATGCCGCCGCTACCACCCACGGCTCAGCCCCCGAGTACCCCTCGGTAGGAGTCGTTCCCGACTACCTGCCGCCGGGATACACCGCCCCCTCTGGCACGGAAACGGACGATGCGACGGGCAGCGCCCCTGACGCCGAGGAGCCGGCGGCTCCCATCGCCCCCGCCACCCCCGCAGCTTCCACTACGGCAACCGCGACCTCCGCTTCCAAAAAGCCCGCCACGCCGAAGCTGAAAACGCTCAAGGCCGCCAAGAAACGCGTTATCAAGGTAACCTGGAAAAAGGTGAAGGGAGTTTCGGGCTACCAGATCAAATACGCGTCCAACAAGAAGTTCAAGCACTCGCTTACCAAGTCGGTCACAGCCTCGAAAACCTCGCTTAAGCTGAAAGCGCGCTATGCGAAGCAGCGCTACTACGTGAAGATTCGCGCCTACAAGATGGTCAAGGGCAAAAAATACTACTCGAAGTGGTCGTCGATCAAGTCGGTGAAGACGAAGCGCTAGGCAGCCGCCCTGCGCTCTTCGGCGCTTTCTTCTGCCCATCTGGTTTTTTAGCCGAATATCGAAGTGGGTTGCGGCAGCGGCCCTTCAGCCTTTACCATGGAAGCTACCTTACCAAGAAGGCGCCTTCGGGCCCCAAGAAGAGAAGGAACCCATCGCGTATGCTGTATCGCGTTATCGACCGTGACGAGCTGCCTTCGCTGGTCGCGGCGTTCATGGAGCGCTACGAGGTCATCGCTCCGGTGCAGAGGGGAAGCAAGTACGTGTTCGCGGCCGTCGACTCCTTCGACGACATTGTGCTGGACTATCCCACCACCATCGCCTCGCCGAAGAAGTACCTGATGCCGCCCAAGGAAACCCTCTTCGAGTTCAACGCCGAAGAGAACGCCGTGACCGACTACACTTGCGAGGTGCCGGCGCGCGTGCTATTCGGCGTTCATGCCTGCGACATCAACGGCATGCTTAACCTGAATAGCGTCTTCACCGATCCGCGGTATCCCGATCCGTACTTCCAGGCGCGCAACGACGCCACGCTTATTGTGGGCATCGGCTGCACGCCCTCGGAGTTCTGCTTCTGTAACCTGATGGACAGCGAAGAGGCGCGTCCCAGCTACGACTTGTTCCTGACGGACATCGGCGATAAGTATCTGGTGTCCATCGGCTCGGTAGTGGCGGCTAATATTCTGGAGGGCGCCTGCACCGTGCGCGAGGCCACCGACGCCGACCGTATTGCCTTCCGCGCCGTTACCCGCGCCCGTCAGGAGGCCTTCAACCAGGACATTCCCGACGTGCAGGAAATCCCCATGCTCATGGACGCCTTCCACGAGGACCCGTTCTGGGAAGAGCTGGGCGGCCGCTGCCTGTCCTGCAATGCCTGTGCCAACGTGTGCCCCACCTGCTACTGCTTCGATATTCGCGACACGCTTGATCCGGGCGGCGCCACGGGGCGGCGCGAGCGCGTGTGGGATGCCTGCACCTCGCCGCAGTTCGCCATGGTGGCCGGCGGCCACAACTTCCGCCCTACGCCCGTGGAGCGCGTGCGCCATCGCATGTACCACAAGCTCAACGGTTTCCTGGCCACCCATGATCGCAGCCTCTGCGTGGGCTGCGGCCGTTGCGCCTTGGCCTGCAAAGTGGACATCAGCCCCATCGAGGTGCTGAAGTTCTTCGAGAGAAAGGGGGCCTAGGGATGCACGCACCCGCAACCAAGGTGGCCATCCATCCGTTTTCCGATCCGGGCCCCGAGCGGACCGGCGCCCAGCTTATGCACGCGAATCCCTATCGTCCGTGGCCCGCGCGCATCACGTCCATCACCGAGCTGACGGCCACCGAAAAACTCTTCGAGTTCCGCTTCATCGACGACCGCATTCGCGCGGCCTTCCATCAGCAGCCGGGGCAGTTCGTGGAACTGTCCATCTTCGGCGTAGGCGAGGCCCCCATTTCCATTTCCAGCTCGCCCACGAAAGAGGGCTTCATCGAGCTGTGCGTGCGCCGCACGGGGCGCTTTACCGAGCGCCTGCACCAAATGCAGTGCGGCGACATCGTGGGCATCCGCGGACCCTTCGGCCGCGGCTTTCCCATTAATGACATGCGCGGCCACGACGTGCTGCTGGTAGCGGGCGGCTTAGGCATCGCGCCGCTGCGCTCGCTGATCAACAACATCCACGATGAGCGCTCGGAGTTCGGCAAGGTCACTATCATCTACGGCTCCAAGAACCCCTCCGAGGTCATGTTCCGTCACCAGTTCGAGATGTGGAAGCACCGCAAGGACTTCGACCTGTATCTTACCGTCGACGTGCCCGACGACACCTGGGATGGGGAAGTGGGCCTGGTCACCAAGCCCTTCGAGCATTTGGAAATCGACGCGGACAACACCTTCGGCGCCTTGTGCGGGCCGCCGGTCATGTACCGCTTCGTGGTGCAGGAGATGCGCAAGAAGAACATCTCCTACGATCGCATCTACATGAGCTTCGAGCGCCACATGAAGTGCGGCGTGGGGAAGTGCGGCCACTGCCAGATCGGGCACCAGTACTGCTGCATTGACGGACCGGTCTTCAACTACTGGGAGGCCAAGAACATCCAGGAGTCGATGTAACATGAACGATATTCGCGAAACGCCCGAGAACGCGCGGCCGCCCCGCGTCGTGTTCATCGGCCTGGCTAGCTGCTTTGGCTGCCAGATCAACATTACCAACATCGAGGCGCACCTGCTGGAGGTGCTCGGTCAGATCGATCTGGGCTACTGGCAGCTCACCTCTTCGAAGCCCATGCCCGAGGAATTCGACGTGGCTGTCATCGAGGGCGCCGTTACCACGGCCGAAGCCGAAGCCACCGTGCGCGAGGCCCGTGAAAAGGCGAAGACGGTAATTACCATCGGTGCCTGCGCCAACACGGCGGGCATCCCCGGCATGGCGTCAGTGGACTTTCCGGCCCAGCTGGCAGTGGTCTACGGCGACGCGGCCCCCGATGCCTGCGGCACGCTGCAGGCGCCCGTGCCGGTGAAGGACGTCATCGCGGTGGATTTCGAGGTGCCCTGTTGTCCCATCGACCCCTACGAGTTCGTCCGCGTGCTGGACAGCGCCCTGTACGGCAGCAACTACCTGCCGGCCACCTCGGCGCTCTGCGGCGAGTGCTCCCGAAACGAGCGCGGTTGCCTGTACGCCCAGGGGCAGATGTGTCTGGGCCTGGTCACCCGGTCGGGCTGCGGCGCAAAGTGCCCGGCGCTCGGCCGCGCCTGCAACGGCTGCGCGGGGCTGTCTCCCGACGCCAACGTGGCCTCGGCCCGTTATTTCGCGGGTAAGAAGGGCATCGACCCTGAGCGCTTCGACGAAGCCCTCGGCATGTTCAATACCGTATCCCTTACGGCTGAAGGGAAGGAATAGCCCATGGCCACTGCATCCATCACTGTCGACCACGTGGCCCGCGTCGAGGGCCATGGCGACATTCGCCTGACTATCGAGGACGGCCAGGTTACCACCTGCGAGATGTCCGTGGTCGAGCCGGCGCGCCTGTTCGAGTCCATGGTGCGCGGACGCTCCTTCGAGGAAGTGCCCTACATTGCCTCGCGCGTGTGCGGCATCTGCTCGTCGAGCCATGTGGTCACCGACATCCGTGCCATCGAGAGTATTTTCGGGGTCGAGGTAACCGACCGCACCGAGGCTCTGCGCGAGCTGCTCGTCTACGGGTCCTTCCTGCAGAACCACGCCACGCACCTGTTCGTGTTCGCCGCTCCCGATTTCCTGGGGCACCACTCGGTGTTCCCCTTGGCCGAGACGAATCCGGAGCTGCTGGAGCGCGCCTTGGGGCTGAAGGCCCTGGGCAACGAGCTGTGCACCTTGGTGGGCGGCCGCTCTATCCATCCCATCACGGCCGTGGTGGGCGGCTTCACCCATGAGATCGACGCCGCCGAGTACCGCCGCCTGGCCGAGTCCATGGACGAGGCCCGCGCGTTCGCCCTGCAGGCGGTGGATCTGTTCCGCGATTTCGACACCATCGACGTGCAGACTGAGGGCGATCTATTGGCCATGGTGCAGCCGGGGAGCTATCCGGTATGCACCTCGGATACGGCGCGGTTCGTGCGGGCCAACTACGAGTTCGATTGCCAGAACGTGGAGGAGGAGATCGAGGAGTACCCGCAAGCCTCCTCGGCCGCTTTCCTGGCCCGCGCCCGCCGCACGGGCAAGCCCTATCTGACGGCGGCTCTGGCGCGTGTCAACGCATCCTGGAACAACCTGTGCCAAGAGGCTCGCTATGCCGCCGCCAAGGCGGGGCTGCGCCCGCCCGAGTACAACCCCTTCGCCAACAACATTGCCCAGGCGGTGGAGTTGGTGGACGTGCTCGACCGTTGCGCGGCACTCTGCCGTCGTCTGGCCGCCGATGAGTTCGCCGGCACGAGCGAGCCCGTGGCCTTCACCGTGCGCGGTGGCAAGGGCGTGGGCTTCACCGAGGCGCCCCGCGGTGCGCTCTTCCACCTGCTCGAGCTGAATGACGAGGGCCGGGTTCAGCGAGCCAGCATCATGACGCCCACGGCCCAGAACATCGCCAACCTTGAGGCCGACATGCGCCAGCTGGCCGAGAAGATGATCGCCGGCGGCTACGACGCCGACCTCATCCGCCTGGAGGTAGAGAAGCTCGTCCGCGCCTACGACCCCTGCCTCTCCTGCAGCGTGCACTAGGGAAATAGCGGCTGCCCGAACCCGGCAAGGGCAACGGCAACAAGCAAGACGAGGGCAAGGGGAACGGCAACGGCAACGGACAAGGTGAGGGCAAGGCAACGGGTATCTTCCAACTTTCCCTTGTTTGGTACCGCGATGCATGGCAAAACAGTGCCCATTGGTACCATGCAATAACGTTTTCCCAGGTGAATTTTGCGGATGTTGGCCATGTTCGATACCGAAGTGGTCGATTTTGGAATCTTGCCTCGGAAGGGAGTGCGGCTCCTTGCGGTAATTTGGCCCCGCTCTCTGCCTTTCGACCATTTGGGCTATGGAGTTTCAGCGGCTTTTCAGGGCCTGTGCTAAAATCTAAGGCTGACTGTAATCAAAACGTACCCGAAGGGTTTGCCTGTATGTCATTCCTTGATGTGTTTTCGAGTCTGACGGGCCAAATGTCTGCCGATATGGCCATCGACCTGGGAACTGCCAATACCCTTGTTGCCATTACCGGCGAGGGCATCGTTATCAACGAGCCTTCCGTCGTTGCCATTGAGAAATCCACTCATCGCGTGCTGGCCGTTGGTCATGAGGCCAAGAACATGATCAACCACACGCCCGACGCGTTTTCGGCCGAGCATCCTTTGAAAGACGGCGTCATCGCCGACTACGATGTGACCGAGGCCATGCTGTCGGCCTTCATCAACAAGGCTTCCGAGCGCAAGTACCCCTGGCAGCCGAAGCCCCGCATCGTCATCTGCATTCCCTGCGGTGCCACGTCGGTGGAGAAGCGCGCGGTGTTCGAGGCCGCTATCCAGGCCGGCGCGCGCCAGGCCTACCTCATCGAGGAGCCCATGGCTGCGGCCATGGGTGCCGATCTGCCCGTTACCGAGCCCACGGGCTCCATGGTGGTGGACATCGGCGGCGGCACCACCGAGGTGGCTGTCATCTCCCTGGGCGGCATCGTTACTTCCAGCTCGCTGCGTTTGGCGGGCAATCGCCTGGACGAGGCCATCGCCATGCACCTGCGCGACCTGCTGGGCATCAAGATCGGCGAACGCACGGCCGAGGTCATCAAGATCAAGATCGGCTCCATCCTGCCCTTCGAGGACGGCCGCGAGCGCGATATGATCATCTCGGGTCAGGACGTCTACACCGAGCAGCCCAAAGAGGTCACCATCCAGTCGGAAGACGTGCGCGCGGCCCTGCAGGCCCCCATCGAGGAAATGGTGCTCCACATCAAGGACACCTTCAAGACCACCAACCCCGACCTGGCCTCTGACATTATTCAGAACGGCATTCTGCTCACGGGCGGCGGTGGTTTGCTCTCGGGTCTCGATCGCTACCTTACCGACAAGCTGGAAATTCCCGTGTGGGTGTCGGAGACGGCGCTTACCAACGTGGTGTCCGGCTGCCTGAAGGTGCTGGAAACGCCCACGGCCCTGAAGCAGACCCTCATGCGCTCCAAGTAGGCTTTTCGCTTTCATGGCTCTTAACTTCCAGAACAATGCGCCGGCCCCCTCGGGCCGGCTGCCCCTTATTATCACCCTCATGCTGTCGCTCGTATGCGTTGGCATTTACGGCAGCGAAGGCGCCGACGGCCCGCTTCATCGCGTGCAATCCGCGGTTCAGGGGCTTGTGGCTCCTTTGCAGTTGGCCGGTGCCCCCCTGGGCAGCGCCGTCGAGGGGGCCGAGCAGGCGGCTGAAAACCAGAACGCCGACGAGGAGACCCTCGAAACGCTGCGGGCGCAGAACGCCGAGCTCACTCAGGCGCTCACTCAGGCCGAAGAATATCGCCTCGAGGCCCAGCGCCTGCAGGCTCTGCTCAACTTGAAGGACACCTACGACATCGACGGCGTGGCGGCGCGGGTTATCGGCCGCTCCACCGATGCGTGGAACCAGACCATTACCCTGGATGTGGGCTCGTCTGATGGCGTGGAAACGGGGCTGACCGTGATGGGCCCCTACGGCGTTATCGGCCAGGTCATTTCCGTGTCCGGCGGCAACTGCCGGGTGCGTCTGCTCACCGATCCCCAATCGGGGGCGGCGGCCCTGGTGCAGCAAAGCCGTGCCGAGGGCATTGTGCGCGGCTCGCTGGACGGCCTGCTCTACCTGGAGAATATCGGCGCCGACGTGAACATTCAGGTGGGCGATGTGGTGCTCACCAGCGGTCTGGGCGGCAGCTACACCCGCGGTCTGCTCATCGGCACCGTGGCGCGCGTCGAAGGCAGCGCCGGCAACGATTCCCGCCGCATTGTGGTGGCGCCCAACGATTCGGTGACCCTGCTTCAAGAGGCCCTCGTGGTGTTCAGCGCGGCGTCTGATGCCGCCGAACGCACGCTGCCGGCGTCTTCCGAAGGCGAAGGGACCGAAGGCGACGGCGGCCAGGATGCTGCCGGCGACGCGGACAGCCAGGACGACGGCGCCTCGCAAGAGGGCGACGCAGACGGCTCGGACTCCGACGGCTCCCAGGCGGCCGACGCGGAAGGCTCTGACGATAACGGCGAGGGAGGGGAGGCCTGATGCTGTTCACCCGGGAAACGATTGCCGGTATCATCGGCGGCATCATCGCGGTGCTGCTGCAAATTATCGTGGCGCCGGCCCTTACCTTGTTTGCGGCGATTCCCAATTTTATCGTTGCGTTTTGTGTGGTGCGGGCCGTTGTGTGCCCCCAGCAGGCGGGCGTGGTGTTACCGTTCGTGCTCGGGCTTCTCTTCGATCTTATCGGAGGAGGGCCCGTGGGAGGCATGGCGCTTGTGCTCGTGCTGGTAACATTTGCCGCTTCCCGTGCCTTTATGGCCTTGAACAACGATACGCTGTTCATGCCCGTGGCGATTATGCTGTGCTCGATTGTCGTGGTCGAGCTTGTGTACGGCATCATCGTGGTGGCCAGCGGCGCCGGGGTGCCCCTCGGCGAGGCGCTGCTCTACCGCGCGCTGCCCTGTATGCTCTATGACGGCATCATCGCCCTGTTGCTCTATCCGATTGCTATTCGCGTGATGGTCGGAAAGCCCTTGGGACAGCCGGGGACGCCGATCCTGCGCTAGGGAAGGGGGTTGCCCCGGTGCTGGTTGCCATTGTCACAGCCCTCATTGCGGCGCTGCTCGCGGTGGTGGCCATTGCTGCCGTGTTCGTGGTGCGCGCGCGCCGCTCGACCCCCCAGGTGGGGGCGAAGAAGGGTGTCAGCCAAGTCGACACTGTGGGCGTCGGCTCCTCGTCCTTTGCCCGCCAAAGCGCCGCCAAGGCGGCCCGCGACGGCGAAGTGACGGTGTCCTCCTCGGAAACCTCGGCCAATGCGAAGCCCTCCGACGGCATGACCCGCCGCTTTTTCGGCCTGGGCGTGCTGTCTGCCGGCATCCTTGGGGTGCTCTCGGCGAAGCTGTGGTCCATGCAGATTCTTGACAATTCCGAATACGCCCATGCGGCCGAGAAGAACCTCTACACCACGGTGAGCACGCCGGCGCCGCGCGGCTGCATCTACGACAGCAAGGGCGTGCCGCTGGTGACGAACCGCTCCACCCAGGCGGTGCTCGCCGATCCCGAGGTGGCCGACAATCGCGATGTCATCCGCCGCTTGGCCACCGTGCTCGGCTTGCCGGCCAATGTGGTGTCCCAGCGCATCGCCGACTCCTCCGCCGGCGCCCAGAGCCTGCGCGTGGTGGCCGATGATGTGCGCCTGCGCGACGTGGCTTTCATCGCCGAGCATGCCGATGCCTTCCCGGGCATCACCGTGGAGGAGCGCAGCGAACGCGAGTACCCCTATGGGGCCCTCGCCGCCCACGTGCTGGGCTATACCGGCTCTCCCTCCCAAACCCAGCTGGAGGAGAAGCGCGAGGGCCGTGATCTTTTGGCGATTGACACGGTGGGCCGAGCTGGCATTGAGTCCACCTATGACGACGTGCTTTCGGGCGACCACGGCGAACGCGTGGTCATGGTGGATGCCGGTGGCGCGGTCGTGTCGGTGATGAGCGAGACGCAGCCTTCCAAGGGCTCCGACGTTTACCTGACCCTTGACGCTAAGGCTCAGTATGTCGCCGATAAGGCTCTGGCCGAGCTCATTGCCCCTAACGGCGTCATCGGTACGGGCAGGGGCACCAAGGGCGCCGTGGTGGCCCTCGACGTGCGCGACGGGGCGGTACTCGTCATGTCCAGCTTCCCCACCTTCGACCCCACGAATTTCACGGGCTCCTTTTCTCAGGATCTCTTGGACAAATACAACGCCCCCAAGGCCTACGCCCCTCTCAACAACAACTGCATCAGCGGCCAGTTCATGGCCGCCTCCACCTTCAAGGCCTTCACTTCGCTGGCCGGCCTCGAGTACGGCTATGCCACCGAGGGCAGCACCTGGAACTGCACGGGCGAATGGGACGGCTTCGGCTCCGGCGACGTGCAGAAGTGCTGGAACCACGAGGGCCATGGCACCCTCGATTTGCACGGCGGCATTGTGAACTCCTGCGATACCGTGTTTTACGAGATCGGCAAGGCGTTTTTCGATCACGGCCCGCAGGGCAGCGGCGAGGTGTCCGAGACGGCCATGCAAGATTACGTCTCGCAGTTCGGCTTCGGCAGCCAAACCGGCATCGATTTGGGCGGCGAGGCCTCGGGCGTCGTGCCCACGCCGGCATGGAAGCTCGAGCGCTGGCGCAACGTGCCCTCTGAGGCCAATTGGCGCGGCGGCGACTATACCAACCTCGTCATCGGCCAGGGCGATCTGCAGGTCACCCCCATGCAGGTGGCCTGCGCCTATGCGGCTATTGCCACCGGTCAGGTAATGAAGCCGCACCTGCTGAAGGAAGTGCGCAACGGCGAGGGCGATACGGTTGTCACCTACCAGCCCGAGGTGTCCCGCACGCCCGAGGTGAGCGACTCGCACCTCAACTACGTGCGTGACGCCCTGCATGACATGATCAAAGAGTCCAACAGCGTGGCGCCCCTCTTCGCCGATCTGAACATCGACGCGGCGGGCAAGTCGGGCACGGGCGAGCGCCAGGACCGCAATGACACGGCCTGGTTCGTGGCCTATGCGCCCTATGATGACCCGAAGTACGTGGTGGCCTGCGTCGTCGAGGACGGCGGCGGCGGTTCCGACACGGCGGCTCCCGTCGTGGCCGAGGTCATGGGCGCCCTGTTCGATTCCGAAAACGAGAAGTCCGACGTGCAGATCGAGCGGCTGCCCGGCTCCACGGGCGAATCCGTGGAGATCAGCGTCGACTCCGGCTCGCGCACGGACTAGGGGAGCGCCATGGCAGAACTTCCCCAGATTCACTCGGTGCACCACCATGCCTCCCATGCGGCCCACGGTGCTCCGTCGCGCTCCGAGCGCCCTTCACTGTTCGCGTGGCTCAACGCACCCCTGCTCATTGTGGTGGGGCTGCTGGTCAGCTACGGCCTTTTGGTGTGCTGGTCGGCCGTGCAGGGCCTTGAGAAGTACAGCTTCAACCGCCAGCTTTTGTGCGTGCTCATCGGCCTGGTGCTCATGGTCATCGTATGGCGCTTCGACTACCGGCGCCTGGCGAACCTCACCACGGCGCTGCTGGTGCTCAACGTCATCCTCATCCTATCTCCTCACATACCGGGCTTGGGCACCGATGCCGGCATGGGGGCGAAGTCGTGGATCAAGCTGGGCATGCAGGTGCAGCCCGGCGAGTTCGCGAAGGTCACCGTCATCTTGTATGCGGCCAGCTTGGTGGCCCGCTACGGGGGCACGCTCGACGACGTGCGCGAGTACTGCAAGGTGGTCGGGCTTCTGCTGGTGCCCTTCCTCTGCGTGATGACCCAGCCCGACTTGGGCACGGGCCTGGTGTACCTGGCCATATCGGCGGCCGTGCTCGTTATGGGCGGCGCGAAGGCCCGGTATTTGCTCATCACCTTGGCGGTGGGCATTGCCGCCATTGCCGCGGTGTTCGCCGTGGACGAGCTTTTGAAGTACGAAACTTCCCCCGGGCAGTACGAGTATCGTCTCCTGAAGAACTACCAGCGCAGTCGTCTCTTCGTGTTCTTGAATCCCGATGCCGACTTGTCCGGCGACGGCTACAACCTGGCCCAGGCGAAGATTGCCATCGGCTCGGGCGGCCTGTTCGGCAAGGGGCTTTTGAACGCCACCCAGTCCACCCACGGTTTTCTTCCCGAGGCGCCCACCGACTTCGTGTTCTGCGTGCTGGCCGAGGAGTTCGGCTTCGTGGGCGTGCTGGCCCTCATTGCGCTCTACGGCGCGCTCATTGCCGTCTGCCTGTCCGTGGCGCGCGGCGCCGACAACCTCTACGGCATGCTCATCGTCATGGGCGTCATCGGCATGTGGCTTTTCCAAATTTTGGAGAACATCGGCATGGACTGCGGCCTCATGCCCATTACCGGCATTCCGCTACCCTTTGTCAGCTACGGCTCCTCGTTTATGATCGTGAACTTTGTGCTGGTCGGACTCATCGGCTCCGTGGGGAGCCACAACAGCGTTTCAGGAAGGAAGGCCACCCCATGAACATCCCCCTCGACATCCCCGCCCTGCTGAAGGCGGCCACTGATATCGATAGCGCCCGCAATACGCCTCTGGCCGTGTCCGTCTACATCGACGACACGGCGCCCGGCGATGTGGTGGGCCACGTGCGCAGCGCCTTCGCCAGCGCCGGCGCCCATACCCGCGTTACCTTGGGCTATCTGGGCGACGGGCTGGTGGAGCCCTATGGCGGCGACGACATGGCCGTCATCGTGGCCGGCTCATCCACGGCCATCGGCGAGCAGGCGGCCCATATTCGCAACGCGGGCATTCCCGTCATGGTGGCTACTACCATGCCGCATCACGTGGCGGCCGCAGCCGAGGCAGCCGGCTTCGCCATTCCCGACGGCGACATTGTGGCGCCGGACATGACCGCTCCGTCGCCTTTGGGTGACGCCCTGGCGTCCTTCGAGCGTCGCGTGACGGCCGGCAGCACCGAGGATGGCGAGCCGCAGAGCGCCCAGGTTATCGAGGCGGTGGAGCACGCGCTGCCGGTGGAGACGCAGCCGGCCTCCGCCGAGCCTCTGCCGTTGGATGACCAGGCCGCCGCCACGCTCGACCGCCGCATGGGCGAGTGGATCATCGCCGCCTGCAAGGACAAGAAGCTCGCCTTTGCCCTGGCCTTCCCCTTTGTGCGCCGCCCGCTTTCCCTGGACGCGGTGCGGGCCACGTCGTTGCAGAACGCCGGCATCGGCGTGGTGGTGTTCATTCCCGGGGCCGACATGCCCATCATGACGCTCAACCAGGCGAAGATGCTCCTGCAAATTGCCGCGGCCTACGGGCAGCCCCTGTCGGCCGAGCGCATCAAGGAGCTGATCGCCGTGGTGGGCGGCGCCTTCCTGTTCCGCAACATCGCCCGTTCCGTGGCCGGCGTGGTGCCGGTGCTCGGCTGGGCGGTCAAGGGCGCCGTGGGCTTTGCGGGCACCGAGGCCATGGGCCGTGCGGCCATCGAGTACTTTGAGGCCGGCGGCGACATCGTCGGTGTGGCCAACGTGGTGCAGAAGGCCCGCGATGAAGCCGTGGAGGCCACTTCTAAGGCTGCGGCGACGCCTATGGGGCAGAAGGTAGTGGCCGGCGCCAAGGATGCCGGGCTCTCCGCCTTCCGCGCCTTGCGCGGCAAGGGCAAGAACGGCGGGAAGGAGTCTCGTGGCGCTTAGCAATCTGTGGCCGGTGGTAGAGCCGCTGCTGTCTCGCATCGAGCGGCCTGCCCGCTATCTCAATCACGAGTGGGGCTGTGCTCCCGGCCCTGCCGAGGACGACTTCTCCTTCTGCATGATCTATCCCGATACCTACGAGTTGGGCCAGGCCAACCAGGCCGTCCGCATTTTGGTGAACGCCGTGAACGCTACCGAGGGCATGGGGGCCGAGCGCGCCTTCCTGCCGGCGGTGGACATGGCCGACCTTATGCGTCAGGAGCAGGTGCCGCTGTTCTCGCTGGAAAGCTGCGCACCCGTGCGCGAGTTCGACGCCGTGGGCGTCACGCTGCCCCACGAGCTGGCCGCTACCAACGTCCTGGAAACCCTGGACTTGGCCGGCATCCCGCTGCGCACCGAGGACCGCGCCGAGGACGATCCGCTGGTGCTGGGCGGCGGTCCCTGCGCCTACAACCCCGAGCCCTATGCGCCGTTCTTCGACGCCATCATGGTGGGCGAGGGCGAGGAGCAGCTGCCGGAAGTGCTGGGTGTTATTCGCGCGCTGCGGGCCGAAGGCGCCCCGCGTGCGGCTATTCTGCGGGCCCTTGCCCAGGTGGGCGGCGTCTATGTGCCGTCGCTGTACCGTTGGCGCTCCGAGGAGGAGGCCCAGGCGGCGGGCAGTTGGGTGGAGCCCTTGTTCGAGGACGTGCCTCCGGCGGTTCACAAGCGCGTGTTCGAGGGCTTCGCCGACAGCGACGCCTTCGAGCCCATGATCGTGCCCTATACCGAGGTGGTGCACGATAGGCTGAACGTGGAGATCCTGCGCGGCTGTGCCCGCGGCTGCCGCTTTTGCCAGGCGGGCATGATGTACCGCCCCGTGCGCGAGCGCTCGGCCGACAACATCGTGTCCGCGGTCACGCGCGGTCTGGCCGAAACGGGCTATGACGAGGTGAGCCTGACGTCGCTTTCGTCGACGGACCATTCCCAGATTGCCGAGATTCTCACGCGGGTGAACGGCGCCTGCGCCGGCCAGGGCATTCGCATCTCGGTGCCCTCGCAGCGCCTCGATTCCTTCGGCGTGGAAATGGCCGAGCTGGTGGCCGGCCAGAAGAAGGGCGGTCTGACCTTCGCTCCCGAAGCGGGAACCCAGCGCTTGCGCGACGTTATCAACAAGAACGTCACCGAGGACGACCTGTTCTCCGCCATCGACGCCGCCTTCGCAGCCGGATGGCGCCGCTGCAAGCTGTACTTCATGGTGGGCCTGCCCACAGAAACCGATGACGACATCAAGGGCATCGCGAGCCTGGCCCAGCGCGCCTACGACCGCGCCAAGGCCGCCGTGCCGCCCGAGCAGCGCGGTTCCATTCGCATGAGCGTGTCCTGCGCCGTGTTCGTGCCCAAGGCCCAGACGCCCTTCCAGTGGGACGGCCAGATTTCCCCCGAGGAAACCCTGCGCCGTGTGGGGCTGCTCAAGCGCTCGGTGAAGTACAAGGCCGTGGACGTGCACTATCACGACCCGAAGACGTCGTTCGTGGAGGCGGTCATGAGCCGCGGCGGCCGCGAGGTGGCCGACTGGGTTGAAGAAGCCTGGAAGCGCGGGGCGCGCTTCGATGCCTGGACCGAACTGTTCAACGAGGAGGCATGGAACGGCGCCGCCGAGGCCCTGGGCATCGATTCGGCTGCCATTGCCCAGGCGGAGTATCCCACCGATTACGTGCTGCCCTGGACCCATATTACGGCCGCCGTCTCGCCGCGCTTCCTGGCGCGAGAGCGTCGCCGTGCCGCCGAGGGCGTGACCACGCCGGACTGCACCTTCGATCAGTGCTCGGCCTGCGGAGCCTGCCCCACGCTGGGAGCCGATATCGAGCTGCAGGAAGAGCGTCCACTGAAGGAGGGGGAGACGCGGGCAGCGAATCCCTACCGCGTGATCGAGAAGGGCGCCGAGGGCGGGGACGTTGCCGAGGCCACCGCGCCGGCGGGGGCTGTCGCGGACGGTTCAACCGCGACCGATTCCCAGGAGGTGCGCTAGCATGGCCGATCCCCGTTTGTTCCGCCTGCGGGTGACGTTTCGCGAGACGGGCCGTTTGGCCCTGCTGTCGCACCTGGAAGTGGCCCGCGCTCTGGAGCGCGCCGTGCGCCGCGCCAACCTGCCCTACGCTGTCAGTCAGGGCTTCTCGCCCCATATGCGCATCGCCTTCGGTGCCGCGCTGCCCGTGGGGGTAGGGGGTACGGCCGAGTTCTTCGACCTGTTCCTGACCGATTACGTGGCGGCCCCTAAGGCCCTGGCGGCTCTGCAGGCCGCCAGTCCGGCTGACTTGTATCCCACGGACGCCCGCTACATCGAGGCACGGGATGCCGCTGCTTCGGTGGCGTGTCCCATCAGTACCTACGAGGTGCAGCTCTCCGAGGCGCCCGCTGCCTTGGTGGTGCCGAAGACCATTACCGTGGTGCGCAAGAAGAAGGAAAAGACCCTGGTGGTAGACGAGTTCCTGGTAGGGCCCGTGATTCACGAGGGGGACACCCTGCGCTTCACGCTGGAAGCGAAGCCCACGGGCAGCCTGCGTGCCGATGCCTTCGTGCGGGAGCTCATCGCCGCTACCGTGGCGGCGGGCCATGCCGCTGAGGGGCTCCATCCCATAAGTTTCATGCGCGTGGATCAGCGCGCCGCCAAATAAAAAGGGGCGCCGGCACGCCAAGACGGCCCTCGGCGCACTTTGCCGTGAAATCTGCGTAGGGGCGTCGGCAAACCGCTATTATAGAACACGTAAGTCAACGAAAGGAACTTTCATGAGCGATTGCCTGTTCTGCAAGATCGTTGCCGGCGACATTCCGTCCGCTAAGGTGTACGAGGATGATATCTGCTACGCCTTCGACGACATTGAGCCCGAGGCGCCGGTGCATACCCTTATCGTGCCGAAGCAGCATTTCGATAATCTGGCCGACAACGTGCCGGCCGAGGTCATCGGCCACATTATGTCCGTGGTGCCCGAGGTGGCGCGCCTGAAGGGCGTGGCCGAGTCCGGCTACCGCACCGTGGTGAACACCGGCCCCGATTCGGCGGCCACGGTGGATCACCTGCACGTGCATTTGCTGGGCGGCACCAAGATGGGCCGCTTCACCTTCGAGGGTTCTGCGCGTCAGGCGTAAGGAGCGGGGCGCGGAAGATTCTCTGGCCGACGGTTCGGAAATTTCTCGAAAAAACGGCTTGCCACCGCGCGGGTTCTCTGTATAATAGACGAGCTGCTGAAAACGGGGTGTTAGCTCAGTTGGTTAGAGCGCCGGCCTGTCACGTCGGAGGTCGCGAGTTCGAGTCTCGTACATCCCGCCATTTTTAGCACGCAACACCATTCGGGGTGTTAGCTCAGTTGGTTAGAGCGCCGGCCTGTCACGTCGGAGGTCGCGAGTTCGAGTCTCGTACATCCCGCCATTTGAATTGAAAGCCGCAGCTGTTGCTGCGGCTTTTTTATTTTCACCGAAGGCGCAGGTGGAAGGCGTATTCGCGCAATATCGCTTTGGTGGTAAAATCGGAGTGGTATGAGAATTTGAGAAGGGAAGTGTTATGGGAGAAGCCGCCCGATTTAACTCAGCAAAAATGATTGGCTTTGCAGTTGGAGTTATCGTTGCGCTGGCGATGGCGTTTACGCTCGTTGCGGTTCATCCTGCCACCGCGCTCGCAAAAACCAAATACGTTAAAGTTTCGGTGCTGGTCAAAAGCGAGTCAAAAAGCATGAGAGGCGACGATCTGAGAGCAAAATCGGAGACTTCTTATGATTACAACAAGAACAAGCTGATCTCTCAATGCGGCACATCTAGCTATGGCGCTGGATGGGCTGGAATCTCTGTCAGAGGCTTCAAATATTCCAAGGGCAAGCTGAGTAAGGTGTTGGATATGGCCGGCCCGAAAGATTGGTTTGGATCAAGTGTTTTTACTCGCGACAAAAAGGGCCGCGTAACTAAGAGCGTTTCAGAAATCACGTACAAGACCACCAATAAATACAAGTACGATAAAAAGAACCGGATCTCTAAGGTTTCGTTTACCTACAAATTCAGCACTGGCAAGGTCGTTAAGGGCTCTTCGACAGCTAAGTACAACAAGAAGGGCCTTATCTCGCAGATAGTGACAAAGGGCGGTTATGACGGTATGCGGGGCACGGTGAACTATACCTACGATTCTCGCGGCATGATTAAGAGTGTTGCCAAAAAAGGTGTTTCCAAAACTACGTACAAGAACACGTACAAAAGTGGCAAGCTGGTAAAAAGCGTCGCCACGACGAAGTACAACTCTGGCGAAGAGTCGGTTGTGGAAACCACCACGTACAAGTACAAGACCGTCAAAGTGCCTCAGAAGTATGCCGCCCAGGTAAAAGCGCAGCAAAAGGCGCTCTTCAATGTGACGTTCCCAACAGCGGAAAAAGAGCTGCTTCTTTAGAGACCTTGAGCTGCTGGCATCGCTGGTTGCTCAGCTGGTTAGAGCGCCGGCCTGTCACGTCGGAGGTCACGAGTTCGGGTCTCGTACGTCCCGTCATTTGAATGCAAAGGACGAGAGTTCCGTTTCTGGCCTTTTTGCTGCAGAATTCTTTAGTCACGAGTTTGGCGGGGAACAACTGTCGAGCGGCGACCATGCAGTAAATCTTTAAGGCAGTCGATGGGGCATTCCCTGTAGGTTTAAAACACGAAAAGCGCCCGACTTGAGTGAAATGCTCACCGCTCGGACGCTTGCAGTATGAAGCAAAGCAGGAGAGGTACAATCGCCACCATGCTTCGGCATAAGTAAAGCGCCGGACTAAGATGAAGTACACACCGGTCGGGCGCTTTGCTGTTGCCCATGATAGCACGGCTACTTGATTTTGATAACCTCTCCGGCGCGATTTACATACAGGAGCCTCCTTATGGAATGGAGGCGCGCGGCCCACTTCTCGACTTCCGACTGTATCTGTTGGTTAGAAAGGCGCTTCATACGACGGGAATCGAAGATGACGTCCCTGGATTGGTGCACGGCCTCACGAAGGCGCCTCTGGACGGCGCGCAGGTTGTCGGCTTGAGGCGATTTCACCTCCCAGAGGACGCCCCCGGCGACGAAGTCAGCCGATTTGGCTCTGTTTCCCTTGATGCGCGGCCGGAATTCGACATCCATACCAAAGTCAGCTATGGCGCGTGCGGTGGCCATCTCGTGCAACTGAATGTTGAGATTGGACGGCGCGACTATGTTTCCCTGGTGCTTAGGCATGGCGGACATTATACCCGTGTGCGGCTGTTTGCATGGCAGATTTCTATGCCGGTGCTTCAGCTTTTCTATTTCCGATAACCTCGAACTTTGAGCGTCCTTGAGGCAGTGCTCGAAGGGCGCCGTGCGGCCGTGTTAGAATCTCAGCGAGAAATTACGACCCCGAAGGTTAGGGGAGGCTATGATCTGCGATAACGTTCTGGAAGTCGTGGGCTCGACGCCGCTTGTGCGCCTGAATCACTTGACGGGTCCCAACGACGCTCAGGTGCTGGTGAAGTTCGAGGGTGTGAACGTGGGCGGCTCGGTGAAGACGCGCACGGCGCTGAAAATGATCGAAGAGGCCGAGGCTCGCGGCGAGGTCACGCCCGATTCCATCATCGTGGAGCCCACCAGTGGCAATCAGGGAGTAGGTTTGGCCTTGGTCTGCGCTGTGAAGGGGCTGAAGGCCCGCATCATCATGCCCGATTCCTGCTCGGAAGAGCGCCGCAAGATCATGGAGCACTACGGTGCGGAGGTGATCCTCGTGCACGACGAGGGCGATATCGGTGCCTGTATCGAGGAGTGCATTGCCCTGGCGCAGAAGCTGGCCGCCGAGGACCCGCGGGTTTTTGTGCCCCAGCAGTTCGTGAACCGTGACAACCTGGCGGCCCATGTGGCCGGTACTGCCGCCGAGATCCTGGCCGATGCGGCCGAAGCTGGCCTCGTCATCGACGGCTTCTGCTCCGGTTTCGGGACAGGCGGCACGATTACGGGCATTGGCTCCGAATTGCGTCGCGTCAATCCTGCCGTGCAGATTTGGGCCGCCGAGCCTGAGCATGCGGCGCTTCTGTCCGGAGGCGCCATCGGCACCCATGTGCAAATGGGCATCGGCGACGGCATTCTGCCCGCCATCATGAACACGGAGCTCATTGACGAGATCGTCATCGTGTCCGACGAAGAGGCTCTGGATGTCTCGCGCCGCCTGGCCCGCGAGGAGGGTCTGTTCTGCGGTATTTCCTCGGGTACGAACGTGGCCTGCGCCCTGAAGCTGGCGCGCAAGCTGGGACCGGGCAAAACCGTGGTCACTCTGGCCCCCGACACCGGCGAGCGTTACTTCTCCACTTCGCTCTTTGTCTGAGGCTGCGAGACGGTGCCCCAGGGGGCGGTCTTATTCTCAGCACCTTCTTGCGCGAATGCACCGAAAGTCATTCGGAAGATGAGGTAGCCTGCGAGATGGTCCTCTAAGGCATCGTCTTGCTCCATGCGCTTCCCTTACAGCGCCAACGACTCCAAGATCAGCTGGGCGCGGGTGCCGATGGGGGTGCGGTTGCTCTCCAGGAAGGGGCGAATCTCGCTGCGCTTCAGCACGAAGGGGCGAATGAGCTCCGCGTCCTCGGGCCGCGCTTCGCCGGCTGGCTCCACAAAGGCGTACACCACTTGCACGCTTTCCTCCGACATGCCCGTGGACGAGAACCCAGTTTGGGGCAGTACGCGCACGGCCTCTTCGCCCAAATCCTCGCGCAGGCGGTAGCCCGTCTCTTCGGCCAGCTCGCGAGCCACGGCTTCAGTCAGCGATTCGCCTTCGTCGATGAGTCCGGCGGGGAAGGAGATGCACCACGAGTTCAGCGGATAGCGGAACTCGCGAATGAGCAGGATGGAGCCGTCGGGCAGAATGGGCACCATGCCCACAGCGTCGGTGCGCGGCGCCTCTCCGGCGCCCAGATGGGCAAGCTGGGCAGCAAAGGCCTCGGGTCCCTTGCGCGAGGCAGCCTCGTAGGTGTAGGGTTTGCCGTCGACGGTGGTGTAGTGCAGCAGGTACTTGTTGATCCATCCCGTGGAAATGGTCTCAATGGAGTCGAGGTGAGGCATTGGCTCGCAGGGGGCGCATTCTGCGTCGCCCTCTTCGCCGGCCACCTTGCGTTCAAGCGCCACGGCACAGGCGACTTCGCCCTCGGTGTCCCGTACGTACTCAAGACCACCTGAAGCCAGCTCGTCGGCGTGGATAAGCGACACCCCGATAAACTCCATGTCGGCCAGGTTGGCCTCTTGCACCTCGGGCGTGCGAGAAGAGGTGGCATCGCGCACCACGGCCACGTTGAAGCCCAGGGACAGCCCGTCGTAGGCGGTGGAGCGCACGCAGTTGGGGGTGGTGGTGCCGGCCAGCACCACGGTGGTGATGCCCTTCTGACGCAGAAGCGCCGCCAACTCGGTGCCGAAGAAGGCCGAGAAGCTGGGCTTGAAGATGACGGGCTCGCCGGGAAGGGGAGCCAGCTCCTTAGGGCAGGCAAGGCTTTCGGGCCACGCCGTGGATAGGGGGCGTCCGCCCTCGGCCCAGGCCTCCCAGCGTACCGCCTCCACGTCGCTGCCGTCTTCGGCGTACTGACGGCGCACGTGCATGACCGTCATGCCGTGGGCCCGGGCGCCCTCCAGGGCGCGGGCGCAGGCGGGTACCGTGGCGGCGGCGCCGGCAATGCACAGGGGAGAGGCGGTATCGATAAAGCCTTCCTGCATGTCAATGAGAATAAGGGCGGCGCACTGGGGATCGATCATGGGGGCTCCTCGCTGTCAGGGCTGATGGTGCGGGTGTTTCCGCTTCATTTTACTGCGACTTGGCCGAAGTCGCGCAAATTGAGCAGGGTCGTTGCCTCAATGCTATACTGCTGGAAAAGCCTCTGTGCATTGGCGTACGCTCAAGTCGGAGCAACAGGGATGCGGTCTGCCGTCGGTCTGCTGTTCCACTCCTGCGGCCCGGGCGCAATCGGAAAGGAGCCCCTATGATCTTGCTGGCCATTGTCTTTGTCCTTCTCGTCCTTTTGCTGCCTCAGGCGCTGTTCATCGTGCCGCAGCAGAACGTGTACATTATCGAGCGCTTGGGCAAGTTCAACCGCTCGGTGGGCGCCGGCCTCAACGTGAAGATTCCCTTCTTCGAGACCATTGCTGCCAAGGTGGACATGCGCACGCGCCAGGAGCAGTTCGGCATCGACGCGAAG
>CAJUFS010000020.1:0-10117 GCA_910585575.1 uncultured Adlercreutzia sp. | reverse complement strand
TGCCTCCGATGTGAACCAGACGGTTTCCAGCCTCATGGTGGCCTACGGCTACGACGTGGTGTCCACGCTGATTACCTCCATCGACCTGCCCGCGGACGTGGAGCAGTCCATGAACCGCATCAACTCTGCCCAGCGCGAGAAGGAAGCGGCCCAGTCGCTGGCCGAGGCTGAGCGTATCAAGGTGGTCACCGAGGCCCGCGCCCGTGCCGAGGCCATGGAACAGGCGGGTCGCGGTATTGCCGCCCAGCGCAAGGCCATTGCCGACGGCATTTCGGAGTCCCTGGCCGTTATCAAGAGCTCCGGGGTGTCGGCAGCCGAGGCCAACCAGCTGTTCATCTTTACCCAGTGGACCGACATGATGAGCGAGTTCGCCCGCAACGGCCGCCAGTCCACGGTGGTGCTGCCGAGCGATTTCACAGCCACGGCCTCGATGTTCGAGCAGATGCTCGTGGCCCAGGAAACCGACACCGAGGATCCGAATCGTCAGTAGGAGGGCGGCCCCCGCAAACGGCCGCCGTGCCGTGCAGGCCGTTCGTGGACATTCCTCGAAGGAGGGGAAATTTCCCCTTGCACGGGGTGCGGCAGGGCGATATACTGTCAAATCGCGTCCAAACCAAATTTGATGCAAGACCAACGGTGAATATAGAAGGACATGGCAATGGATATCATTCGCGCTATCGAGCAGCAGCAGATCAAGCAGGACCTCCCCGAGTTCAACGTGGGCGACAACGTTAAGGTCCACTACCGTATTACCGAGGGTAACCGCGAGCGTATTCAGGTGTTCCAGGGCGACGTCATCCGTCGTCAGGGCGCCTCTTCCCGCGAGACCTTCACCGTGCGCAAGATCAGCTTCTCCGTGGGCGTCGAGCGTACCTTCCCCGTGCACTCCCCGAAGATCGAGAAGATCGAGGTCACTCGTAAGGGCGATGTGCGTCGCGCCAAGCTGTACTACCTGCGCAACAAGGTGGGCAAGGCTGCGAAGATCAAGGAGAAGGCTTTCCGCTAGGCCTTGTTTCTCTTGTTTTGAAAAGGCTCCTTCGGGAGCCTTTTTTATGTGCTGGAAGGCGTGGCTTCGTTCCGCGTCCGTTTCCGGCTCTTTTACGTCACGCACTGAAGGAGCATTCCGTGATCGATCTCACCGTCCCTGAGATTCGCCGCAAACTGCAAGAGGCCGACGAGGCCCAGTTCGCCGTGCTCGAGCGCTCGTTGGTGGCCGACACCCGCAAGGGAGTGCGCAGCGCGGTGGAAGTAGCGCGCCGCCGCTTGGAAGCCGAGCGGGCCGAGGCGGTGCGCCTGCGGGGGCTTTACGAGTACCAGCAGGCGCTGGCGGCCGAGCGCGGAGGCACGGTGGTGCTCGGGCTTGACGAGGTCGGCCGCGGGCCCTTGGCGGGGCCTTTGGCGGTGGGCGGCGTGGTGCTGCCTGCTGAGCCGCTTATTGCGGGATTGAACGATTCGAAGCAGGTGAAGCCCGAGGACCGTACGGCTATTGCGGCTCAGGTGCGCGAGTTGGCCCTGGCCTGGACCGTGCAGTACATCGAGCCCGCCGAGATCGATCGCCAGGGGATGACCGCCTCGCTGCGCCAGGCCTTCCGAGCCGCCATTGCCGAGGTGGAGCGCCAGGGCGTGGCGGTGGACGTCGTCTTGCTTGACGGGAACCCGCTGCATCTCGATGAGCGCGAGATCAACGTCGTCAAAGGCGACGGCAAGTGTGCCGCCATTGCCGCAGCGTCGCTGGTGGCGAAGGTGGCCCGCGACGAGCTTATGGAAGCCTACGATCGGGAATTTCCTGGCTACGGTTTCGCCTCGAACAAGGGCTATGGATCGGCCGATCACACCGAGGCGATCAAGCGCCTTGGCCTGACGCCGCTGCATCGCCGCAGCTTTTGCACGGCCTTTACCCAGGAGACGCTCTTTTAGCAGCGATCGCGTTTTTGGTGTGCCGCGGATGCGGCGAGAAAGCGACATTTTGACGGCATTCATGCGGTTCTGCGCCGAATGGCAAGGAGCAATCGAGCCATAGGGTTGCCTCTCGTTTTGACGAAAGGAGCAACCGCTATGGAACAACCGCGCATCTACGAAGAGTTTTTCGACGGGGAAGACGTCGCTGTCTTCTGGGGCGAGGACTTCCCCTGCGAAGAGCAGCCTCGCGAAGCGAAAGCTGACGCTCGCAAGGGCAAGCCCTCGGGTAAGGGCAAGGGCAAGGGAGTTGCGGACAAGAAGACGGGCAAGCGCAATAAGGAGCTGGGCCGTCGCGGTGAGGAAGCGGCCGCCGATTTCCTGCGCCGCCGCGGCTTTGTCATTCTTGAACGCAACTGGACCTGTTTTGCCGGCGAGGCCGATATCGTGGCCATGGACGGCAACGCCCTTGTTTTCGTGGAGGTCAAGACGCGACACGGCATTGACAAGGGCTTTCCCGCCGATGCCGTCAACGAGAAGAAGCGTCGCAAGTACGAGAACATCGCCTTGGCCTACGTGCAAGACCATTATGTCGGCGAAGTAGCTGTGCGCTTCGACGTCGTTTCCGTGGTGGTCGTTCGCGGCGGCCGCGCGCTCATCCGCCATCACGTCGGTGCCTTTTGCGGGTGCTAAGCTATGCAACATGGACAGTGCACGGTGCTCAGCGCCACGGTGCGCGGCGTGGAGGTCATCCCGGTTTCGGTCGAAGTGGTCGTATCGGGCGGTTTGCCGGGCATCTCCATTGTGGGCATGCCCGATGCGGCCATTCAGGAGGCGCGGGAGCGCGTGAAGGCCGCTATTCGCGCGGCGGGCTTCACGGTGCCCAACGAGAAGATCGTCATCAACTTGGCCCCCAGCAACGTGCGCAAAATGGGATCGGGGTTCGATGTGCCCCTGGCCGTGGGCATTTTGGCGGCCAGCCAGCAGATCGATCCTGCTTGGGTGAAGCGCACGCTCTACATTGGCGAGCTCTCGCTGGAGGGTCGGGTGCGGGCGGTTTCGGGAACGCTCGCGTGCGCCATTTGCGCCCGCGAGCAAGGTTTCAGCTTTGTCTGCGCTCAGGAAAGCGATCCAATTCCCCTCGATGAGGTGCCGGTGTTCTCGCTGCGTCATCTGGGTCAGCTGGCCCAGGAAGGCGGAGCAGCTGTAGTGCTCGCGCCCCACGGGCGCGCCGCCCGTGCCGATGCGGTTCGATCAACTGTCGATTTTTCCGAAGTCGCCGGTCAGGAGGTGGCGAAGCGCGCATTTCAGATTGCTGCCACCGGCTCCCATGGTTTGTTGATGATGGGGCCGCCCGGCTCGGGCAAGACCATGCTCGCTTCGCGCATCCCCTCGATTCTGCCGCCGCTGACCATGGACGAGGCCATTGAGGCGGCGGTGGTGCACTCGGTGGCCAACGAGCCTATCGAGAACATCATCGCCGGACAGCGCCCCTTCCGCAGCCCCCACCACAGCGCCACCCAGGCGGGACTTGTGGGCGGCGGTACGCCTATCCGGCCCGGTGAGATTTCGCTGGCGCACCACGGGGTCCTTTTTCTGGATGAGCTGGCTGAATTTCGCACTACGGCGCTGCAGAGCATTCGGCAACCCCTGGAGTCGGGCGTGGTGTGCCTCACGCGCGCCGATGGCACCGTGACGTTTCCCGCGCGCTTCATGCTGGTGGCGGCCTCCAACCCCTGTCCTTGCGGCTATTTCGGGGACGATCGTCACGAATGCCATTGCACGGTGCCGCAGATCAATGCCTACCAGAACCGCATCGGCGGACCGCTTATGGATCGCATCGATCTTCACCTCGATGTGCGGCGCATTCCTCCGGGCCAGGTGCTCGAAGCGGGCAGTGGCACGTCGTCGGATCAGCTGCGCGAGGGCGTCATGGTAGGACGTGCCTTTGCCGCCTGGCGATCGCAGCACGCAGGGGATGCCCAGTGCGCTCCCGTGTCGCCGGTCGATCGATGCGCGCTCACCGACGAGGCGCGCCGTCTTCTGGTATCGGTGGCCGAGCTTCACGCCATGAGCGGCCGGGCGATGGTGCGCACGCTGTCGGTGGCGCGCACCATCGCCGATATGGCCGAGTCGCCAGAGGTGCAGGCCGGGCACGTGGCCGAGGCAATGAACTTTCGCGTGCGCGAGGGAATAGGAGAGAGGTAATGGGAGTTCGCGTAATGCAATTGGAGGGCCCTCGTTTCGAGTTGGGACGCGACGACGAGGGATTTCCCGGAGTTTTGACGACTATTCCCGATCCGCCGTCGCGCCTGTACGGCGTCGGTGATCCGGCGGCTTTGCAGGAGGGCCTGGCGGTGGTGGGAGCGCGGAGGGCCACGCCCTATGGGCGCGCGGCAGCCAAGCGCTTTGCCTGCTCCGCCGCTGAACGGGGTGTGGCCATCATCTCGGGAGGGGCGCGCGGCTGCGATGCCGTGGCCCACGAGGCGGCCCTTGCCGCTGGAGCGCCCACCGTGGCCTTTCTGGGCGGCGGCTGCAACCAGATCTATCCGGCTGAGAATGCCGGGCTGTTCCAGCGCATTGTTCGAGGCGGGGGAGCAGTGGTGTCAGAGCATCCCTGGGACTTTCCGCCCCAGGGCTACACCTTTCGGGCGCGCAACCGCCTCATCGCCGGTTTGGCCCGCGCGACCCTCATTGTGGAGGCAGGGCTGCCGTCGGGCACCTTTTCCACGGCCGACGAGGCTTTGGCGGCCGGCCGGGAGGTGTGGGTGGTGCCCGGCGCCATCACATCGGCCAGCTCGCGCGGGTCGAATCGCCTGCTGTACCAGGGGGCACTGCCCATTGTCGACGATGAAAGCTTCGACGAGGCGCTCCTTCAAACCTTTGGGTGCCTGAGCTATCCCGCAGGCGAGGAGGTCGCAGGCTGCGGCCGCGCTGCGGCTTCGGGGGTGGAGACGCGCGCCGATCCTTTACTTGAGGCTTTGCAGGCGGAGCCCTTGGGTATGGAGGCGCTGCGCAACTTGGCCCAGGCGGCTCGACCCGGCGAGGACTCCTTTACCTGGTTGATGGTGTGGCTGACCACGGCCCAGCGCGACGGGCTGATCGCTCAGTACCCGGACGGCCGCTACGGGCCGGCGGGCGTAATGCAGAAAAGAGGTTGACGATGAACGAGATGGTTTGTGGACAGCGGCCGTCCCGCTCCAATTTGACTGCCGTGGAGACGATGTTATTTGGTATCCTGTTGAGCCATGACACACCACGTAACAATCATCGGCGGCGGTCTTGCGGGCAGCGAGGCGGCTTTGAATTTAGCGAATCGCGGCTTTGCCGTGCGCCTGTGGGAAATGCGTCCCGTCCAGCCGACGGCCGTGCATCACAGCGATCAGTTCGCCGAGCTCGTGTGCTCGAACTCCCTGAAGAGCATGAAGCCGGACAGCGCGGCGGGGCTCTTGAAGGAAGAGCTGACGGTGCTGGAGTCACCCGTGCTGGCAGCAGCGAAGCGCCATGCCGTCGCAGCGGGCGGGGCGCTTGCCGTCGACCGCGAGCAGTTCGCTGCCGACATCACCGAGCGCATCCTCGCCCATCCGCGTATCGAGGTAGTGCGTGGCGAGGCGGTGGACCTGGCGGCTCTGGCGCAGGAAACGGACGCGCTCGTGCTGGCCTCGGGTCCGCTGACCTCCGACGGCCTCTCGTCCGCGCTTATGGACCTGACGGGGCGCGACGCCCTGGCCTTCTACGACGCAGCGGCGCCGGTGGTAATGGCGGACTCCATCGACATGGACAAGGTGTTTCGCCAGAGCCGCTATGAGGATGCCGAAGCCGGGGGCGATTACCTGAACGCACCGTTTTCCCGTGAGGAATACGATGCGTTTATCGAAGAGCTGCTCGGTGCCGAGCGCGTCATTAAGAAGGATTTCGAGTCGAAGGACCTCTTCCAGGCCTGCCAGCCCATCGAGGAGATTGCCCGGGCGGGCCACGATGCGCCTCGGTTCGGCACCTTGAAGCCCGTGGGGCTGACCGATCCGCGTACGGGGCGTCGTCCCTGGGCTGCTCTGCAGCTGCGGGCTGAGGACGCCTTCGGCACCAGCTACAACCTGGTGGGCTTCCAGACGAACCTCACCTTCCCCGAGCAGCGCCGCGTGTTCTCGATGATCCCCGGGCTGGAGCATGCCGAGTTCGCTCGCTACGGCGTCATGCACCGCAACACCTTTATCGATGCGCCGCGTCTGCTGGACAACCACAATCGCCTGGTCACTCCGCAGGCGCAGACTCTGGGCGTTCCCGTGTATGTGGTGGGCCAGCTGGCCGGTACGGAAGGGTACTGCGAGGCTATTCGCTCAGGACTGCACGGCGCATTGGCGGTGGCGGCCGATTTGCGTGGGGTGCCGCTGCCCGAGCTCTCGGTCGACACGGTCTACGGGGCGCTGCTGCACTACGCCACCGAGGAGACAACCGTCGACTACCAGCCCATGCACGTGAACTTCGGCATCATGCGTCCCTTCGAGCCGCGCATCCGCAATAAGAAGGAGCGCTATCGCGCCTACGCCGACCGGGCAAACGCGGCATTGACCTCCTATCGCGCGGCGCTCGATAAGGCCGGTCTCATGACCCCCTCGGAGATGTAGGGGGGCTCATGGTGTTTCATCGGCAGGCGGCGCTCCCTGACGATGCCGCTCTTCCGCGCAGGAGCGACGTGGACGATTTCTGCGCCATGCTCGTGGTGGAGCAGGGGGCTTCCGAGCACACGGTGCGCGCCTATCGCGATGACCTGCTGGCCTACCTGCGCTGGGCGACGCGCCTGGGAATCGATCCGCTGGCCGTCACCTATCGCCAACTGCGCCGTTACTTAGCCGAGCTCGATCAGGCTCAATATGCGCGTACGACCATCAAGCGGCACATGTCGGCACTTCGATCGTTCTTCCGCTGGCTCAATGTCGAGGGTCGCACCGACAACGATCCTATCAGCGTCATGCAGGCGCCGAAGAGCGCGCATCGGCTGCCGAAGGTCATGTCGGTTGAGGACATGCGCGCCCTGCTTACGGCGGTAGGGCCGGTCGACAAAGAGGGGCGTCCGCGCCAGCAGACGTCGGCCGATATGCGCGACCAGGCGCTTCTCGAGTTTCTGTTCTCCTGCGGCGCCCGTATCTCGGAGGCTTCGGGACTGCTGGTGTCTTGGGTGGATTTTCCCGCGCTTGAAGTGAAGGTGTTCGGCAAGCGCGCCAAGGAGCGGCTCATCCCGTTGAGCCGCGGCGCCGCAGCGGCCATGGAGGTCTACCTGCAGGAGGCGCGCCCGCAGCTTTTGGGGGAGAGGCAGAGCGACCGGTTCTTCATTTCGAATCGCGGCAACCCTATGAGCGCCGACAGCTTGCGCAAGCGCTTTAAGCGCGTGCTGGGGTTGGCGGGTCTTGACGAGAGCCTCTCGCCCCATGCTGTGCGCCACTCGTTTGCCACTACCTTGCTGGAGGGCGGCGCCGACTTGCGCAGCGTGCAGGACATGCTGGGTCATGCGAGTCTGTCCACCACGCAGATTTATACTCACGTCTCCGTGGATCGCATGAAGAGCGTGCATGGTCTGGCTCATCCGCGCGCCTAGGAGCGGGTTGTTTGACAGCTTGTGAACAGGGCGGTTGCGGCTGGTTTCAGCTCGGTTGCGCGGCCGACACGGTTCCTGGGCGCGCATCGTTTCTGAGGCTTTCCTCCTTCAGAATGCGACATGAGGTTAAGTGTTCTTCGCTGAAGCGCGAAGACCCGGATGTCGCCGTTGAAGGGAGGAGCCATGAGTCGCAAGAAGGCGAAAATGTTGTTCTGGGCGGCCCTTGTCGTGCTCGCTTACATTCCCTATCTCATGCAAACGGCCAGCCACGCCATCATGTAGCGCTGAGCTCGATGAGCTCGCGAAAATGACGCGCGCAGTTGCTCCTCACATCCTTTGTTTTGTCCTGCTTGGCGTGAAGAAACGGTGACGTCCGGAAAATGAGGGCGCGTCCAGCGGAGGGGATTTGTCGCCGAGTGGAAAAGTTGACCTTTTCTCTTGAATTCCCCGTTCAAGGGGTTCATACTGCGCTCACCTTCTTGGGATTTCCGTTCCCGTGAAGGTTGGCTGGCAGTTTCGTTCTCACGGAGGAAAGGATGCAGAAGGCAAAGCTCTCGGACGCTCAGTCCCTGCGCGGTTTCATTTTGGCGACGGTCACGTTCATGGCCATCTTCGCTTCGACGGCGGTACCTATTCCGCTGTACGCCGACTATCAGGCAACCATCGGCCTGACCACGGCCGATATCTCGAACACCATGTTCACGTATCTGACGGCGGTGGCGCTGACGCTGTTGTTTGCCGGACGCATTTCGGATTCCTTCGGGCGCACGCCCATTACCAGCTTGACGGTGATGCTGGCCATCCTCGGGTGCATTATGTTCTTGCGTGCCGAAAGCGGCATTGACGTGCTTGCGGCGCGCTTCGTGCAGGGCCTGGCCGCCGGTTTCGGCATGAGTGCGGTGTCAGCGCTGGTTATCGATTGCGTGGGGGAGAAGCACCTCAGCTGGGGCTCGACGGTGGCCAGCTGCGGCTCCATGTTCGGCATCATGGTAGGCTCGGTGGGAGTGGGCATCCTCTACGGGCTCGTGCCGAGATTGAGCATCATTTACGGCGTTATGATCGCCGTGCTGGCGGTCTGCCTGTTCTTGCTGCCGATCATTCACGAGCCGCTCGATCGCACGGTGTCGCTGCGCGCTTCGGTGAGGCCCCGCCTGTTCATTCCGCCCCACCATCGCCGGCTCTTTGCCGTAGTGGGGGTGTGCTATGTCGTCACCTGGACGGTGAGCAACTTCTTCCAGTCCTTCGCCGCTCCCATTGCCTACCAGTGTTTCGGGGAGACCTCGCCTATGGCCGGCTCGCTCATCCTGGCCCTAGTCATGGCTCCCTCGCTGCTAGGTTCACCCCTGGTGGCGCGCATGAATCCCCGTCGTGCGCTGGTGGCGAGCCTGGTAGTGGTAACCGTAACCACGGCGGCCATGGGCGGCTTGGTGAGCACGGGGCAGGAATACGGCTTTATGGCCGTATGTGCGGTGTTCAGCGTGGCCATGGGCGTATGCGTCGCCACGTCGCTGCGCATGCTGCTGCTCGAGGTAAGCGTGCTGCAGGTGTCAGCTATCCTGTCCTCGGTGAACCTGGTGGCCTACGCCGGATCGGCCGTGACCGGCCTTGGCACCGGGGCGCTGCTCGGCGCGACGTCGTACCCGGTGGTGTTCTTCGTCATGGTAGCCCTGCTGGTGGCAGCGAGCGTGTTCGTGTGCTCTTCCTTGCGGGCACCGCAGGCGCAGCGCAGCAGCAGTCGCTTGACGCTGAAGAAGTTCCACAAGATGAAGGGCGTCGAGCCGAGTGCTCCCACGGCCAGCGAAAGCGCCCCCGCTACCTTAGAGGAGCCTGCGGCGGCAACGCTGTAGAGGGGGTAGTGCAACGCGCTGAGATTATCTGTCGGCTCATCTATGCGAAATTCATGAACACGAACAAAAGTTTGCTAAATTGATGGCCTTTCGCGACGGTTCTCGCTACAATACGCAGGCGAAACAAGTATTTGGGCAACGGGCGGCCTTTCTGGCGTCCGTTGCTTTACGTCTGAGAGGGAACAACAGCACATTATGGCCAATGAAATTGTCATTAAGGGCGCCCGCGAGCACAACCTGAAGGACATCGACCTTACCATTCCCCGCGATCAACTGGTGGTCATCACCGGTCTTTCTGGCTCGGGCAAGTCGAGCCTTGCCTTCGACACCATGTATGCCGAGGGCCAGCGTCGCTATGTGGAGAGCCTCTCCAGCTATGCGCGCATGTTCCTGGGGCAAATGTCGAAGCCCGACCTGGACTCCATCGACGGCCTGTCGCCGGCGGTGTCCATCGACCAGAAAACCACCTCGAAAAACCCGCGCTCCACGGTGGGTACTACCACAGAAATCTACGACTACCTGCGTCTTCTGTTTGCCCGCGTGGGCATTCCCCATTGCCCCGAGTGCGGTCGCGAGATCAAGAAGCAAACCACCGACCAGGTAACCGATGAAATTCTGCGCCTGGGCAACGATGCCCAGGGCGAGGCCACCAAGGCCATCATCTTGGCTCCCGTGGTGGCCGGGCGCAAGGGCGAGTTCACGAAGCTCTTCGCCGATCTGCAGAAAGAGGGCTTCTCCCGCGTGCGCATCGACGGCGAGATCGTGAAGCTCACCGGCGAGC
>CAJUFS010000019.1 GCA_910585575.1 uncultured Adlercreutzia sp. | reverse complement strand
GGAACGGGCTGGTAGGAGATCGAGGGGATGCTGCCCCCATCAAAGTCACGCCGTCTGCCACATTGGGGAGGACGGCTTGTCCTTGACAGGGGTCAACGGCCATCTTATTATGATCAACGGGGAAACCGCCCGAAGTTTCGAGCGGACATCATTTGCATAACGATACGAGCAGGTTGGGGAACCTGCCGGCACTCGCGTGCCGTCGCTTGCGATGTCCGAAGGGCGGATTATGGAATCCACTAATAAGAGACCTGTTATCACCCGTCGCAACCTCTGCTTGGGCGTGGGGGGCGTAGCTGTGCTGGCTGCCCTCGGCGGCGTCAAAGTTGCCAATGCCGACGCCCTGGTGCGGCCCCCCGGCGGCCAGGACGAGCAACGCCTTATCTCGGCCTGCATCCGCTGCGAGAAATGCTTCGAAGTATGCCCGCACTCCGTCATCAGGCCAGCCCACATCGAGGACGGCCTCGTAGCCATGCGCACGCCCGTCATGTACTTCGACAACCACTGGTGCGATTGGTGCGAGCAGGCCAACGACGGCCGCCCCCTCTGCGTTGAGCGCTGTCCCACCGAGGCCCTTGCCCTCCCGCAGGGAGCCGAACCGGAGACCACTATCCTCGGCAAGGCCATCGTCATCGAGGACTGGTGCCTGGCCTACCGCCTCACCGGTTGCCGTTACTGCTACGACGCCTGCCCCTACGAGGCCATCGAGCTAGATGCCGACAGCCGTCCGCATGTGATCGCCGACAAATGCAACGGCTGCGGGGCCTGCGAGAGCGTCTGCGTATCGCTGCAGAACGGCTCCATCTCCTCGGGCGCCACCAGCCGCGCCATCATCGTCGTGCCGGACACGGAAGCCTAGGGAGGACGCTATGAACACCAAGACCCTGAGAATCCTTGTTCCCCTGGCCGTCTTGCTCGTCATCGGCGTCGGCTTTGCCTTCCATTCCGGCGTGGGCACGCTTTCCGCCTTCGGCTGGGGCTCCATCTCCATCCTCTGCCCCCTGGGGGCTCTGGGCACCATGCTGGCCTCGAAGATGCTCGTGCCCCGCGCCCTTGTATCGCTCGGGCTGGCCGTTGCGGCCATTCTCCTTCTCGGGCGCGCCTTCTGCGGCTGGGTGTGCCCCGTGCCCGTCGTCTCGAAGCTGCGCGACATCTTCCACAAGAAGACGGACGCGGCTACGGAGGCGGCCTTGTCGACGGAAACCGACGGGAAAGCCTCCTCGGAAGCAGAGCGCACCGTCAAGCCCCTCTCGGTCGAAGAGCTTAAGGTCATCCACACCGGATGCGGCAAAGTGAAAGGCTGCGACTCCTGCGCTGAGAAGCGGGGCGCCATCGACTCGCGCCATGTCGTGCTCGGCGGCTCCCTGCTCACCGCGGCCATCTTCGGCTTCCCCGTCTTCTGCCTGATCTGCCCCATCGGCCTCACCTTCGCCACGGTGCTGCTCGTCATGCTGCTATTTACCGGCGGCGATGTCACCTGGTCGATTGTGGCAGTGCCGGCGCTGCTGGCAGCCGAGGTGGTCTTCTTCCGGAAATGGTGCAGCACCTTCTGCCCGCTCTCAGCCCTCATGAGCCTCATCGGCAAGGCGAACCGCACCTTCCGCCCGGCCATTAACGACCAGGCCTGCCTGGAAACCTCGAGAGGCGTCACCTGCGGCGTCTGTGCACGCGTGTGCGAACAGGGCATCGACCCGCGCCACCCCGAGCGCGGGGCAGATTGGTCAGAGTGCACCAAATGCCGGGCCTGCGTAGACGCCTGCCCGGGCCGCGCCATTACCATGCCGTTTTTGCCAGCGCGGGCCGATGACACCGAGCCTCCCTCCCAAAGCAGAAAAACTCGCAAGCAGAAAGAGGCCGATGCGCCAATTCTCGACGAGGACCTTCCCCTGGCGGCCTCTATCGGCCTTGACGATTAAACCGCAACCCCACGACGAAAGGACGCGCCCCATGACGACCGACGACTTCTTCGACCTTTCCCTTGAGGAAGACTACGGCACGTTCGACCCTCTGGCCGACTTCGGGCCGAGCGAAGACGACCTCGACGCGCCCATCGAAAGCGGCGTCATCCGCGCGGAGCCCAAGGAGTTTCCCTCCGCCGAGGCCCTCGCCCAAGCATCCGAGTCACTGGCCGCTCAGCCCGCCGCGGTGCGCATCGCCACCCTCCTCGACAACATGCAGCCCTCACGCAAACTGCTCTTCGCTCTTATGGATCGCTGCACCGCGCCCCAGGCCAACGAGGACATCACCGCCTTCATCGCCGAGTTCCAGCGCCACGCCAAAAGCGTCTTCACACCCGACCTGATTCTTCATCACCTTCACCGCGCCGGCGCCCTCGAGCGCCTGTGCGAAGACGGCAGCAGCTACGAGAGCCTTAACCTGGAACCGAGCGTTGTCGTCGAGGACGGCGTCGAGTACCTCACGCCCGTTGTCCCTCCGGAGATTTACTGGCATACCACCGCCGACGGCCAAGCGGCCCTGGCCGGCAACCGCCCTGCCGACCACCTGGCCTGGCAGCTAGAATCGGAGCCGCAGTACCGCCATCTTTTCCGCGCCGTGCTTGAGGCGGCCGCCGCAGAGGACGGCACCAGTGAGAAAGAGGTGGCGGCCCTCATCGGCGACGACCCGGTGCTCGAAAAGCCGCGCATGTACCCCCAGCGCTTCATCGGCAAGCTCAACGAGTGCGATGCCGTGAAATGGGAGGGCAAGCGATGGCGCATCACCGATTTGGGACGCACCGTTCTGGCGGAGATGAACAGCGGAGAATAGGAGAACCCATGACTACTATCGCCCCCGAGGAGCAGAACTTCTTCGATGACCTTGCGAACTTGTGCGAGCAGCGCGCTGCCACTTACGAGCTGCTCTCGCGCCTGTACCGCAAGGAGGTGGACGAGGAGCTGCTCGAAGTCCTTTCTGCCATGCGCTTTCCCGCAGCCACGGGAAACGTCCAAAGTGATCGGGGTCATCGCCTCATTGCCTCGTACCTGAGCCAACAGTGGGACAACACCCTTACGGAGCTCGCCGTAGACTACGTGCGCGCGTTCATTGGTAACACCAACGAGCTGGACGGCGCCGCCTTCCCCTTTGAGAGCGTGTACACCTCGGAGAAGCGCCTTCTCATGCAGCAGGCTCGCGACGAAGTGCTAGCCATCTACCGCGCTTTCGGCATCGACAAGGATCCTTCCTGGCGTGAGGGCGAGGATCATATCGCCCTCGAGCTCGAGTTCATGGGCACGCTCTGCCGGCGCACGGCCGATGCCCTGCGACAAGGCGACGAAGAAGCGGCTTTCAACCTGCTGGAGACTCAGAGAAACTTCCTTGGCGACCACGTGGGCGCCTGGGCACCCCTGCTAACCGTGGATATGCGCCACTTTGCGAAAACCGACTTCTACCGGGGCCTCGCCTGCATGACCGATGGATTCCTCGAGAGCGACGGCGAGCTGCTGGCCGACGTGCTCACCGAGGCGCCGGAAGCCGTGGACTAGGCCATGGCCGAGCCCGCACCCCTGCCCGGCGTCCCGCCGGCGCCGCCGAGCACGACGATCTTCGAGGGTACTGAGAAAACAGGGAAGACGGCCGCTCTTGTAGCCCGTGCCGCTTCCCTTCTGCGCGACGGCGCGAGCCCCGACGACCTGCTCGTCTTCGCTGCGAACCCCGACGGGGCCGCGGTGCTGCACCGCCGGCTCATCGAGGCCGACCCGCGCCTGGCAACGGCAACCGTCACCACCCCTCGCGCCTGGGCCCTGGATGTCCTGTCCGACCCGCACGCCCAGACATTCACCGGGCGGCGCCCGCGCCTGCTTGCCCCCTTCGAGGAGAGTTTTCTTTTAGAGGACATGAAGGTGAGCGGGGTACGTCCCGGGCGCATCGGCTCGCTGCTGAAATTCTTCGGCCGCAGCTGGTCCGACCTGGCCGACCTTGATGAGCATTGGCTTATCTTCGAAGAGGAGCGCGAGCTGCACCAACTCGCTAAGGACGTGCTTGCCGCCTATGGCGCCTATCTGGCAACCGAGGTGGCAAATGCGGGCTACCATTATCTGAGCAACGACGAGGCGGCCCTCGCCGCCCGACAAATTTCGCACGTTCTGGTCGACGACTACCAGAACCTCAGCCGGGCCTCGCAGCACCTGACAGCCTTGGCAGCTCGTAAATCCCTCACGGTGACGTGCAACCCCGACACCTGCATCGCCATCTTCGAGCGCTACCCCTACGCCGCAGGCGCCGACGAGCTGGCCGAGGCCTGCCCTTACGCCACCGTGACGAAACTAACCGAAAGCGCCCTTCCCCCCGGCGTGCAGAGCGCCATAGACCACCTGAACCGCCTGATCCGGAGCCAGGCGACCTTCGAAGACGGCCTTCCGAAGCCCGGCGGACTGCCGGCAGCCTCCGAAGCGGGGCTGAGCATCGAAAGCTGCCCCACGCCCGCCGACGAGGGCCGGCGCGCCCTCGCCTGGATCAAGGAGGTCCTGGGCACCGGAGCGCGCCCGCGCGACCTTGCCGTTGTCGTGCCCAACAAAACCTGGGAGCGCAATATGGTGCGCGCCCTGAAGGCCGCGGGTATTCCCGTGCGCAACGGCGGCCAGGCCGGGCCGGTGGCGGGCGACGTGCGCTACGCCGACCTATCTGAGGCGGCCCAATTCGTCACGCTCGTCACCCTGGCGGCGGACCCGCGCGACGGAGCGGCCCTGCGCGCCTGGTGCGGGTTCGGCGACTACCTTACCCATCGCGCCCTGTTCTCGGAGCTGCTGCCCCTGTGCAGCCCCCGGCGCGACCTGGCAGCCCTGCTGGGCGAGCTGGGCGCAACCCCGGGACAGAGCCTGACCTTCCAAAGCGACGCCGAGGGCGTAAGCGCTCGCATGGCCGAGCTGGAGCGCGGCCTGAAGGCGCTTCGGGGGCTTACGGGAAGCGCCCTGGTCCAAGCCGCCGCCGACTGCGTGGCGGGCCGCTCCGGCGCGCCGCTTCCCTCGGCCATAGCCGGCCTTCTGGGCGGCCTGGAAGAGACCGACGACGCAGTGAAGCTGGCTGACCGCCTCCAGCGCGCCATGACCTGCCCCTGTCTTCCCGACGAGGACGCTGTGGCCGTCGTGCGCACCGAGCGGGCGTTCGGCCTCGAGGCGACGCACGTGGTCGTCACCGGACTGGTGAACGGGTTCACGCCGCCGCGAGCCGTGTTTGACCGCACGCGCACGAGCCCGGAGAGGGCCGCCGCGCTTACGGCACGGGCCGCAGGGCTTCTCAAGGCTCCGCTTTCTCTGGGCGCCCGTGGTGCGCTGCTGCTCTCCTTCGAGACGCTCCGAGCCGTCGATGCCGAGGCCCAAGGGCTCCACATAGAGCGCTTCTATGCGGACAAGGGCACCCGCATGGCCCGCGTAAGCCGCAGCGTGCTTCTGAGGTAGCGGGGCCGCACAACGAAAAGAAGGCTCTTCCGGGGATCGATTCGTCATTTGCATGGGGGTTGGGGAGCGAATCGATCCTCGGAGGAGCCTTCTCTTTTTTTGCAGGATTTCAGGCGCTCCTGCAGCGCGCGCAAGGATGGGCGCGGGGAGCGGAGGGGCGCTCCCCGCGCCAGCCGGCCATCGCGGCGCCCCTTGGGCCCTGCGACGGCCAACCGAACCTAGAAGATGGCGAATACCGACAGGCCGGCGGTGTAGAAGACGCCGCGCAGGCAGATGGCGCCGATGGCGCCGCACACAGCGGCCACCGTGCCCCACACCTTCCAGTTGCCCATCTTCTTGCCGAGTACGGCGCAGACGATGGGGGCAACGCAGCCGATGATAAGCACGCCCACGATCATCATGAGGGCGCTCTCACCGGCAAACACGTTGAGGCTGTCCACCGAAGCGGTGATGTCCTTTGTGGGATGGGTCAAGTCGTAGTAGTAGCCCACCTCGCTGACCGAGGCCATGTTGATGCTGATGGCCGCCGCCACCGAAGCCACGGCATTCACGATCGAGCCGATCAGCACCACCGGCGAAAGCTCGGAGGCATCCTCGCCCATAAAGCCGCTGACGGCGGCGACGGTGGCCGGGCCCATGATGCAGCCAGCGCCGAGAAGCGACACCACCCACAACATGTTGTCCCACGCCGGGCGCGCCTCCATCAGGTAGGAGTGACCGGCCACGAACACCAGGGCAACGGAAGCCACGATGGCGCAGATGGCGCACCACGCAGGCACCTTGCCATCGTTGCGCTTGATCATCACCAGGTAGATAAGGGCGATGACGGCCAGCACCACAATGGCGATGAACTCCTGGGTAATGCCGCTCGTCAGATGACCGAAGCCGTTGAAGATGCGCTCCCAGTGCTCCAGGTGGAGGAATACCGCAATACCGCCGATAACCAGCAGCACCGCTGACACTATCCAGCAGGTGAACTGGATTTTCTCACCTTTGCCACGCAGGGCCAGGTAGGCCTGGGTGGCAAAGGTGCCGGCACACCAGGCGACGAAGGTCGTGAACAGAATGAGGGGCCATTGCAGTTCCATTATTCAGCTCCTTTCCATTCACGTCCGCGGAGGATGTACACGAAGTTCGGGTTGTTGTTGGCGTTGGGCAGGTGGTGCACCTCGGACTCGTCGTAGGGCTCGGCCAGCTCGCCCACGGTGATACGGTTGCCCGTGAACAGCTGATCGTAGGAGAAGTCCGCGTTCTCGCGGTCGGCCTGGTAGGCGTTGCGCGGGGCCTCGAAGGTCTCGATACCGGCATCCAAGTCGCCGAAGAAGCGGGCACGACCGCCGCATTGGCTCACGCACTGGGGCAGGCCACCCTGAGCCGTCAGTTGCTCGCAGAGGGTGCACTTCTCAACGACGCGCTCCTCCTCATTCAGATAGCGCACGCCGTAGGGGCAGGCCATGGCGCAGAACTGGCAGCCGATGCACTTCGACTTGTCAATCTGCACGGTGCCGTCTTCCATTTTCGAAGACGCGCCCGTGGGGCACACATCCACGCACTTCGGGTTCTCGCAGTGCTGGCACTGGACGCACAGGTAGTACATGTCGACATCGTTGGTCTTCTGGTAGTCGGCACGCTTGTAGGGCCCGATACGCAGAATCTTGTTCCAGTAATTGCCGATGGGCACGTTGTTGATGACCTTACAGCTCACCATGCAGGCCATGCAGCCCACGCAGCGGTTCAGGTCCGTGACGATAGCGTACTGAGTCATGACTTACGCCTCCTTTCGAATGTCGTAGTCGGGCAGCCATTCCTTCAGACGCGGGTCGGTGCAGTCGTGAATGATCTCCGTGCCGTCCTCGGTCGCGCAGGGAATGGGGTTGCCGTAAGGCGAGTTCTCGGGCGTTGCCTTGTAGATCTTGCAGCGCACGCCGCGCATGTGGGTAGAGGCGATGAACTTGTCGGCACCCAGGGGATCCCACAGGCACTCGGCGTTTACCAGATCGAAGCCGTGGGTAGGAGCGGGAAGCTCGGGGAACCACCAGCCGTGCTCGGCATTGGCCCAACCCGGCGCGATACCCTCGTAGATATCGACGCACTCGCGGATTCTGCTGCAGTACTGCTTGCCCAGATCGGAATGGGGCTCCACCTCGATCCACGCCCAATCACCCTGCTTGAGGCCGAGCTTCTCGGCATCGGCCGGGTTCAGCTCCAGGCGAGGCACGGGCCACAGCTCGCGGCACCAGGGAAGCTGGCGATGCTCGGAATGGAAGTACACGGGAATGCGGCGGCCCGTCGTCAGGATGATCGGGTACTCCTCGGCCGAGGCCTCGGAATCCCATTCGCCACCGGGAGCCGTGCGCGCCGGCTCGTAGTTCGGCATGATCTCTTTCATCACATCGAACTTGCCCGGCTCGAACTCGTTGGCCTTATCCAGGCAGTAGGTCTCGAACAGCATAGGCCAAATCTCCACCAGGCCCGACGGCGTGGGGCAGCCGAAGTTGGCGACGGGCTGTCCGTTCTCGTCCATCGACCAAGGAGCCGCCGTGCAGGCGTCCTTGCCCATGCGCATCCAGCCGGTCTCGAAGCGGCGGTAGGTACCCCAGCGCTCGGGCTCGAGCACCTTGGCGTTGAACCAACCGTGATCCTGGAAGTCGTCCACGAAGTCCTGCATGTGCTGCCACTTGCAGCCCGGGTAGTGGGTGCTGAAGCCATCGACCTCGTTGTGGGCACGGAACCAGTCCTCCATGCGGTCGTCGGAGTCGTAGGCGCCAGGCGCGTCTCCCGCGATGTTGGTCCAGGTGCCGTTGGGGTTGCCCTGCTTCTCGAAGGCCTCGAACAGCAGGCGGTTCACGTCGTAGTCGAACTTGGCGTCCGCCGGCGGCTCCACGGCGCGGCAGGTCATGCCGATGCCGCCCGTTGCGCCCTGGGACACGCGGATGTTGTTAATCTCGAGCCAGTGGGCCACCGGCAGGATGATATCGGCCATCTCCGTGGAGGGATGGTGGAACATGTTCATATCGACCCAGAAATCGAGCGACTTCAGCGCCTCCCACGCCATGAGGGCGTTGCCCTCGTTCATGAAGGAGCCAGCTTCGTTGATGCCCACGCGAATGGGGTACGGGTCGCCCGTGAGGATGGCCTCGTACATGCTGACCACATCGCACCACTCGTTGTAGTAAGCCAAAAGCGGGTACTTGTCGGCACCCACCATGTTGGCATGCACCTCGTACTGATCGGGCAGTTCGGTAATGTCGTACTGCGGCACCGTGCCCTCGTACATGGGCGGCAGAGCGCCCAGGCCCGACAGCACGTGCTTCACCGCCTGGGGCATATTGGTGCCCGGCGCGCCTGTGGCCTGCTCGTCCACCGGCGTGCGAGTCAGTCCGCGGTTGCCCGCGGGGCCGTCGAAGTTGCCCGTGGTATAGGAAAGGTTTAGCACCGCGCGAACCGTCTGAGTGCAGCTGCCCTCTTGGTCGGGAGACAGGTTCAGGTGAATGCCGCCGTTACCGTAGCTCTGACCTTCGGGACGCGTGGCCCAAATGAGGCAGGCCTCTTCCACCATCGCAGGATCGAGCTTGGTGATTTCAGCGCACCACTCCGGCGTGCAGTCCTTCACCGAGTCGGCAAGGTAGGCCCACACCGGGCGCACCGTATGCACAGTGCCGTCAGCAAGCGTAACCTCGTGGCTGCCCGTCATGTCGAAATCGATGCCGGCTTCTACCAGCTCGTTATAGGAGATGGGCGGCAGATAGCCCTCCTGGGACGTACCCTCGTAGACCACTTCCATCTGATCGCGGGTGGGCGCCACATGGTTGCAGCCCTCCCACTGGGTGGTATCGGTGTCCCAGAACACCAGGCCGCCCTCGCCATTGTTGGCGTTCTTGTTCCACGCCATGAAGCGACGGCAGGAACCGCCTTCCTTCAGATCGCTCTCCTTCAACAGGCGCGTCTGCAACTTCTCGCCCGTCAGGTCGGGCGCTACCTGGACATTGGTGAAAATCGTATGGTAGCGGCCGCCGGTGGGCTCCATGTCGTCCACGACGAGAATGGGGGCGTTGGTCCAACGCTTTACGAATTCCCAGTCGACCAAATCGTTCTTGATGACGAGATGCTGCCAGCACAGGGCCAGCGCACAGTCGGTGCCCGGCTCCAAGTTCAGCCAGTAATCGGCCTCTTTGCCCGAGCCGGACAGGCGCGGGTCGACGCAAATGTGCACGTCAGCCTCGGTCATCTTATCCACGATGTTGCGGCAGCTGTCGTCGTAGTTCGAGTTCTCGGGCGCCGTTCCCCACTGCACGTAGACGCGCGGCCCGTCGCGCAGGGCAAACCACGGGGCGCCGTCGATGGAGGTGATGGAGCCCATCAAGCGGCGCGGGCCCTTGCAAATCGACGAGGCCACGCGGCTGTTGGGACTATCGAACAGCCACTTGAAGAAGGCGTAGGGACCGTACACCCACTGACGCGAAGTGCCGCACATGCCGAAGCAGGCCTGACCGCCGTACTGGTCGATAACCTCATTGAACTTCTCGGCTATGGTAGTCATAGCCTCATCCCACGAGATGCGCACCCAGCCGGGATCCTCGCCCTTGGGGTTCGTGCGCTTCATGGGATGGTAGATGCGCGCCGGGTGATAGCACGCCTGCAGGGATGCCTGACCCTTGGAGCAGTGGTTGCCCAGGGACTGGGAAGACGACTGATCGCCCTCGGTTTTGATGACGCGACCGTTCTGCACCGTCACCCAAACGCCGCACTCCATCTTGCCGCAGCCGCGGCAGCAGGAGCGAATGCGCTTGATCTCGGAAGCCTCGGCCTCGCTCGTCTCGTTGGCGGCAAGCGCGGTGCCGGCGCCGAAAGTGCCGATGGCGGCAGTGGCGGCGGCACAGGTAGCCGACAGCTTCGCGAACGTGCGACGCGTCATGGACAATTTACCCATGCGTCTCTCCTCCTCTACTTCTCTCTGTCGGGTATGGGGATGCAGCCCCGCCGTGCGGCCATCAGCACTCACCCCGAGCTGTGCGGCCCACCGCGACCTTCAAAAGGCGCTTCCCCTCGTAAGCCGAGCTATGAAACCCAGCATTTACAACCTATCAACAAGAAGGGGGAAAGGCATCATGCGTTTAGCCAGAATTGGCCTCAAATCCCATCATGCGTTTCATATGACTTTTAAGAATTACCTGTTCATAGCCTTGTTTTAGAAAGAACGACTTCCACCAGTCAGCCACGGTGAGTGATAGAATCAAAAGGGTTAGACCAAGGCAACAGGGGGAGTTGATGAGGGGCATTCTCGCTCGTATTTCAGAGTATCAAGGAGGAGACTCAGTTTCCCTGTCCATGTTCCTCAATATGCGCGTTTGGGGCTTCGCCTTCCAGCGCGCCTGGGTCTATGTGATGTTCGTCGGCATGGGCGCCAACTCGGTGGGGCTTTCTCCCAGCCCGTTGCCGCCTGCCGTCTACCAATGGTCGTCTCTGGCCCTCTGCACCACCCTGCTTCTCGCCGCGGTGGCCTACCGGCGCATGGAGCAGGCCCTTTACGACCGGCGCGTGCGCTGGTTCGCCACCATCCTCACATCGGCCTGCACGCTCGGCGCATTTGTCTTAACCGCCATTGACGCCCCCGTATGGCTTTTGGCCCTGGTGGGCGGCGTGGGCACAGGCGCGGGCAGCGGCCTGCTCGATTTAGGCTATGGCGAGATATACCGAAACCGCCCCCCTTCCGAAGTGGGCATCGAAATTCCCACGGCGGCGCTGTTCGCCGGCATTCTCTACGCTGTCATCTCGAACATTCCCTCTGTGGCGGCCGTGGCCATCGTGTCGCTTCTGCCCCTGGCCTCGGGCCTTATCATGACCCTCCAGCAGCACACCTGGGCCACAGCGCACGTGGTGAAGGCGAGCACGTCGCTTGAAGGCGCCGTGGGATTCTTGCTGCGCATCGGCCTGTGTACCTGCGTCATCAGCCTGGCCGACGGCATTATGCGCCAAACGTTCATGACCGTGGCATCGGTAAGCCCCCACCAGTTCTACCACCCGGGCATGCTCGTCAGCTCCATCGTCATGGCCGTCTTACTCATCGGCTTTCTGCTTCTGCGCCGCGAGGGCACCTTCCGCGACCTGTACAAGCTCATCACCTTCATCATCGCCGCCTCTATCGTGCTTACCCCGGTGTTCGTGGAGTCGGCCGCCTGGGACAGCCTGCTCGTGCTTGTCGGTTACAACACCTTCAACGTGTTCGTCTGGATTCTGCTGGCCAACATCGCCTACTCCCTGCGCCTGCCCGCCACCTTCGTGTTCGGCTTCGGCTGGGGGCTGCTCACGGTGGGCAACACCATGGGGCATATCATCGGATCGGCCATGATCTCGGCGGTAGAGCTTTCGTCGCTGACCCTGAGCCTCATCACGGCGCTCACCACGCTTGCCATCTTCGCCATGCTCGTCTTCGTGCTGAAGGACGACGATTTGGTCGACCTGAAGAAGATGCAGTTCACCGTAGAGGCCAGTGAGGAGAGCGAGAGCGAGGCCACCCCTGCCGGCGAGTCGACGGGGGACGGCGATGCCGACGGCATTCGGCCGGGGTCGTTCCGCGACCGCTGCATGACCCTCGCCAGCGAGGCAGGGCTCACGCCGCGCGAGACCGAGATTCTGCTCTTGTTCGCCCGTGGCCGCTCGAGCACCTACATTCAGGAGGAGCTATTCATTTCCCGCGGCACCGTCACCACGCACTTGCAGCACATCTACCGCAAGACCGGCGTCCACTCCAAGCAGGAGCTGCTCGATTTGGTGGAATCGAAGCGAGACGGGGCCGCCTAAAAGCGCGCCGTCAGGTACTGCTCGCCCGACTCCGTGCCTGGCGCGGCGTTGCCCGCATCGGCGAGAAACCGGCTCGGACGCATAAGGGCCACCGTCTCTCCCCTATCGCGTCGCGTTCGCACGATGGTTGCGCCGCATGAGCGCGCCTGCGCTTCAGGCATCAGCGAGAAGGTGGAGATCACAAGCTTGTCCCTCACGGCAGCAAAGGCCCGAGCCACACGCCGGCGCTCGGTCCTGAAGGGCGCCTCGGCATCTTCGGTCGCCGCCTTTTCGGTGGATGCGGGCTGAAGCCCCTCCACGGCGGAAAGCACGAGGGCCACGCGGCAGGGCCGCTGCGCCAAAGCCGCCAAGGGCCCTACGTTCACAGCGCCCGTCACCGAGTCGGGCGCCTGCCGGCCAGCGCGGTCGAGCACCCGAGCGAGAAGGTCGGCAGGGGCCTCGTCGCCTTCGATCGCGCCGCATAGGCGAGAGAAGATCTCGTCGCCTTCGGGGTTGCAGGCTGCCAGCAGGGAAAGCCCGCGCAGAGCCCGCGTGCGCCCCTGGAAAGCCGCCGCCTCTTCGGGGCCCCACCGCAGCAATCGCGCGGCCCGCCTATCGCCCTCAGCCGCCAGGGCCAGACGGGCATAGGCCTCGCGAGTTCGCGTTTGCTCGGGCATCCGCGCATCGGCAGCCAAGGGGTTTCCGAAAAGACCCAGGGAGCTTTCCAAGCGATGGCGCCGCAGGTCGTCGACCACCCGCTGGGCCTGGGGCCCGCTCCAGGCGGCCACGTAGACGTCATGGGGCGCCAAGCTCGCATCTTCGGCGAGCAGGGCCCGCACCAACGGCGCGACGGCGTCCTGCTCGGCCGCGCTCGTGCGCCATTTGAGCACCGTCACCGACGAATCGGCGGCATCTATCTCCCCTCGGGCCACGGCCCCGTCGTAAGCGGCGGCGTCTCCCGTCGCTACGGCCTGGGCGAAGGCGGCGATACGCGGATTGGGAGCTTCTCGGAAAGCAGCAGCGTGAGTCATGGCCGGTTCTCCTAGCGCTCGTAGATATCGGGACAGTCGAGAATGTCTCTGAACATGAACAGGGATTTCTTAGGGCTCGTCAGGTCGTATTTGGGCGGCTTCATCTCGTTGCGTTCCACGGTTCCGGAAAGCAGGTCGCCAGCGAACACCTCGTCGTACAGCGTGAGCGCGCCGGTGGGGCAGATGTCCTCGCAGCACCGACACAGCACGCAGTCGCCGGGGTAATGGTCGATGCCGATAGTGCCGTCGTCATCGTCGAACTTCGTGATGGCCGCCGTCGGGCAGAATGTGGCGCACATGCGGCAGGAGTTGCAGGTTTCCGCATCGATGACCACATGGCCCCACAGGCGCGTCATCAAGAGACGGTCTTCCGGCTCACCGAGGGCCGACAGGTTGTCCAGGATGCGCTCGCGCCGATCGGGCACGAAATGGGGCAGGGTTCCGTCGTCCATGACTTTCACGAGCGGCGGCTCCGCCTCCTCGGGGGCGCCCACTGCCTCGCGCACGGCCGCCTCCGCAGCCACTCCGGCCACCAGGCGCGCGCCTTCCTGAGCGCGGAAGAAGAAGTTGCGCCGCGACTCGTCGTAGCCTTTGGGGCCGGCAGCGCGCACCGAGGAAGGCAGCTTCTCGGCCAACTCAACGGTCGTCGGGCACTGCCACGCGCTCATAAGCTCAGCCATAGTTGAGCAGACGGCGCCAGCCGCGCGGAAGCCGGCAACATGCTCGCAGGCCTCGCACTCGCGGCCTACGAGCACCACGCGGCGCGCCCCGGCAGCTGCCAGAGCCGTGAGCAGCGACTCCTCCACACGCCCCAGGCATTCCACCGCCACGACCTTCTCCGCATCCAACGCATCGGCGGCTGCCTCGACCAGCCGACGGCACGCGATAACCGCCTCGCCGCCGTTGGCCCGGGCTGCCGCCAGAACCGCTGTCGCGAGCTGGACGTCGTTGGGTCGGTGGGCTTCAAGGGCGCAAGTGGGGCACACGGTGGCACAGGTGCCGCAACCGATGCACTGCTCCCCCGCTACGAAAAGCTCGTTGTCTCGCACGGAAATGGCACCGGACGTGCAGGCATCGGCGCACTTCGAGCAGGTGGCCCGACGGTTGCGCACCACCACACAGCGCTGCGGATGCACCGAGATATCGGCGCTCTGAATTTTCTCGAACAACTCAAACGCGTTCGCTAAAGGAGCCATGTCGCCTCTCTTCCAGACACAGCCCCAACCCCACCTGCGAGTATAGCGAAAACGCACCCCTAAGGCAACGCGGACGCCTTCTGCTCAAGCCAACAAGCAGCCGAGGAGCTCCCGGTCCCCTGCGCCTACCCCGACCGGGATTCGCTGCTGTACCCGAAACGGCTCTAAAGCACCACCCAAGTACCGGCCTTGGCCGAGCCGTGCCGGCGCAGGCGGCCTTCAACTTTGAGCGACTCGATATCCCGGTTGATAGTAGACTTTCCTACCCCAAGGGCCTTGGCAGCTTGAGCCACGGTGGCCGCAGGATGCTGCGCGAAAAAGTCCAGCAGCTCATCCTGGCGCTGCGCCACGCCACCGAAGACGATCTGGCTCTGGGGCTTTTTCGCAGTGGCACGCTCGGCACCGGGCCCCGTCTCTTCGACTGGCCGAGTCGGCGAGCCAAGCGAATCCTCTCCGCCCTCGGCCTCAGCGCTCCGGTGAGCGTAAATCGTCACAAGGAAGTACAGTCGACCCTCGTCGGTTTCGAAAACCGGATCGGGAGAACCGTTGCGGCGCAGGGCGTTCAGCATCTTCCGCATGCCGGTGTTGCGCCCCTCGGTGAGGTGCAGCTCTTTGAGAAAATCGCCCACCCGCCGGTTGCGATAGCGGCGGCTCACGGCACGAAACTGCTTCAGGCCTTCGATGCTAATGGAGCGATCAGCTCCCGGGAAACTCAGGAACTCAATGCGATCGGGCAGTATACGCACTTCGATAGGTTCACGCACATCGTAGCCCTTGTGGTACACGGCGTTCGCCAGCGCCTCCTCCAAGGCGGCATAGGGGTAGTTGAAATATCGATCGGCCTCGGCCGCATCGGGACGCTTGATCACATGCTCCTCGATCACACGATTCTGTAAATAGAGCATCGCCTCCCGCATTTGCTGGTGAATGGGCCCCCTGAAAATATGCTCCTCGAGCCGATCGCCGCCCTCGCCGTCGGGCAAGTCGACAATGTCGATGCGCGCGTAGGGAAAGAACTTCTCGGGATTCATCGAGAAGAAAAGCAAGCCCACGTTTTTTGGCTTCGTGAACTCCGCAGGCCCTTCCACTATACCCATGGCGCGACACAGCTCGGTGAAGTCGAGGGTGTCGGCCTCCGCATAGAGCGAGCTTCCTACCTCGCGAAGGTACTCCTTTATAAGCGTTAGGTTCAAGTCGCTTACTTCGGCTCCATGATTGATGCGATCATCGAAAGGTACCTGATTGGCCAGGCTGTACAAGTCGCGCTTGTCGTCCTCCGTTGGCGCGATAGTGCTCGCCATTTTGCGGATCCAATAGATGCGCTCGCTTGGCCTCCCCATGGTCTTGGGGGACGAGTAGGGCCGCGTGCTTCCGCCCGGCGCCCATAAGACGATGAGCTTCGTGCCCTGATAATCAACGACGTCCACGAGAGGCATATAGCTCGGTTGGATGAGCTTGCACTTATTGAGCATGTCCTTCAGGTAACCGTCGATCTTCTCGGGCGGAACGCCCACAGCCGCGCGACCGCCCTCCCCGTTGTCGGTCACGCCTATCACTAGATAGCCGCCGCCCCAATTGTCGATGTCGTTGGCGAAAGCGCAGATGGTTTTCAGGGAAGTCTGGGGGTCCCAAGAAGCCTTGAACTCGATGCGCGCATTCTCAACAATGCCGCCATCAAGAAGCGCGTCAATGCTCGTCGGCAATCCCATAGCTGCCCCCTTACACTGCTATCAATCCCATCAATCCCATTTACTGTCCCAAATTGGGATTGATGGGATTGTAAATGGGATTGATGGGATTGTAAATGGGATTGTAAATGGGATTGATGGGATCGATCGTTAGAGAACATCGGGGAACGTGAGGGCGATGGCAAAGCGGCCGTTTTGCACCTCGGCGGCGCAGGTGGCTCCCAGGGCCTCGGCCAAGGAGGCCACCACGGCCAAGCCGAGGCCCGCGCCCGCCCCCGTGCGCGTGGAGTCGGCGCGATAGAAACGCTCGAAGAGGCGCGCCGGATCGATGGCGGCTCCATCGACCACAGCATTGGCGAACATTATCGTGCGACCGCACTGGGTGATGACGGGCGCCTCCGTCCCGTGGCGCAACGCGTTGCCGACGAGGTTCTCGCAGATGCGTGCCAGGGCATCAGGGTCTGCCTCCACGGTGAACGCCTCGTTCTCGAAGCGCACCTCGGGCTCCCAGCCACGGGCTTCGAACGCAGGGTACTGGCCCATCAGCACGTCGGCCAATACTGGCAGCACAGCTACCGGCCGCAGATCCAACTCCCGCTCGGCATCCACCGCCTGCACATAGGCAAACAGCGAGTTCAGCAAACCTTCCATGTCCCCTAGACGCGCCTCAGCTGCTTGCAGGTAGTGAGCACGACGGGCGGCATCGGGCTCATCGGCGGCCAGGGACACATAGCCCTTCGCCCCCATAAGCGGCGTGCGAATGTCATGGGACAGGCTTGCCAAATCGCTTTGGAACTGGCGCTGCTCGGCAGCTGCTTGCCGCTGCCGAGCAGCAGCGGCATCGAGAGCGTCGTTCACCGCCCGGGCCATGGCCGTAAAGCCCGGCCCGGGCATCTCCGTCGTCAGTCGCTCGTTAGAGGCCGCATCGTGATAGCGCAGCCACCGCGCCATGCGGCACAGCTCGCGTCCATAAAGCCAGAGCACGACGAATGCGCACACCGCCAGGCCACCTAGGCAGGTTGCCAACGCCATGAAGCCTTCCTTTCTCGAGTGGCAAGGGCCAGGCCCCGCCCTCTGACAAGCAATTGAATCGTACCTGGCGGATCGACTTTTACACATCCCGCTTGCGAAGCCATGCGAAAGCGATCACGGCACTTGCGGCGATCCAGAACACCGACACCACCACTACGCGCACCGCAGGAAGGATGCTCGATCCAGGGCCGACCAACGCGCCCTCCATAAGATCGGGCATGCCCAGACCCAGCGCGCCCTGGCAGCTGGCCAAGAGCCACGGCTCCACCGCGCCGGCCCAAGGGACAATGCCTCCCGCCAGAATGAGAAGCACCTGGCCAAGCATGGCTCCCAGCATGCCCGTACCCACCACAATGGCAAACGCGATGCCCGCGCCGCCGCTGCGCGTCATCCACACGACAACGGCCGTCAGGCAGCCATAGGCCCAGGCGATCAGCCACCCCAGGCCCAGATAGCCCGCCACCTCGCCCACGCTGTTGGACGCCGCATAGGTGAAGCCGGCCACCGCGAAGAACGCCGCGCAGGCGGCGGCCGCCAGCAGCACGAAGTACAGCGCCGCCATGCCTGTCAACAGCAGCTTCTCGCCGTAATAGCACAGCCGGCCGCGACGATCCATCACCAGATTGCGGGCAAAGCCCGTCGCAAAATCACTGGCGAACAGCAGCGCCACCAGCAAGCAGGTGAGCAGCGATGCGAAGCCACCGGAAAGCATGGCATCGCCCAGCATGTCCGTCGGAGAGGCAAACGTGCGCATATCGCGAGAGGCGTCCTCGAAATCCGCCACGGTCAGATCCGCCGCCGACTTGCCCGTCGCTTCCAAGGTCTGGGCAACCGCGACGCCGGTATCATCGTCATTGAAGCCTGTCTCCACCTCACCAGCATTCACCGAGGCAGGCCCTTCCGCGCTCCCCTCCCCGGCAGCACCGACAACGTTCTCTACGGGATACGCCGCCGAGCCTTCGCCCCCAGAAGAATCGCCCAAGCCCTCGTCCTCAACATAGTCGATAGCCATCTCGAAACTCTGGGAAGAGGCGTACAGAAACTCAGGGCTCGACACCATGGCAACGGCGAAGACCGTCAACGCCGCGATGCCCAGCACGCAGGCCGTCATGACCCAGAGCATTTTACCGTGCACCAGACGGTACAGGTCGCTTTTCAGGAGGTTAAACATGGCGGCCTCCTTCCATCAGCGCCACGAAGTAGTCCTCGATATCGCGCGTTTCCTGGGAGAACTCCAGAACCACGGCACCGTTGTCGCGCAAGGTGCGCGCGATACTTTCCGCATCGTAAACGCCACCGACCACGAGCGAGCCATCGGGGTATGCCGTAAAGCGCGCCGCAGGAAAGGCCTCCTCCAGCAGGGCCAGGTCGCGGGCGGCATCGGCTGTGCGCACGCGCAAGCTGGTGGCGCACTCGGCTGCCACCTCTTCGGCCGTCATCTGACGCACCATGCGCCCGTCGGCGATGACACCGTAGCGCGTGGCGAAGCGATCGAGCTGATCGAGCACGTGCGAGCTCACCACCACGGTCACGCCCAAGGTCTCGTTCAGTCGTACGATCAGGTTGCGCAGGGCGCGGGTGCCTTCCGGATCGAGCCCGTTGAACGGCTCGTCGAGCAGCAGGACGTCCGGATTGCCCAGCAGCGCCGAGGCCAGCCCCAGCCGCTGCTTCATGCCCAGGGAGAAGCCCTTCGCCTTTTTGCGGCCCGTGCCGTCCAGCCCCACCAAACGCAGTACTTCTGCGCAACGCTCCTTGGCATCGACCAGGCCAAATGCCAGGGCCTTCGCCATCACGTTCTCATAAGCCGTGAGCCCCGGCAAAAGCCCCGGCTGCTCGATGAGCACGCCAATGCGCCGCGCACCACCCTCGGAAGCGCCGCCGAACAGCACCACCTCGCCAGCCGTGGGCGTCACCTCGCCGCAGATCATCTTCATGACCGTGGACTTGCCCGCGCCGTTCTTCCCCACAAAGCCGTAGATGTCGCCCGGCGACACCGTCATAGCGAAATCGCTTACCACCCGTCGCCCGCCGTAGGCCTTCGCCAGGCCGCGAGCCTCAATGACCGCCATCTCGTCTCCTTTCGCTTGCCTAGGTATACCGCATTTCCTACGGTCCTCAGTGTGCGCGGCGAAAATAAAGAAACTCGTACGCAAGCCTTAAGAAAGTTTGAAGATAGCTGACAGGGGCGGCGTGGCTCGTTATGCTTTCCCCATGGCCGAGCCCCTGAACATACTGATCATCGAGGACGATCCTTCCATCAATGAAATCGTTGCCGCTCATCTGGAGCGCGCGGGCCACCGCTGCGTCCAAGCCTACTCGGGAAGCGAGGGACTGTTGCAGTTCGGCGCCGAGCCCTTCGATCTGGTCATCACCGACCTCATGCTGCCCGGAGCCTGCGGCGAAGACGTGGTGCAGAAGGTGCGCGAGCAAGCCCCCGACCTGCCCCTCATCGTCATCTCGGCGCGCATAACACCGGCCGACAAGGTGGCGCTGCTGAAGTTAGGCGCCGACGACTACCTGACCAAGCCCTTCGACCTGGAGGAGTTGTCCGCCCGCATCGAGGTGCAGCTCAGGCACCGAATGGCGCAGAAGACAACCGCGAGCGAGAGCCCGGAAGCGGATGCTGCACAGGGCGCAGGAGCCGTCCAGCTCCTGCGCTATAAAGAATGGACGCTCGACCCCGAGTCCTACGAATTCTCCGCCGCGGGCACGCCGCTTGCGCTTACCCGCACCGAGTTCGGCATCCTCGCGTTGCTGATGGGTCGTCCCACTAAGGTGTTCACCAAGCAAGAGCTGTTTGAGCTGGTATGGGGCGAGCCCTACGCCGTTGACGACTCCACCATCAACGTGCACGTTTCGAACTTGCGCCGCAAGCTCAAGCCCACCGGCACCGACGACTACCTGCAAACCGTCTGGGGCCTGGGCTACAAGCTGGCGTAGCGCCTCTTCTTCCTCCGACAATAAGGCGGCCAACTGTCTCGCCCTCGACAAGCCCTCTTAATGACCTTCTACCTCATGTTTGTTATTGACTATCGAACGTTGCTGTCAACGAGAAGGGCAAAACCCCTGGAAAGCTGTGGGGGTCTGGCATCTTCCCCGTTTTTTACCTGGTCTTTCGTCAAGGGCTGTGGGAGAATGAATCGACTTACCCAAAGCTCCCCGGTGGGAGGTAGACACCGTGTTTGACTTTTTCCGCAAGAAGAACCAGAACAGCGACAGCCATGACGAAGGCGCCCGTGGCGATGCCTCGGGCAACACTACGGCAGCCGACGAGGGCACCAAAACCACCCGCGACGTCCTGCAGGAATTCACCAGCGCCCCCTTGCCCGACGCCGTGGACGGCCTGCTGTTCCGCATGTCCATGGCCGATCCGGCCGACCCGGCTTCCTCGTCGGGTTTCGAGCAGTACGCCGCCCGCTTGCTGTCCGACGCCGACGCGCCGCGACTGCGAGCCATTGCCGTGGAGCACCCCATCGAGCTGCGTCGCCTGAACACCACGGGGCTCTTCTGGTCGGTCTTCGACGACTCCACCATCAGCGCCGCCGATCGCGGCACTATCCTGCGCATCGAGTCCATCCTGGACCGCTTGGCCATGGTATCCAAGGCGCTCGAGGACGGCGAGGGCGTGGCCTGGGTCAACCAATTTTCCGAGGGCCAATGCAGCGAGCTGGACTGGACCGCCTTGCGCTCTATTGCCGCGGAGGCCCCGGAGTACCTGAGCGCCGCCGAGCGCGACAACAAGCTGGACACTCAGTACGGCACCACGGGCACCCGTGGCGGCAACTGGGATTTGTCCACGCGCTTTGCCACGGCCTGCGAGGCCATGGTGCTCCCCTTCCGCCTGGAATACCGCTTCGTGTGCGACAGCGCCTCGGGCACCATCGTCGCCGACGTATCCGTGCCCACAGCCGACGTGTTCCCGAAGTCGCGCTTCGACGCCGCCACGGGCCAGTGGGTCGACTGCTCCGCCCAGCGCGGCGCCGCGGCCGCATCCTACGCCCTGCGCCTGGCGGCGCTCATCGCCAGCGCTGCCTTTGGCAGCAGCGTGGGCGTCACCCACGTCGTCGTCAACGGCAAAGAGGGCAGCATCGCCGGGCTCACCTGCCTTTCCCTGGAATTCGCCCGCATCCCCTTCACCATGGGCACCATCGCGAAAATTCGCGGCGGCGAGTTCAGTGCCCCGGAAACCGAATATGATCCGCAGGCCCTGCTGGCTATGCTCTTCCTGCAGAACAGCGTCTTGGAGTTCGGAGAGGACGGCGCGCTGCAGCCCGTCGAGGCGCTGCCCGTCGAGCTGAAAGTCAACCGCACCCCCGTGGCCGAAGACTCCCGTCCCCTGCCGGAAGACCTGCGCAACCTGCTCCATGCCGACATCGTGTCCGACCTCGACGTTATGAGCGAGCAGGACGCGGCCCTGGGCGCGCGCTACCGCGCCATCATGGACGAGAAGGACGATTCCCTGCTGCTGGCCGTGGCCCAGCTGGAGGACATCGTTGCCGAGACGGACAAGCCCCTCGATCCGCCCGAGAACGCCGAAGGCGACCCCCTGAAGCTGCTATACTGCGAGAACGTGTTCGCCCGCTATCTGGTCAGCATTGTGGAGTCCGATCCGTCCGTGCGCTATCGCCGCGCCTCCGACATCGGTCAGGCGGCCCGCTCGTCCCTCTCGCGCATCTATCGCGACATGGGCGACCTGAATGCCGCCGAGGCCCAGGCGCGCGTGTGCATCGACCTGGCCCCCACCAGCACTCCGGCCTACAACGACCTCATTACCTGCTATGCCGAGGGCGATCATTACGACCGCATCATCGACGTGGCCAAAGAGGCCCTGCGCGTCGCCGTCACGGGCAACGACATCGCCTACGTGTACTACCGCCTGGCTTTCGCCTACTGGCAGACGGGTCGCTTGCTGGAGGCCCTTGCCTGCTATTTGCGCGTCCCCGAGTCGAGCCCCATGGGCGAGGCAGGCCTGCGCGAGCGCAACGACCTCATTGCGGAAATGGGCAACAACGTGCCCGGCAGCGACTGGGACTCCACGGCCACCCTGCGCACCGCCGGCGTGCCCCTGGCACCCCTCGACGACGTCATGGAAGTGGTCGGCCGCGCCCTCATCGGCCTCTGCGATGCCGACATGCCTCTGGCTGCGGCGCCCCTGGCCAGCCTGGTGGCCTCCACCCAGCGCAACGACATCCTCCACGCCGTGGCCGCCAGCCTCCGCCAGGGTGTATAAGCGAAAGGCCCTCACGGGCCTTTTCAAATTATTTAATAAGAACTCAGGGATGCGCCCAAGGAAGTCAGCGAGGTTTCGACAGGTGCCTGGAATCGTGCTGAACCGCGGCTGAGCGTACTTCGTTACGCGAAGGAAAGCGGTGAAGTGCGAGGCCAGGTGCAGTCGCAACCGCAGCGTCAGGCGTAGTTAGAAGGGGAACCCTTCTAACTACGCATAAAAGAGGATCTCGTTGTAGGTGGGCACCGGCCAGGCCTCACGCTCGACGATGATCTCCATGGCGTCCACAGCGGTGCGCAGGGCGTCCATGACCGGCACAATCTCGTGGGCGTTCATGTTGGCGCGTTCCTGCTGGTCCTCGATCTCCAGGGAAGCCCGATGCAGGCTGTGCAGCTTCTCCAACTGCACGTTGATCTCGGCCGCACCCGACACCAGCTTGCGCAGCTTGTCCTCCATAAATGAGGTATCGCCGTCGGGCAGCACGCTGCGAATGGCCGTAATGCCGTTGGCCAGCTTCGCCGCATAGCGGTTGATAGCCGGCAGGTAGTCGCGACGCACCAGGCGCTTCATGGCGCGAATCTCGATATTCATGATCTTGTTGTACTTCTCGAGCTTCACCTCGTAGCGGCTGCGCACCTCGGTTTCCGTGAGCACGCCGAATTCGCCGAACAGGTCGATGGACTTCTGATCCACGAAGCACGGCAGCGCATCGGCGGTGGTACGGTGGTTGGCCAGGCCGCGACGGGCCGCCTCGGCCTCCCACTCCTCGGAGTAGCCGTCGCCGTTGAAGATGATGCGCTGGTGGTCGCGCAGGGTGTGCTTGATGTAATCGATGGCCGCCGCTTCGAACTCGTCGCCCGTCTTGCCCTCCATCTGGTCAGCGAACTCCTTGAGCGACTTGGCCATGGCGGTGTTGAGCACCATGTTCACGTCGGACAGGTTCTGGGCCGAGCCGGGCATGCGGAACTCGAACTTGTTGCCCGTGAAGGCGAAGGGGCTGGTGCGGTTACGGTCGGTGTTGTCCTTGATGAAGTTGGGCAGCACGTCGACGCCCAGGTCCATGGACACGCGCTCAGCCGAGCGATAGTCGTGGTCGTCAATGAGCGCTTCCACAATGTTGCCCAGCTCATCGCCAAGGAACATGGACACGATGGCCGGCGGTGCCTCGTGGGCGCCCAGACGGTGATCGTTGCCCGCCGACGCCGTGGTCATGCGCAGCAACTCCTGGTACTCGTCCACCGCTTGGATAACGCAGGTGAGAAACACCAGGAAGCGCAAGTTCTCCATAGGGTTCTCGCCGGGGTCGAGCAGGTTCTTCCCGCCAGCGGAAATGGACCAGTTGTTGTGCTTGCCCGAGCCGTTGATGGACTCGAAGGGCTTCTCGTGCTGCAGGCACACCAGGCCGTAATGACTGGCCAGCAGCTTCATCTTCTCCATGGTGAGCAGGTTCTCGTCCACGCCGCGGTTGGTCTCGGCGAAGATGGGCGCCAGCTCGTGCTGGGCGGGAGCCACCTCGTTGTGCTTCGTGCGCGCCGAAATGCCCAGGGCCCACAGCTCGTCGTCGAGCTCCTTCATGAACTCGTTCACGCTGGGACGGATGGCGCCGAAGTAATGTTCCTCCAGCTCCTGACCCTTCACCGGCGGATAGCCGAACAGCGTGCGGCCGGTGAGCATGATGTCGAGGCGCTTCTCGTAGTCCTTCTCGGAAATGAGGAAGTACTCCTGCTCGGCACCGAGGGTGGTGGTCACGCGCTCGGTGGCGTCGTCGCCGAACAGCGCCAGCACGCGACGCCCCTGGGTCTCGATGGCCTTCATGGAGCGCAGCAGCGGCGTTTTCTTGTCCAGGGCCTCGCCGGTGTAGGAGCAGAAGGCCGTGGGGATGCACAGCACTTCGTCCTTGATGAAGGCGTAGCTGGTGGGATCCCAGGCGGTGTAGCCGCGGGCCTCGAAGGTGGCGCGCAGACCGCCCGAGGGGAAGCTGGAGGCATCGGGCTCGCCCTGGATGAGCTCCTTGCCCGAGAAGGTCATGATGGTCAGGCCGTCGTCGGTGGGATCGATGAAGCTGTCGTGCTTCTCGGAGGTGATGCCCGTCAGCGGCTGGAACCAATGAGTGTAGTGGGTGGCGCCCTTCTCGATGGCCCACTCCTTCATGGCGTGCGCCACCACGTTGGCCACGTCCTCGTTGAGGGGCTCGCCCTGCTTGATGGTCTTCATCAGCTGCTTGTATGTGGTCTTCGGCAGGCGCTCGCGCATAACGTGCTCGTTGAACACCATGGATCCGTAGATATCGGTGACTTTAGACATCTGTGTCCGCTCCTCACTCATGGGATGATGGGGCTAAAGATACCACGCCCCTTCTCCATCGAGCGCGGCGCGGGTCCGTTTATCAAATTAATGGCGCATTGTTTCGAGGAGTTTGCGACGGCGAAGAACCTGCGCAAAAGAAAACGGCCGGCTCCCCAGGAAGCCGGCCGTCGTACTTGCCGTGATAAGCGGAGCGCTCGTTGATGCGTCCGCCGATGCACTAGTCGATGTGCTTGCCGTAGCGCTCCTCGGTAATCTCATCCAAGGTGCGGCCCTGGGTGTTGGGGCACCACACGACGCCCACCACCAAGGACACCAGCAAGAAGCCGCACATGATAATGCCAGCCGTCACGAAGCCCGCGGACGTCTCCACGCCCAGACCAGCCACAGCCACCAGCGACCAGATGCCCAGCACGCCGCGCACCAGGAAGAACATGATGCCCTGCACACCACCGCGATAAAGCGTCGGGAACAGCTCGGTGGACCACAGCGCATAGAAGCACTGGGCCGAGAAGCCGGCGGAAATGCCCCACAGGGCCACGAACACCCACAGGAGCCAGCCCCAGGCATCGGCGGTGCCGGCCTGCAGCTGCATGCCGAAGAACACCATGACCACCCAGGCCGCCAGAGCCATCAACGCCGTAGCGGCAAACAGAATGCGATGCGGAATCTTGTCGCCGAACTTCGAGAAGATGGCCAGCGAGCCTACCGCCGTGAGCACCCACATAACCGCCTGCAAAAGCGAAATGGTGGTGTCGTCCAAATGGCCAGCCGCCGCGTACATGTAGGGCATGAACTGGCCCATGGTGCCAGCCACAATGTTCCAGGTCAGGTACACGGCCACCAGGAACACAATGGACTTGATGTTCACGGAGTTCGTCAGGGCGCGGCCCATCATGGCAATGAAGGTGTCCTGCTTGCCACCGGCCTGCTGCTTCTCCGTCCAGTCCTTCGATTCCTCAAGCTTGCGCTGCAGGTTCCATGCGATAAGCGCCACCACGAACAGGATGAGGAACAAAAGGCGCATGCCGAACAGGCCATCGAAGGGGCCATAGGTGCCTGCGGGCAGCAGCGCTCCGTCGGGACCAAAGGTCGGGAAGATGAACGAGAACAACAGTGCGATGAGGAAGATGACCGCCGGGCCGCAAGACCAGGCGAACTGGCTGATGCCGATGTTGGAAGCACGGCTGGTGGACGAGGACATCTCGGAGATGTAGCTCCACGACGACGGCACGCCGGCGCCCACGGAAAGGCCCGAGATGACAATGCCCAGGCACAGCACAATAAGGTTCGGCGCCACCATAATAAGGAAGACGCCCAGGGCATACACCAGCAAGTTGTAGGTGTAAATGAACTTGCGCCCGAAACGGTCGGCCAAGAAGCCGCCGATAAGCGCGCCCACGGCAGCACCGAAGGCGTTCGCGCCCACGGCACCCAGGATGGACACCCATACGTTGTCGAAGTTGAAGGCGATGGCCCAGGCAGCCAGCGCCACAGACGAGGCCACAATGCAGCCCGAGTCCAGGAAGTTGGTCAGAGAAACGGCAATGGTGCCTTTCTTCTCTTGGGACAGTGCCATGACGTCTCCTAATCCAGGTAGCTTTCGTTAATGGAAATGTTGAAGTCCTTCGCAATCTGGCGCAGGCCCTCGTCAGTGATGGTGTTCATGAACGCATCGGAGCCGCCGTTCATCATGCGGGCCTTACCGTAGATGTCGGCCGCCTTCTCGATGGTGTGCAGCAACCCGAAGGTGGAATCGAACGTGGCGCCCGACACGAACAGCCCGTGCTGGGCCCACACCACCGCGTCGTGATCCTTCATCAACTCGCTGGTGGCCTTCGCAATGTCGGCGCCGCCGGGCACCATCCACGGCACGACGCCCACACCCTGGGGAAACACCACCACGCACTCCGTCATGGCTTTCCACAGCACGCGGGTGAACGTGCGCGAATCGAGGGGCAGCACGAAAGTCATGGCGATCACGTTCGTGGGATGCGCGTGATAGATGACGCGGCACTCCCCGTCCGTGGCCGCCACGCGCACGGCGTGGTTCATGACGTGGGTCGGGAACTCCGACGTGGGTCGGCCGCCGTCGATAAGACCCCACACAATACGGTAGGCGTCCCCGGTCTCATTCAGCTGGACAATGCCGATGTTCTTCTTCGGATTGCCAGCCACGTTGCGCATGTAGTTGCCGGTGCCCGTGGTAAGGAAGTACGCGCCACCCAAGCTGGGCACCTCAACGCCCATGGGCGTCCACTCGCGCGGTTCCTTGTCGAAGAACTTGCGGGCGGTTTCCACGTCCTCGTCAGTCAAACGGTACGTGAGGTTGCCGCCGTTGCGCTCGTGCCAGCCCTGGTCCCAGCCGTCGTTGCACAGCCGCACGAAGCCGCGGACGAATCCCAGCTGCTCCATGGCCACGCCGGACACCGCGCCGCGGGCCGTATCGAAGCCCTGCGTAAGCGCTTCCTGGGCTTGATCTAAGAATGTCATGTGAACTCCTAAGCGCGCTCGGGGAGGATTTTTGCCTCGTAGGTGGACACTTCGACGAAGAGACCCCCGTCGACGGGCACGTTCTGGCGGCGGCAGTACTCGTCCCACACGGCGCCGAAGGGCATGGACTTCGCCTGCTCGCCGAGGATCATCTTCTCGGTGAACTGGTAGGTGTCCTGCAGCTCCTTCAGACGGGCGGACGGCTGCAGCAGCGCGTAGAGCAGGCTCTTCTCCATGGCGCGGGTGCCCGTGGCCCAGGCGCCCACACGGTTGATGGAGGCGTCGAAGAAGTCGAGCCCGATGATGACCTTGTCCCAGGCGCCAGGGATAGCGGCAATTTCCGTGGCCACTTCCTTGATGGGATCGTCGAACAGCACCACGTGGTCGGAATCCCAGCGCACGGGACGGGTGACGTGCAGCGGCACCTTGTCGAAGAACACCAACAAGCTCGACAGCTTATCGGCCACGTTCTCCGTCGGATGGAAGTGGCCCAGGTCGAGCAGATCGTACACGCCGGGGTGGATGGCGGCGTAGGCCAGGTAGAACTCGTTGGAGCCCACGGTCATGGACTCCAGGCCGATGCCGAACACCTTCGACTCGCAGCAGTCGATAACGCGGTCGTACTTCTCGGCGTAAATCTGGTCGAGGGAGTCGCGCAGGCGCTCGCGCAGGCCGTAGCGGTCGGCGGGCACGTCCTTCAGGCCGTCGGGAATCCAGATGTTGCACAGCGTCTCGTCATCGAGTGCCTCGGCAATTTGCTGGGAAATCTTGCGGCAGGCCTTGCAGTGGCGAATCCAGAAGTCACGCGTCTCCTTGTCCGGCGAGGACAACGACAGCTCGTTGTTCATGGCCGGATGACCGAAGATGGTGGGGTTGAAGTCGATGCCGTAGCCGCGCTCCTTGGCCCAGCGGACCCAGGGTTCAAAGTGCTTGTACTCCAGCGCGTCGCGGTCCACCCAGGGGTTTTCGTCGGTGAACACCGCGTAGGAAGCGTGCAGGTTGATGCGCTTCGCACCGGGCACCAAGGCCATAGCGGCGTCGAAGTCGGCGGTCAACTCCTCGAAGTTGCGAGCTCGGCCGGGGTAGTTGCCCGTGGCCTGGATGCCGCCGGACAGGCCGCCCTCCTGGTCGAAGCCGAGCACGTCATCGCCCTGCCAGCAGTGCACGGAGATGGGCTTCTTTGCCAGCTTCTCCATGACCGCCTCGGTGTCGATGCCGATGGCAGCGTACTCTTCCTTGGCAAGATCGTACATAGTGGTCATTCGTCGGTCCTTTCCTTAGGGCTCAATTTTTCGAACGTCGAAAGATTCGGCTATGGCAGCGCGCACGGCGCGAAGGTTGGGGAAGACGCCGTCGGCGAGCATCTGCACGGCCAGGTTGCCGAGAGCGGTGCCCTCGACAGGGCCGGCGTACACTGGCAGGCCGCACAGCTCGGCCGTGCGTCGATTCAGGTGGTTATCGCGGCAGCCGCCGCCCACGATGTTGATGGATTTATAGGGATGGCCGGCCAGAGTGCTCAGGCCCTCGACGGCATCGCGGTAGCACAGAGCAAGGCTCTCGTACACGCAGATCATGAGCTCGCCCAAGGTCTTCGGCACCGCCTGGCCCGTCTCCTCGCACACCGCGCAGATCTCCTCGATCATAGAGTCGGGCGAGAGGAAGCGGTCGTCGTTCACGTTTACGATGGAAGCCTGCACGCCGGCGGCCTCGGCGTCGTCGGCCGCCTTGATAAGGTCCTCGAAGCCCACCTCGCGACCGAGGCCCTCGATGCCGGTGTACTGATGCAGGCGCCCCTTGCGGATGGCCTTCTCGTCCACTACGTACTTGATGCCGTTCAGCTCGCGACGGATGGACTGGATCATCCACAGGCCCATGATGTTTTTCAGGAAGCGGTAGCGGAAGTGATAGCCGCCCTCGTTGGTGAAGTTCTCGGCATAGGCCGCGCCCGTGGTGAGGGGGCTGCGATTCTCTACGCCCAAAAGGCTCCAGGTGCCGGAGCTGAGGAACACCGCCGGCAAATCGCAGGCCGGCACGGCCAGATAGGCGCTACCGGTATCGTGGGTGGCCGGCAGCACCACGCAGGTGTCGTAGCCGATGGCCTGGGCAATGTCCGGCTTCACGGGCCCCAGGCAGGCACCGGCCATGGTGACGTTGCGGAACAGGCGGCGCGGAATGCCGAAGGCCGCCAGCACCGTTTCATCCCAGGCGCCGGTCTCGGCATTGAGCATGCCGGTGGTGGACGCGTTGGTGTACTCGATGGCCTTCTCGCCCGTAAGCAGGAACCCCAGATAGTCGGGGATCATGAGGAAGGTTTCCGCCGCTTCTAGCTGCTCGGGGTTTTGACGCTGCAGGGCCAGGAACTGATAAAGCGTGTTGAAGGGCTGGCGCTGAATGCCGGTGCGCTGGTACAGCTCCTCCGGCGCCATAATGGCGTCGGCCACCTCGAACATCCCCTGGGTGCGCTCATCGCGGTAGGCCACCGGGTCGCCCACCAGGTTGTCGTCGCCGTCCAGCAGCACGAAGTCGACGCCCCAGGTGTCGATGCCCACGGACTTCGGCGCGAAGCCCTGCTCTTTGCACCGGGCCAAGCCATGCACCAATTCGCCGAAGAGCAGATCGATGTCCCAGCAATCGTGGCCGTGCAGGCGTACCTGACGGTTGTCGAAACGGTGCACCTCTTCCAAGCAGATGCGCCCATCCTGGACAAAGCCGACTACGACGCGCCCCGAAGAGGCTCCGATGTCGACGGCGGCGTAGCAATCGCGCCGCACCCCAGACACGGTTTCAGGGGCCGTCTCGCATGCGGACTGCGCCATAAGCATCTTCCTATCTTTGAGTGTCTTTCTTAGGTTTTACCTGGAAAAGACTATGGTCGATGAACAATACGGCGCTCACTATAACAGGGGCTGTCCCGTTTCAACCCCACAGAAAGAAACAGGTGCTCGTCTGTAACAAATCAACAACGATGACTAAAAACCTTGTCGAAGCGGCATCATCCGCTCCTTGCCGCAAAGAGAGGCGCCCGGCCTTCAGGTCGGGCGCCTCTTACAAGCTTGAGCGTTGCAGCACAGCAATGCGAGACCGTGGCCTCTTGCATCCCACCGCGGGCGGCCTCTTTCGTCCCGCCAAGACCAGAGCTGCTTTGACCCGCCGTTACCCCCCTACTCCTTGGGAACCTTCAGGGAAATAGCCCGCGTCGGACAGTGCTCCCGACAGTCAAGGCACAGCGTGCAATCCTCCAGATCATGAGGCTCGGCGGTGGCAGCGCTGATATCCTCGGGGCACACCGTGGCGCACACGTTGCAGCCCTCGTTATGAAGGCACACGTCTTTGCGTACCCGCGGGTCGGGCAGGAAGGTCAGGCGCGAGCGCGCCTTCGCCATAAGACCGAAGAAGAACCCGAGCGGGCAGATGGCCGAGCACCAGCGGCGCAGCACGAACACCTCCAGCACCAGCATGGCGGGAAATACCAGAAGCTCCCAGCCCGGCTGCCAGGTAACCAGCAGACGGCTGGCGGCAAACAGCGTGCCAAACACCAGACCGATGGGGCAGATGAGGCAGAACACCGGGAAGTGCACGATGAAGGACACCGCCAGAAGCACCGCCAGCACCAGCCCCTGAGAGGCCAGGTTGTTGCGGGTGCGCGCCGTGTTGGGATTGGCAGGATCGGTGGCGCAGCCGGCGCAGGTGCCCGTCTGGCCGGTCAGCCCGCGAGGCGTGCGGCCGCCGAACAGGTTGCGCAAAAGGCTCGTCGGACACACCCAGGAGCAGAACACGCGGCCCAGCAGGAACACCACGGCCAGGAGCACCAGCACGCCGGGCAGCAGCTCCCAGGGCACGGCCCCGCCGGCCACGGTCAGCTCGGCAAACCCCACGGGACACAGCGCGCACAGCGTGCCCACGGGCACGTGGGCCAAAGTGCAGCCGAAGACTACCACCAGGACGGCCAAGGCCACCCCTATGCGCAGGTAGCGCATCTTATTCATGGCCGGCCTCCTTTCGGCAGGTGGCCTCGTACTCGGCCGAAGTCAGCGCACCGGGCAGGGCCGCCGCCTCGCTCATCCGGCTCACCACGTAAATGCCCTTGGCCACGGTGGAGGGGTCGTAGGCGCGCAGTGACGGCGCCGGGCATTCCAGCTCGCACAGGCCGCACCCGTTGCACAGGTCTTCGTCTACATGAGGACGGCCTTTCTCGTCCAAAGTCAGGGCGCTCTCGACGGGGCAGACGTCGGCGCACACGGTGCAGCCGCCCCAATCCCAGGCCACGCAGGCGTCGCTGATGAGTTTCGCCACGCCGATGTTCTCGGCCGTGGGAGCCTCGTAGCTCAGCGCGCCGGTGGGACATACGTCCACGCACAGCATGCAGAAGTCGCAGTAGCCCTCCTTGAAGATCAGTTCAGGCGTGCCCACCGTAGGAAAATCCCAGGAAAGCGGGCGCGGCTGCACTAGGTTGTAGGGGCACACCTGCACGCAGCGCTGGCAGCGGTCGCAGTGGGCCAGCAGATGCGCTTCGCTGACGGCACCGGGCGGACGCAGGTACACCGATGAGGCATTCTGCTGCGCCAGGGCACCGCCCCCTCCCAAGGCCGCCACCGCCGCAGCGGCTCCGCCCGCCAGGCAGAACTGGCGCCGGGTCACCTCGCCGCTCATAGCATCTCTTCCAGAAGGGCGGCGTCTCCTTCCACAAAGCGCGCGGTGAACTGGGCCAGCGCCACGTAGAAGCCGTCTTCGCCATCGGGCCGCGCGGCCAGGGCCAGCTCGCCGCAGAAGCGATCGAGCCAGTTCAGCAAATGCGTCTGGGCGAAGACCAGGGACTGGCGCACCGTTTCGGTGGCCGCCTCGTCGCCGGCCTCGTCCTCGGCACGGAGGAACAGGCTGGCGCGCGCGGCCAATGTGGCCATGAAGGCCAGCTCGACGGCCAGGTGATCTTCAGGCTCGGTGAAGGCGGGGTCCTTGGCCAGTGCCTGCTCGCGATAGGCGCGGGCTACGCTGGTGTAGGCCTCCTGCATCATAATGCCCTTATCGGAGGTGTACACCGACTCGTAGGGAAAGGCGTGGCGGGCCGTCAACGGTCCCATGCCGAAAAACACGCGATCGAAGGTAACAGCCAACTGCTCGAGGGCTTGCTCGTCGGCATCGACCAGGGCACGGCGCATGGCGGTCAAGGCCGCGCTCAGGACGACATCGTCGCTTTCGAAGACAAAGTCCTCGACAAATTCGCGGGCGAAGGCGGCGTCCACTTCAGTGCGATAGCTTCGGGACAGCACCTGGTAGACATGGGCGCGGCTTTCCATCAAGTCAATGAGGGCCGTGCGGGTTTCGCGATCCATGGCGTTGTCGCTCACAGGGACCTCCTTTGCAATTGAGCGGGACAGAGCCCGCAGCGGGTACGGAAACGGGGGCGCCCCGAGGGTCTGAGGCCTGCGGGGCGCCGGGAAGGCGGCCGTTCCAAAAGGAAGGGAGAGAAAGGCTGCCTTGAAGAGCGCCATGGAGACGGCGCGATCTTCTAGTAGATGAGCGACTCGACCGACGTGGCCACGGCGTACATGATGACGCGCAAGACCACGCTGCCAATGACCAGGCAGACGAAGGCGGCCCACAGGTAGCCCGCCGTCTGCTTGACAGCTACGGCGCTGCCGCCCGCGCTGGCTTTCGGGCTGCGCTTGGCAGCCAGCCCCACCAGCACCGCGGGCACCACAATGCCCAGCAGCGCGACGCCCACCCAGAACTCCACGGCCAAGCTGCCGCTGAACAGGCGGGCCAGCGAACGGCTCTCATGGGCGAAGGGCGCCAGTGCCAGGGCGGCCACATAGGCAACCATGGTGACAATGGAGCACACCACGCCGATGATGGCCACGCGCAGGGCCAGCGGTGCGTCCTCGGCATCGCCCTTGGCGTACACCAGGGCGGCGCCCAGCACCATGCCCATGCCCAGGCCGGTGCCCAGGTACATGAGCGGCAGGGTGAAGCTGTCCCAGGCGGGACGGGCCGGCATCATGAACGAGATACCCGCCGTCAGCGGCAATACCAAGCCAGCGATAAGGGCCAGAATGCCCACCACCTTGGAAGCGCCGGGGTAGTCCTTGCGCGCAAGCACGGCGTAGACCAGCGCCACCAGAGCGGCAAAGGCCACCGCGAACAACTCGTGGGAGAACGCCGAGTTCAGGTTGCCCAGAATATGGAAGGCGCGGTCGATGTGCCCAAGATGGAACGTCGAGGCAACGCCGCCGGCAGCCAAAAGGACCAGAGCACTGACAGCCAGCACGAAGCGCACCTTCTTGAACGCGCCCTTCAGCTCGCCGATGCCGATGAACACCAGCAGGCCGGAGCCCATTCCCAATAGAACGCTGAAGATCAGCAGGGGCCACTGTACGTCCATGTTAGTTACTTCCCTTCCACTCGCACTTGTCCAAGCCGAAGGTCACTGAGGGGGCATTGCCCACGTCGGTCAGCTTATGGGTCTGCTTGGACGCGATCATCTTGCTCACATCGCTCTCGGGGTCGTCCAAGTCACCGAACAGGCGCGCCTGGCCGGGGCAGTGGCGCACACAGGCCGGCTTCTTGCCGTCGTCGACCAGGTGGGCGCACAGGGTGCACTTCTCGATAACGCCCTTGTCGCGATCGTTATCGTAGGCGCGCACGCCGTAGGGGCAGGCCATAACGCAGTATTGGCAGCCGATGCACTTGGAATGGTCCACCAGCACAATGCCGTCCTCGCGCTTGTAGCTGGCACCCGTGGGACACACCGTCACGCACTGGGGGTTGTCGCAGTGCTGGCAGGCTACGGGCAGGTAGTACATCTCCAGGTCGGGGTAGGTGCCCGAGGGGCCGATGGTCAGCACCTTGCTGTAGAAGGTGCCCAGGCCCACGTTGTTCTCTTGCTTGCAGACAACGGCGCAGGAATGGCATCCAATGCAGCTGTCCAGGTCAATCGCCATAGTGTAGCGGGTCATGGCTTAGGCCTCCTTCCACGTCTCGACGGTGGTCACGCCGTTCTCCTGGCCGTCCTGGGCCAGCTGCTCGCGGGTAAGCGGCAGGAACACGCGCAGATCTTCGCTGGTCATGCAAATGTTGTCCGGGGCGCCTTCTTCGGCCTTGTACACCTTGCACAGGCCGCCGAAGTTGTCGGTGCCCACGGCCGGGTCGTAGGGGCCGTTGTTCTCGAACAGGATGTTGCAGTTGGCGTCCAGGGCGCCGTGCAGATCGTCGGTAGCGGCGCGCTCGGGGAACCACCAGTCGTGTTCCACGTGGATGGTGTTCGGGTTGATGGCCTCGGTAAGGTTGGCGCGCTGGCGGATGCGATCCACGTAAGTCTCGATCCAGCACCAGTCGTCCTGCTCGATGCCCAGCTCGGCGGCCGTGGCGGGGTTGATGTCCATGGTGGGGAACATGTGCACCTCGCGCATCCACGGCGAGTTGCGGTACTCGGTGTGGAAGAAGGCGTGGCTGCGGCCGCCCGTGATCAGCGTGTAGGGGTACTCGGCCAGCAGGTCCTCGCGAGAGCGGGCGGTCACCGGCGGCTCGATGTACATGGGCAAAGGTCCGTTGCCGTACAGCAGCAAGTCCTCGCTCCACAGCTCCATCTTGCCGTTGTCCGACTGCGGGTGCGGCGGGATGACCGTGCCGTCGGGCGTGGTGGTGCCGGGGAAGCGGTACACCGAGCCCATCTTGTTGCCGCGGTACATGGTGTTGAAGCCGGGGCGGAAGTCGCTCGTCTTGCGCATGAAGCCGGTCTCGTACTTCGGCGCGCCGCCCTTCACGTCGGTCATCTGCACGCCGGTGACGGAAATGCGCTCGCGGAACTCCTCGAAGCTAGCGCAGGACAGCTGAGGCGGCAGGGTCTCGGGACCCTTCACCATGTAGTCGAAGAACTCGTACTTGTCCTTCCAGTACATATCGACGCCCATGTACTCGGCGAACTCGAAGCAGATGTCCATATCGTCCTTCGCCTCGCCGAGCGGCTCATGGAAGGGCTGGCGGATGAGGTAAGTGTGGCTCGTGGGATAGCCGTGGCCGGAGTGGGCCCACTCCACACGGTCCACCTCGTTGGGGTGGGCCGCCGGCAGGATGATGTCGGCCAACTCGCCCGAGGGAGTCATGAAGATGTCGACGTTCACGAAGAAGTCCAGATTCTTGAAACCCTCAATGATCTCCTTGCCGCCCTCAATGGACAAGATAGGCTCGGAGGTTTGCTGCCAATAGCCATGAATCTGGAACGGATCGCCCTGGGCCATAGCCTTGGTAGTCACAGCGCCGAAGCCGCCCTGCTGGCCATAGATGACCTGGCCGCCGGAGTTCTGGGTAACCTCGCGCAGCTCACCGGTGACGTCGTCGGCCTGGAGAATTTGCTGATAGCCGGTGTTCTGGCACACGGACAGCTGCTTGATGTTCATGGCCGTCTGCTTGCGGCGCTCGCCCATGCGGCCCTCGCGGTTCGGCACTACGTCGAACATGAAGGAGTCATAGCCGGTGGCAGGCTCGCGGCCGATGTTCTGGCCGCCCACGGTATCGAAGTTGCCAGCCAAAGCCATCATGATGGTGAAGGCCTGAGAGATACCGGAGGTGTTGATGGAGAACTCCACCTTCTGGCCGCGGGTGAAGCACGCATGGGGGCTCGCGGCAATATAGGTATCGATGGCCTCGCGGATCTTGTCCTCCGGCAGCTCGCAGAACTCGGCCGCACGCTCCACAGTCCAGGGAGTCACATGCTCAAGCAAGATATCCCAGGAGGTGCGGTAGGTCTTGCCCTCGATTTCGCGACCCTTGCCGTCGGGGGTGGTCAGGGCCGGCTTGGCGTCGGCCACAATGTTGCCCTTCTCGTCCAGCCACTGGAAGGCCTTGGGGCCGCCCACGCCAGCGGTGTTCTGCCAGTCGCCCGACCAGTAAATCAGCTGATCGTGCGCCTCGTCCCAAGCCGGGTACAGCTCCTCGTTGCCGCCTTCGCGCATGAGGGACTGACGCAGCTGGTAGCCGGTGCCCTCCTCGTCGATGAAGAACGGCGCGTTGGTGTACTGGCGGGCGAAGTCGGTGGCGCACTTCTCGGAGTGCATGATCTCGTTGATGAACGCCAGCACGAGCGCCATGTCGGAGCCGGGACGGATGGGCAGCCACAGATCGGCCTTCGAGGCCGTGCAGGTGAAGCGCGGGTCCACGCAGATGACCTTGGCGCCGCGCTCTTGGGCGCGCTTGACGGTCAGCCAGTCGTAGTAGCCGCGGCTGCGCTCCTGACGGCACCAGATGACAATGCAGTCGGTGTTGTTGCCGTCCCAGCCGGTGTACTGGGTCTCGTCGCCGTAGAGACGCTGGCTGGTGAAGTAGCTGCCTACCCAGCACAGGTTGCCCACGCCGAAGGTGGCGGTGGAGCCCAGTTCGAGCCACAGCTTGTTGATGGCCTGGAACTGAAGCATGTCACGGCCAGTGCCGTACTGGTGGGCGATGGTATGCCAGCCGTACTTTTCGCCAATTTCGGTGAAGCGATCGGCGGCCTCCTGATAGGCCTCTTCCCAAGTGATGCGCTTCCACTGCCCCGAGCCCTTTTCGCCCACGCGCTTCTGCGGGTAGCGCACGCGGGTGGGGTTGTACAGCTCTTGGGGAATGGCGAAAGCGCGCCCGCACAGCGTTCCCTCGCTGAACAGGTCGGGGTTTCCCTCGATCTTCGTCAGGCGCCCGTTTTCCACGGTGCCGAACAGGGCGCAGCGCCCGTAGCACTGACGGCAGGCGCTGGGAATCACCTTGACGTCGTCGCTTGCCCCTGCCCCGTCGGATGCCTCGTCGGCCACAGCTGATTCGGCAGCGCCGAGCACCAGAGCCGAAGCCGAGGCCACGGCCGAGGCTTTGACAAAGTCGCGACGTGTCAACTTCAGTGACATAGTCTCCTCCTCTTATTCAATTGCCCTCTCCTCTTCATATTTGCATAGTGGGTAAATAATTAGCTATGCAAATATTGACGAGGAAATAGTAGCATCGGAAAATATTTATGCAAGGAGTTGACAGAGCGAAAAAGCCCCGAATACGGGGCTTAATCTTGGATTATTGGAATAATTTATTGACGAAATTGCAGGGGAAAGACGGGCTACGAAGCCTCGCTCTCGCCCGCGGAGTGTTCAGCATTGGCTTCAAGCTGATCGAGCACTTTGAGGAACACGGCAAGATCCTCATCGGAGATATTGGCGGCCATTTCCGCATTGCGGCGGGTGACGCTTGGCTCAAGATCGGTGAGGAGCTTCAGGGCCGCAGGAGTGATTTCCACAATGTTGGCGCGACGGTCGCGAGGACTTTGCGTGCGCTGCACCAGACCGCGCTGCATCAGACGATCAAGCGAACGGGTGACCGTGGCCTGCTCTTTCTGCAGGCGCTCGGCCAGTTGGCGCTGGGTCATGGCCCCGTGCTCGGCCAGCTGGCTCAAGGCGTTCCACTGGCCCGGGGTGAGCCCCGCTTCGGCCACGCAGGCTTCCAGGCTGCGATACAGCGCCCGCTGCGTGGAGTAGACGCGGTAGCCGATGTATTCTCGCTGTCGCCGCGTTGTTCCCATGGGACGCTCCTTTCGCAAAGGGGACCAAGCCTTGCTGTTCGCCCTTGAGAATAACGTTTCTTAGCGCGCTGCGGGAGAGAAGTTGGCAAACGTCGGCAGAACTCCGTTTTTGGCAAGGCTTTCAGTCATCCTTGTCGGCTACGCGCAGCTGAGAGCCCGCTTTTCCGAACTCGCAGCCAGAGCCACCCCTCCCCTTGCAAGCACACCCGCTCAAGAAAAAGAGGCCCGCCCCTGCGGGGACGAGCCTCTTTGCATGCGATGAAGTAGCCAGCGCCGGTTCGCCGAAGCGAGCCGAGCGGCAGTTCCAAACTAGCGCTTGGAGAACTGCGGGCGCTTGCGGGCCTTCTTCAGACCGTACTTCTTGCGCTCCACCATACGGGCGTCGCGGGTGAGGTAGCCGGCCTTCTTCAGCTCGGCGCGGTAGTCGCCGGCCTCCAGCAGGGCGCGGGCAATGCCGTGACGCAGAGCGCCGGCCTGACCGGACACGCCGCCGCCGTCGATGCGGGCCTTCACGTCGAAGTGATCGGTGGTGTCGGTTACCTTGAAGGGGGTCATCGCGTAGTTGAACAGCGCCTCGCGACCGAAGTACTCCTGGCCGTCGCGACCGTTGATGGTCACCTTGCCAGTGCCGGGAACGAGACGGACGCGCGCCACCGCGTTCTTGCGGCGGCCGGTGCCGTAGTACAAAGCCTCATCTGCCATGATTAACCCTCCAGTTCGATCTTACGGGGCTGCTGCGCAGCATGGGGATGCTCCGCACCAACGTACACCTTCAGCTTCTTGCCCATCGCACGGCCCAGCGTGTTCTTCGGCAGCATGCCCTTGACGGCATGCTCGATGACGCGCTCGGGGTGCTTGGTCATAGCCTCGGTGAAGGTCTCCTGCTTGAGACCACCCGGGAAACCGCTGTGACGATAGTAAATCTTGGTGGCAGCCTTGGTACCGGTGACCTTGATCTTGTCAGCATTGATGATGATGACAAAGTCACCCGTGTCCACATGGGGGGTGTACTGCGGCTTGTGCTTGCCCTTCAGAATCTGAGCAGCCTTGGTGGCCACACGACCGAGGACCTGGTCCTCAGCGTCGATGATGACCCACTCGCGCTCAACCTCACCGGGCTTTGCATGATACGTCTTCACTGTTTTCCTCCAATAGATTGCAGGTTCTGTCGGGCGGGTGAAGCCTCCTCCCCCGCGTCGGCGTGGCAGCCGCGATAGCCGGGGCGGAACCGTCCGCCAGAGGTGTTTGTTTTCAAAAGTGCAAGCTTCTTGGATGCCGGTTTCCTACGCCGACGCGCGGTGCCGCGGGCCTGGACTCCCTTGGCGTTTGCGCTTCCTTAAAGGCATGCGTTTACGGGGCTTTTGAAAGCGAACTTTTGCATTCTCACCCGTTCGTCCGCGAATGTCAACGGGCACGGTCGGCAAACGGCACATTTTGCAGAAAGATTCCGCGGAGAACGGGGCTGGCGGCGCGCCGGGGGGCGCGTGAGGCACTTGCCCGTTGGCGCGCGTGCGAGGCGCGGAGGCTGTGCGCGGAAGCACCCGCGAAAAATGGCCTCAAAGCGACGGTTTAACATGCTAAACCGTCGCTTTGGGATCAACTACAAGGCGTCGCCCCTTCACGAGCCCGAGAAACCCCAGGTCGCACACGGGCGCTTAATCACCGCTTCTGCTAAACCGTTCATTTCAGACCATTTTTCGGCAGCGCGCCTCAAGCCGCGCTGCGCTCCGCTGCAATTTGAGCGGCCTTTTCCGGGTCGGCGTCAGCGGGATCCAAGGGGAGTTTGAACAGGGCGCCCCCATGACCTTCGCGATAGGAAAAAGAGCCGTCCGGGTTTTCTTGCAAAATGCTTGCCGGCTTATCAACGCCCTCGTACACCGCCAGGTACACGGGCCGATCCGCAAACACACTCAGATCGTTCACGGCCGCCACCAGATAATAAGCGCCATCGATCAGCACGCTCGTGCAGCTCGCGCCGTCCGTCGCATAGTCGCTCAGGACAGACCCCTCGAGGCCCTGCACCAACGCGTAGCACGTCACAAGCTCCAGATCAGTGTCTTCAGCCGACAGAGTTTCGCGGTTCGAGAGCGCCTTTGCGCCATCGGGCCAGTAATATTCATCGGCCCCGATCATCTCCCCGGCTGCATATCGTTTGTCGCGCATGGCAGCAAGCATCTCTTCCGTCAGAGGTGTGCCATCGGCGCGGCGCAGCCCCACTACGGCATAGGTGGCACTCCGGTCATAGTTGTCGATCCAGTCGGATAGATTTTCGCCGGTCACCAAGCCCTCTAGGGTGACATCGTAATCTCCCACGCGTTGCGTCTCGTCCACCGGCACCGCATCGTTCCCCGCAAATGCCGCTTCCAGAGAGGCGTCTAGCAACTCGTGAGCCACCTCCTCGGGCGCTAGAAAGCCGCCAATCGCAAATGCTGAGACAGCAAAGGCGAAGGTAGCCGCCACCGCCGCAGCCACCCCCACGAAACGCCTCGCCAGCCTCTGTCGAGGGGTCGCCTGGGATGTCTCGCAAGCAGCACCCGCAACCCCTGCGCATCGAGCCGACGCCGAGGTTGCCTCTTGGGAAGCACCCTCGACCGCCAGGGCGGCCGCCAATGCCCGTGCTTCAAAGTCTTCAGAAATCGGCAGGGCGTCCATGGCCCGTCGATAGCTATTCCAGTCCATTACCGATCCTCCTTAAGTATCCGCGCTAGCCGCTGCCGGCCCCGCGCCAAACGAGTGCCCACCGTTGCCGCCGGTATGCCGAGCAAAGCGCCTATCTCACGCGCGGTATAGCCTTCGTAGTAATGCAAATGAAGGACCGAGGCGTATGCTTCGGGAAGCGAGCGCAATACCTCGAGCATCTCGTTACGTTCCACCTCGCAAGCGAGGTCATCGGCACCATTGATCAGCTCCGCCGCCTCGTCAAAAGGCACGTTGCGACGAGCCGCACGACGGCGTAAATCGGTAGCGCGATTGATCACTGCACGCACGAGCCACGCCTTGGCGTGCTCCTCATCGCGGAAAACAAGGCGATTGGCAACCACCTTGCAAAACACATCTTGCACCGCGTCTTCGGCGTCGGCCGTTGAATCAAGCCGCGTGGCCGCCAGCCTCACGAGCATGCGTCCATGCTCGTTCAGCAGACGCTCAAGAGAGATACCTCGATCTGACACACGGCTCCTTCCCTGCTGCAGGCACCTTGCACGTTTCGTGGCCCTTCACCTACAACACGATCGAGATGCCGAGATTTTTTCACCCCTCGAACAACATTTCCAAAGGTCGCGTGCTCCGCCATAATGCGAGCACGCGTACGCTTCGCCATAATTCAGGCGGCTACGCGCTCCGCCATTGAATGCCCAATCTCTTACGAGACGCAAAAGAGGGGTTGCGCTCCGACGGGCTTGGGGGACAATAGAAGGCGAACCTGATAGTCAACATCGTATATTAGTTAGGCTCCCTCATGGAAACTCTTTCGCCCTTTGTCTTCGTCACGCTGGTTACCTTGATTTCCGGTGCGGGAGGCACGGGCGTTGGCGGCTTGATTGGCGCCCTGTTCAAGAGCGAATCGAACCGCACCATCAGCTTGCTTTTGGCCTTTGCCGGCGGCGTCATGACGGCTATGGTGTGCTTCGACCTTCTGGCCGAGGCCGTGGATGCGGCGAAGACCATGACCGACCTGGGCGTTCTCATTGTCATTGGCGCCGTGGTGCTGGGCGTGGCCGTGGTGTACCTGCTCAACTACCTTATCGACCGCAAGACCCGCGCCGAGGTGTCGCACACCGCCGATGCGGCCCACCCCGAAACCCACGACGACATCGACGAGCTTATCCATGCCGACCACCTGAACATGCACAAGCGCCACAACGACTCGAAGCTGTCACTGTTCGTGGCCGGCATTGTCATGGCCTGCGCCATTGCCCTGCACAACATTCCCGAAGGCATGACCATCGGCGCCAGCTTCGCCGTATCCGACAACCTTATGTGGGGTACGGGCATGATCATGGCCGTGCTTATCGGCCTGCACAATATTCCCGAGGGCATGGCCGTGGCCGTGCCGCTCATTTCCGGCGGCACGGGGCGCGTGAAGGCCACCCTGCTGACAGCCGCCTGCGGGCTTCCCACCGTACTCGGCGCCTGGCTGGGCTTTTGGCTGGGCGACATCGGCCCCTTGGGTCTGACGATGTCCCTGGGCTTTGCCTCCGGCGCCATGCTCTACGTGGTGTTCGGTGAAATCCTGCCTGAGGCCTACCTCATTTACCGCAGCAAGCTGCCCGCCTTCGCCGTCATGGTCGGCCTGGCCTTGGGCATGTTCATGATCTTCATCTAAGCGCACGTAAGGCCTTCGACTCTTGCAGCCGAAGGCCTTACTCATTGATTGCGCGAGAGCTCTTTAGCCGCCGCCTATGCCCAGGGATCTTCCTGGAACAGGGGCTCGCGTTCGGCGGGGCGGTCGGAATAGGGGTCGTAGCCGTCGTCGTCCTCGTTCTCGGCGCGCAAGAACGGGTCGTCTGACTCCCCTTCCCCACTCTTTTCCTGGGCCGCCTTCGCCGCCTTTGCCGCCGCGATCTGACTGGGAAGCGGCTTTGTCACAATGCGCGCATGGGGGTCACGCGCAGGATCGATGGCCATGGCGGCCTCCTTTCGCGCCCTACTCCCTACCTGCCTGGGTGATATCGTAGGGCGTGGTCTGGTACACGTAGTAGTTCAACCAGTTAGTGTACAGCAGCTGGGCGTGGGAGAACCAGCTGGAGCGCGGCGTTTGGGCGGGGTCGTCGTTCGGGAAGTAATGGGCCGGCACGGCCATGTCCATGCCCTTGGCAATATCGCGGTCGTACTCAGCCTTCAGCGTGTCGCGGTCGTACTCCGGATGCCCGAACACGAAGAAGTTCTGCGAGTCCGTGGACTTCGCAATGTACACGCCCGCCTCGTCGGACACGGCAATGAGCTCCAAGTCGGGGTGCGCCTCGATGTCGGCCGCCTCCACCTCGGTGAAGCGCGAGTGCGGCGCCCAGAAGCAGTCATCGTAGCCGCGCACCAAAGGCGAGGTGGTCTTCACCAACTGATGGTCGAACACGCCGAACACCTTGTGGTCCAGCGTGTGCTTCGGCACGCCGTAATGGTAGTAGATGCCCGCCTGGGCGCCCCAGCAAATGTGCAGCGTGGAATGCACGTGGGTCTTCGACCACTCCATGATCTCGCAGAGCTCCGGCCAGTAGTCCACGTCCTCGAACTCCAGCTTCTCCACCGGGGCCCCGGTGATGATGAGCCCGTCGAAGTGCTGATGGCGCACCTCGTCGAAGGTGGTGTAGAAGGACTCCAGGTGCTCGGCGGCCGTGTTCTTCGACTGATGGCTGGCCGTTTGCAGCAACTCGATTTCCACCTGAATGGGCGTGTTCGACAACTTGCGAAGAATCTGCGTCTCGGTAGTGATCTTCGTAGGCATGAGGTTCAGCAGAAGCACGCGCAAAGGACGAATGTCCTGGTGCATGGCGCGGTACTCCGTCATGACGAAGATGTTCTCGCTCTCAAGCGCCGCCGTGGCCGGCAGCGAATCGGGAATGCGGATGGGCATGGCGGCCTCCCCTACTCCACGCAGGCCAGGGCCTGGTCGATGTCGGCGATGAGATCGGCAGCGTCCTCGATGCCACAGGACAGGCGGATGAGGTCGGCGCCAATGCCGGCGGCCGCCAGCTCTTCGTCGTTCATCTGGCGGTGGGTGGCGTTGGCCGGGTGCAGCACGCAGGTGCGGGCGTCGGCCACATGGGTGGCAATTTGCGCCAGCTTCAGGTTCGCCATGAACGTCTCGGCCGCCGCACGGCCGCCGGCCACCCCGAAGCTGATGACGCCGCAGGAGCCATCAGGCAGGTACTTCGCCGCCAGCGCGGCCTCGGCATCGCCCTCCAGGGAGGGGTGGCGCACCCAGGTCACCTTCGGATGAGCCGCCAGGTGCTCGGCCACCGTGCGACCGTTTTCCGCATGACGAGCCATGCGCAGGTGCAGGCTCTCCAGACCCAGGTTGATGAGGAAGGCGTTCTGCGGCGACTGGATGGAGCCCAAATCGCGCATGAGCTGGGCAGTCGCCTTCGTAATATAGGCGCCCTCCAGCCCGAAGCGCTCGGTGTACACCACGCCATGGTAGCTCTCGTCGGGCTCGCAGAGTCCCGGGAACTTGTCGGCGTGCGCCGTCCAGTCGAAGCGCCCCGAGTCCACAATGACGCCGCCCACGGAAGCCCCGTGCCCGTCCATATACTTGGTGGTGGAGTGGGTGACGATGTCGGCGCCCCACTCGATGGGACGGCACAGCACCGGCGTCGGGAAAGTATTGTCCACAATAAGCGGCACGCCATGGGCGTGGGCCGCCGCGGCGAAGCGCTCGATATCAAGCACCGTCAGCGCCGGGTTGGCAATGGTCTCGCCGAACACGCACTTGGTATTCGGACGGAAGGCCGCCTCCAGCTCCTCGTCGGAGCAGTGCGGGTCCACGAAGGTGCACTCGATGCCCATGCGGCCCATGGTGTGGGCCAGCAGGTTGTAGGTGCCGCCGTAAATGGACGAGGACGCCACCACGTGGTCGCCCGCGCCGGCAATATTGAACACCGCGAAGAAGTTCGCCGCCTGGCCCGACGACGTGAGCATGGCCGCCG
>CAJUFS010000018.1 GCA_910585575.1 uncultured Adlercreutzia sp. | reverse complement strand
CAGCTGAACGCCAACAAGAAGTCGCTCACGCTGAACGTGAAAACCGACGAGGGCAAGCAGATTCTCACCCAGCTGCTGAAGGAGGCCGACGTGTTCGTAGAGAACATTGGCCCCGGCGACGTTGAGAAAATGGGCTTTGGCTGGGAAAACGTCCACAAGATCAACCCCCGCTGCGTCATGGCATCGCTTAAGGGCTTTGGTCAGAACTCGCGCTTCTCGAAGGTGAAGGCCTTCGAGCCGGTGGCTCAGTCTGCGGGCGGCGCGGCGTCTACCACGGGCTGGAACGAGGGCTCTTTCAACGTGCCGACCCAGTCCTCGGCGGCGCTCGGCGACTCCAACACTGGCATGCACCTGTGCATCGGCATCCTTTCGGCCCTGCTTCAGCGCGAGCACACCGGCGAGGGCTGCTATGTGTACCAGTCCATGCAGAACGCCGTGCTGAACCTGTGCCGCATCAAGCTGCGCGACCAGATCATGCTCGACAACTTGGGCGCCCTGCCGCACTACGAGGTGTACCCCGATTGGGATTGGACTGACACTATTCCCCGTGCCGAGAACACCGAGGGCGGTCAGGTTATCGGCTGGTGCTACAAGGCCAAGGGCTGGGAGACCGACCCCAACGCCTATGTGTACATCGTCATCGAGAACTCCGAGAAGGCCTTCAAGGAGCTGTGCGCGGCTATCGACAAGCCCGAGCTGGCCGACGATCCGAAGTTCACGCCGTGGCAGAACCGCCAGCTGCACAAGGACGAGCTGTACCCCATCATCGAGGAGTACACCAAGCAGTACGATAAGTTCACGCTGACCGACAAGCTGGGCGCGGCTGGCGTGCCGGTGGGCCCGGTGCTCGATTGGCACGAGATCGAGAACGACTCCGACTTGTTGAACGACGGCACCATCCCCGAGATCGACCAGGGCGGCGCCCGTGGCAAGTTCAAGACCATCGGTCTGCCCTTCACCATGTCGAACTTCAAGCCCGACTACAAGCGCGCTCCTGACCTGGGCGAGAACAACGCCGAGATTCTGGAGAGCCTGGGCTACACCGCCGATCAGGTGCAGCAGTTCACTGAGCAAGGCGTGCTGGAGGCTCCGGCCACGCCGCACAACCCGGCTGTGAAGGTTATCACCTACGCCGAGTACCAGGAAATGCAGAAGAAGGCCGGCAAGTAGTCCTTCCGCTTCTTATAGCAGGCTGGATGCCTTTTTTGAAATCCGAGTCCGCCTTGGGCGGGCTCGGATTTTTTTCGTCATCTTGAACCATGGTTCATCTATAAGGAAACGGGTGCCGACGGGCATCCGCTAGGCTGGAACCATGAGGACCATTCAGGACAAAGTTGGCCGTCGTATCCGCGTTCTGCGCATTGCAGCAGGCATTCCCCAGGGCACCTTGGCCCTGATGACGGGCATCACGAAATCCTACATGAGCGAAATCGAGGCCGGGAAGAAGAACCTGACTCTGCGATCGCTCGAACGGATTGCCGATGCCCTCGGAGTGCCCCTCTCCGAGCTGTTCCGCGGCTTGTAAGGAGAGCACCGCGCATCGCTTGTCCAAGCACGGAGAAGGAGTTCATATAGATGCGAACTTTGACCGGAGACGAGGGACGCGAAAGGGAAGGGGAGGGGTTCAGAGCTCTAGGCGGTCAGCGCGGTGCGATCTGAGGTGAGGCCTTTATTTTTGCCAGTGAGAGTACCGCGCTTGATGTAGTAATCGATATTCTTTGCTTGGCAAAATGTGATGACTTCCTGAGCACGCTCGTTGTACCACTCTTTGATGTCGGGGTAGCTTGAGACGGTTTTGTTGTAGTTGGTGCGTCCGAAGATAATACGGTCGGCAAAGCTCACTTCCTGGAGGATTGGCTCGAGCTCCTGGTCGATAATGTTGGGACTCGGGTAAGGCTCCATGCTCACCCAGGTGCGGCATCCCCGATCATGAAGAGCGCGGAGTGAGGCGATGCGTTCGCGATAGGGCGCCGCCCCAGGCTCGTAGTTGCTGCGGTAAGCTTCATCCAGGGAAACAAGAGTAATGCCATAGATGTTGCCCTGTGAGAACTCGGCAAGCTCAAGGGGAAGAACGCCCTTCGTGAGGACGATGCAGGGGATGTCATGCTCGTTGAGCTTGGCTATAGCCCGCAGGCTCATGGCGCAGATCTCGGGATATCCGTACATGAAAGAATCGGTGGTAAAGCAAAGCTGGACATGGTTGATCTTGTCTTTGAGCTTTGGTATTTCTCGATCCAGGAGTTCGAGGGTGTTTGAAACGAGGACGGGGTCGCACCACTCTTCATACGAGGCTACTGTGCCAAACCGCTTCGCCATCATCATGGCATAGCAAGGGTATCGGCACCCATGGGAGCAGCCCAGCACATGGTTCATGGTGTAATCGCCGTATTCGACTTTTGTTTTATAGAGCATGGACTTGCGCGTGGTGGTCTTCATAGACGCTTTCCTCCGAAATCGTTGATCTCTCGAATGAGGTGCTCGCTAATGCGTTCCGCGATGTTCAGTGCGCTGCTGCTTGGATTGGATACTAGCGCAAAGAGCGCAAAGAGGGGAGCATTGCCCGATGTTTTTAAGATGCCGGGGCCGAACACTCCGGGGAAGACGGTCTTGAGGCGTGTTTTGGTGTACGAGAGCAGCTCGTCCGGGCCTTCTTTGCGTTCGACTTCAGATTCTGTGCTATCGAAAAGAGAGAGCTGGTTGCTGTGGGGATTCGAGTAGAGCTTTTGCCAGCTGCTATCGCCGAAAAACACATCAAGCTTATGCTGATTGGGGTTTTCGGGCATCTTGAAGCGGGGTAAAAGGCGAATAATAATAGTACAAGTGTTCTTATATAAAAGAACCGCCTTCGGCAAGAGGGAGAGTAGGCGCGCCACGGGGGAGGGTGGTGCTTTTTGCGGAAATTGAGGTTGACGTGGGGAAAGATGAGGGAATTGGTTGGCGCATCTGTGTTTGTTTCCATCCGTAAACAAAGCGTCAACTTTGATGATTTATTAGGTTTTACCAGGAGAAATACTAGATCGAACGGTGCTCCAAATGGATGGAAGTAGACAGTTTGGTTGAAGTTTGATAACGGGAGTCTTACAATTCGAAAGATCGGAGCAGTATGCCCTGGTGGTCGTGCATTGCCCAATGACGGTTGTCGCAGGGCGCTCGTTACCGGCAGGGGCTCAAGGTGCTCGCCGACCCTGAAGCGGGTGGCGAACTGGCTGCATAAAACGGAAGTGTTGCTCCGATAGACGCAGTACGTTGGACTCTAGAAGTCTGGGGATACACATGAAACAGAATCGAGACTACGGTATCTCGCCAAGCGAGGAGCTTGGCAAAATGGCGACCGCGCCGTTGACCAACACGGCGGGCGGCGTGAATGCCACGAACCCCGAAACGTTGCGGGGGGGGGGGCTCACAGCTAAGTAATGCCGTTGAGCCGCGAAAGGAGGGGTCTTCCAGCCGGGAAGAGGTTCCGCCATCCTTTCGCACCAAACCGTGGGTGCGTGCGCTCTCCACGGTTCTTTCGTTTCTGTTAGCGGTGACGCTCTTCGACGCATCGGCCGTAAGCGTGCTGGCCGAGGAAGCCGCCGCCGACCCCGCTCCCGTCGAGGAGCCCGCTTCTTCCGCGGAAGAGCAGGAAGAAGAATCGGCCCCGCCTTCCGAAGGCTCTTCAGCCTCGAGTGAGGAGGCGGCAACGGCGCCTGGCGCGTCGGACGCTCCTGCTTCTTCCGACGCATCTTCAGACAATGACAGCGACCAGAGCGCCGAGGCAACGCCGAAGGCTGCCGATGAGGAAGCCCCTTCGGCCCCTGATTCCGGCGCCAAGGCTGACGGATCCGCCGACAAGACAGCGGCTTCGGAACGCGAATCTCTTGCTGCGATTCAGCAGCAGCCGCTTGATCAGGAAGCTCTTCGCAATCTTATGCCTGCGCAGCTTACCGATGTAGCGCAGGTGCTTCCCCAGACGACGCTTGATGGTGCGACCGCTGAAATGTCCCAGCTGGTGTCCTCCGCTCTGCGCCCCGAGTTGGCTGCATGGGGCGCTCCCTTGGTTTCCTCGGGCTACCTAACCGATGACCAGCGTTTGTCTGTTCGCTTTGGCCTGGGAAATCGCGCTGTGCTGTTGCAGGGCGGCGCCTTGGGCGGCATGAACGACGCGGATCCGTTTGTCTTCACGCTCGATGTGCCCTATCTGTATGAAAAAGATGACGGAACCATGGCGACGACGCTCTCGGAGGAAGAGTGGCGCTTGCGTCTGGCCTTGGCTACCGAAGCCCAAAAGGCTGCCGATGATGCCACGGCGACATTGGCTGCGGTACAGGACGCGGCCGCTCAGCGCGCTCAGGGCGACACGCCCCGTTCTGCCGCTCGAGCTGTCCTCTACGGCCAGGCACTTCCTAAGGGCTGGACGCTGTGGCAGGTCCACGGCGAGGGATATCGCCGCATTACGGAAGCCGAATTGCAAGAAGGTGTGTCGGGGCGCTTGGTGCTGCGCGCCGAGAATCCGGTGACCGCCGAGACAGAGCTTCCCGCCTTCGAGCTTGGACTCAAAGGATCGGTTCCCGAGGGCGCTCAAGTCGACGTTGTGTGGGGCTACGAGGTGCGCTCGATGTCCGATGCCGCCGGCGCGGTGACGCGGGGGCTGGCCAAGCGGGCGGCGGCGGGCAGTGTCACGTTGTGCAGCGGCTCTGACATTCAGGTGAAAGCGGCCAGGCAAGCGCTCTCTGGCAGCACGCTTGCGATTAAGGGCGCTGCCGCTCCGCTTATGACGCGTCGTAACGGCGCGGGCCTTGGCTGGGCGACCTCGTTGGTGACTTTTGCCGTGGCAGGCGAGAGCCCGGCGGCTTCGGGCATAGCCGTGACGGCCCAGTGGCCCGCTGACGAGCAGGGCCGCGGAGGCGTGGCCAAAGAGGACCTGCGGTACTCCTTGGCGGTGCTCGCTGACGACGATCAAGGCTCCGACCAGGTGCGCTACATAGGTAAGCCGGGAGAGGGCGGCGTGATCGTGCTCGATGTCTCCGCCTTGACGGACGAGCAGCGCGCAACGCTTGATCCCGCCGATGCCGCCAGCCTGAGGGCGCTGGGGCTGGCGCCTCTGCCCTATACTGTCAGCAAAGACGGTGTGCTCTCGGTGGCGCTCGAGGGGGATGAGGGTTCGGTTGATCCTGGTCAAGAACGGGTGCTTTTCTTTGCCGCTCCCGTGCGCGAGCAGGCGCTGACGCCGGCATGGTCGGCCCAGGACGAGGCGACCTATCAGTCCGAGTTGCTGTCTTCCCATCGTAACGTGCTGCTGCCCTATGAGCCCCTTAAGGGGACGTTCTCGCTCCATATGAGCGTGGGCGCAGGCCAGCGAACCGTGGTGCTTTCCGAGCTGCGCGATTGCTCCTACACCTTTACCGTTGACGCCCGCGCGGAGATCGCCGCCGCCGGCTCAAGCAATGCCGGCGGCAACGCGGCCTCTGGCGCTGAAGGGCAGAAGCCCTCGTCCCCAACGGGGGGTGCAGCTGGAGAGAGCGAGGGGGTCGGAAGCGGTGATGCCGCGAACGGCTCGGAGTCGACTGAAGGGGCGGGTTCGCCTGAAGGGGAAGGTGTGCCGCGGCCATCTTTGGAGACCGACGCTCCACTCCTCAGCGACGCGCCCACGGTGTTCGGCGTGCCCGAGGAAGACCCTATCGACGTTGTGACGCAGCAGGCGCTTCACCCCACTGCCTATGTGCTGGGAGCGCCGTTTGCCGTGCGCGCGGCGGGCGAGCTGAACCTGAAGGACGTGTTCAATCCCTATCCGGCACCCTTAGGCAGCATGGAGGCCCTCCCCGACGCCGAGAACATCTACCTGATTAAAGATACGGGCACCGCCGACGCGGGTTTCGTAGCAGAACTGGGCTTTCTTGATTTGCCCGAGGGCGGCTGGCTGGGCGACAAGGACCATCCCACCCAGCTGACCCTGGTGTCGCCCTACCTGTACAAAACCGATGAGGGCGCCATCATCGAGGCCCGTACTTATAAGGAGTATCAGGACGGCATCAAGCGCTATCCCAACGCCAATCCGGAAACGGAGCCCATGCGCCTGGCCATCATCCCCGACTCCTCGCTGTTCATGGACTTCAGCGTGCTGCTGGACGGCACGCCCATCAGCCTGGATGTGTACAAGGAATACTACAAGGACGGCCTGTCGGGTACGATCACGCTGGTGTATACCGGCTCCGACGGCACGTTTGAGCTCGATTCCAGCTTCCAGCGCCCTGTGTTCCACGTGGCCTTCTTGGGGAAGGTGCCCGAGAACACTAGCGCCGTGGTGCGCATGGGCGGCCGCGTGGAGTGTTACACCGACCCCGACGACGGCGTGACCCACGTGCCCGAGGTGCCCTTCCAAATTGAGCCGGGTGAGATGAACACGGGCGACAGCCAGCTGCGCAGCATTACGTTCATCAAGACAAACCTGCAGTGGGAGACGAAGGTTCAGAAACTGTGGGAGCCCATTTTATGGGACAAATACAACTACACCGTGTATCGCGTGGAAACCACGAACACCTCCACCGAGGAGGATACCGTTATCGACCTTATGCGCTATGCGGTGCGCGTGTCCCACGAGAGCAGCCCCTCGGGCGGTGTGCGCCGCGCCGACCTCATGGTGTGGGATGAGAACGGGAACAAGATTCCCCAGCTCACCAACGACATTATGAAAAACGGCAGCTTCATCGGAAAGCCCGATGAGGGCGGTGTGCTCATCTACGACATGACCGATCGCGACGACGTGTGGAATCAGCTGGACCACGTGAAGTTCTCGAACATCGACGACTTCGGCCTGACGCCGTTGCCCTACCAGAACCTGGGCATCGACGGCATGGTGACCTTCCGCGTGGACAAGCCCATCTATCCGCCGCAAAGCCCGGTGGAAGGCGCGCGGGACAAGTTGACGCTGCTGGTGGCCGTGCCCTACACCACCAACATCAGCTACTACACGAACCCCTCGGGTAACAAGATCTACTCCACGGTGGCTTTCGACACCACCTCTACCGTGGTGTTCGGTGGTAAGGGCGACAAGGGCTACACCTGGTCGAAGCAGGGGAGCGCCTCGGCCTCGTTCATCGAGCCGAAGAACGGCTTCGAGGTGCACAAGACCGCCTGGGACTACGATCGACAGGCATGGCAGGGCGATGGCGGTCAGGGCTCTGACCGCATCGGCTACGAGTCGAAGTACCGCATCTACGGCATGAAGGCCTCGGGCAACGTGAAGATTGCCGGGCCCGACGTGAACACCGCCTGGGGTCCCATCGTCAACGACGATTTGCCCAAGAACTACGAGCTGACCGGGCTAGACTTCCGCGTGCGCAAAGACGCGCTGAACACGCAGCTCTACGATGCGAAAACCGTGACGGCGGCCAGCCTGACCAAGGAGGAGCGCTTTGCCCAGTGGTTCTGCGCCGAGGCGGGCGTGGTGCAGTTCGAGGTGGGCTCGGACCCGGGCGCCGGCTCGTGGGTGGATACCCCCGTGGCTCCCACGTACAAGGGCGAGGAGACCGAGGGCGGCGTTACCTACGAGGTATGGACGCTGGGCACCCAGGCGGGCCAGCCGAACATCGCCCAGATGCTGGAGGCCCAGGGCATTGCGGCGAAGGTGCGCAGCTCGCTGCTGTCCACGCCCAACCCGCTGAAGTTTACGGGGAACGTGCGCTTCCTGATGGCGAAGGAGTTCGCCGTGGGGGCGACCATTCCCGTGGATATTACCGTGCGCGGCATTATGCGCCATCCCGCCAGCGACGGCTCGGAGGGGCGCTACACCAACAAAGCCACGGTGAACTACGGCCGCGCCCAATGGGTGGTGCCCGTGGGCGACCAGGGCAACTGCTATACGGCGGCCAGCCTGAACACGAAGACGGCTCAGGCGCATCTTCTGGCTATCGGTCCCGTGCAGCCCACGGTGCAGGCGCGCGCCTACGACGTGTCGCCCACCCAGGGCATGCGCTGGGGTGCCGTGGGCGGCACCCAGAACGCCCCCTGGGGCGAGGAGCGCTCGGGCTTCATCTTCCAGCTGTCGAACCCCAGCCGCTCGAAGGCCGAGCCGGGCTCGTTCAGCACCTCGAACCTGTCCTACACGGCGTGCGACTGCCGTTGGGTGGGTACGACTTGGGTGCCGAATCGCCCCGGTTCTAATCTCGGCACCTGGAAGGGTGAGTGGATCAACGGCCACTATTACGAAAACGAGTGGTATCACAGCAACCATCTGGGCTTCGATCCGTCGCGCGTCATCATCTCCAAGGGCTTCCTCGACAACGCTGACATCACCTCGGTGACACTTACTTTCGACCACGGCACCGACAAAGACGGCCGCGATCCGCTGACGCTTACGCGCCAGCAGCTGCAGGCCTACGTGGTGAAGGCGGGCAGCGCGGAAGCTGCCGCCTATGGCACCGCCTTGGTGGGCTCGGCGGTCATCCCCTCCAGCGTGTGGAAGGGCGACGGAAAGTGGTGGGTGCACCTGAAGAACGTGTCGGTGCAGTTCGACTCGTTCAACGGTCTGGTAGATTCGTCCACGCCGGGAAAGGGGGCGTTCGTCGCCATTCACGGCGAGCCTACCACCTTGGGCACTTACCCGCTGACCGGCACCTTCGAGACAAAGTATGAGGACTATGAGAATCAGAAGACCCAGAGCACGGCGCAGCTGAAGGTGGATCCTTCCAATCCCCAATGCTGGGCCTACGCCTTCGATAACGCCAGTGGTCGGACGCCCAACGGCGCTTCCGATGGCAGCCGTTGGAGTGATCCGGTGTCTGGGGCTTCGAATCGCGATTTGGAAGCCCGCCTCGACGAAAAGCGCTCAGGCTATGTGTTCCATCTCGTTAATCCGGGCGACGCTCGCATGGAGCCGGTACGCTTCGAGACCACGAAGCTGCCCTACGCGTTACGCAGCGACGGAACCTTCTCAGGATTTGTGACCGATCACGTGGTTATCAGCCGTATGGCCCTCGAAAAAATCAGCGGCTTTCAGTTCTTGCAGCTTGATGTGGTTGATTCCGAAGGGGTGGCCTCAACCATTAAGCTGACTGAGGAAGAGCTGCAGCCCTATATTGTGGCAACTGGCAGCGCGGAAGCCGCTAAGTACGGAACGCACCTGGTGGGCTCCGTGGTGGTGCCCTCTTCTGTGTGGGGCAACGGCTATTTGCAAGCGGTTGCCATGGAGACGGACGTGTTTGCCTCCAATGTGGCCGGTTCGCGTGGCGCGAATGCCTATATCTCGCTCGTGGGCACGGTGACGGCGGTTGGCCGTTACCCGTTGAAGGGCACCTTCGGAACCAACTACAACGACCCGAAGCTCGATCAGAAGAGCAGCGAGCAGGTAACGCTGGTAGGGGTGGCCCCGGCACCACGGATCAACGCCTTCGGCTTAGAGATGCAGGGTCGGTCTAAGGTGCGCATGTCTCGCACGGGCACTCAAGAGGCCGCTCTTGGCTCTCTGCGCAGTGGCTATGTGTACTATCTCGAGAATCGGTCGCTTTCGCGCATTACACCGGGCAAGTTCTCCACCACGCCGGTGGTGCACGACTTCGACAAGGACGGCTTCCACGGCTTTGAGACGAGCGAGGTAGCTTTGGGTGGCGCGCTCCTTTCAAGCGCCGGCATTACGAAAGTGGTCATTCACTCGCTGGAGCCCGACGATGAGGGCTCGTATGTCGAGCGAGTGCAAACCCTTTCCATCAACGAGCTAAAAGAGAAGTATCTCGTCAGTGCGAGTGATGCAGCCAATCGCATCTATCCTGTTGATGGCGCTTATCGCGACCTGTACGAGTCGTATCCCTACGATACGCCTTCGGGCGGCAAGGGCGTGCCTCCTACGGGCAGTATCATTATTCCGGCAAGTGCCTGGGAGAATCGTTATTTCTCGCACATCGAAGTGTATTTCGACTGGTTCGCTTCGGAAGTGTATTTCGACCCAGGGACGCGTTTCTCCAATCCGGGACCCCATGTGGCGCTGTACGGCACCCCTACCAAGCCCGATAAGCAAACGGTGCAGGGCACGTTGCAGTCTACCTACGATAGCGTGCTCGGGCGCGCGGATGTGACCAATACGAGTGCGGGCACTCTTGCCGTAGCGCGTCCTCAGCCTTATGTGTACGCCTATGGCTTTGAGAAGAACGCCCCGGGCGATTTGAGCGCGGCGCGGCGCGATCAAGATGTGTACGTAAGCGGTAACTCGCGCGATCGGCAGACCGTGGCTTTGGATGATAGCCGCTCGGGCTACGTGTTCTATATTGGAACGGGCAATGGCTCGAAGATTATGCCCGGACGCCTCTCCACCACAGCGCTGCCATTTGTGCGGTGGTCCTACGATGGAAAGCTCCATGGGTTCGAGACCGAGTACGTCATTCTGAACAAAGCGTTTCTGCAGTATGCCACCATCACCCATATGGTGCTCCATTCGTTGAGCGAGGATGGTAGCCGTTCCTCTCAGACCATCAGCATCGCCGATCTGAAGGCGAAGTACCTTGTGGCTGCCGACGGCTCGACGCCGGACGGCCAGAAATACCACGCCTCTCAAGCGGGCGCGATTATCATTCCTCGCTCGGCGTGGACTGAGCATTTCTCCCATGCCGAGGTGTACTTCAACTCCTTCACCGAAGGCGTGAGCGGCACTAACCTGGGCACGTCGCCCTACATGGCCTACCATGGCACGCCCACGCGCGTGAACGACAATGACAACGAGGTCATCGGAACGACGGCGAAATTCGAGTCGCTCTACGGTGGCGGCCTGGATATGAACGATACCAGCAATGCCAACCTGCACGTGGCGAAGCCTCAGTTGGAGCTTGACACGTACGCTTTCGACAACTCGCCGCTGGGTTTGAAGTACTCAATGACGCAAGTGCAGACCGCGCCGCTGAACGCCAATCGGTCGGGCTTCTGGTTTGAGTTTGGCAGCTTGAATGCCTCAGCTGTGGTGCCTGGACGCTTCACCTCTTCCGACCTACCCTACGAGAAATGGGGCGATGGCTATCGTGGCTTTGACACTACGGAGATCGTGTTGTCTCGCGATTTCCTTGCACGCTCGCGCATTGCCTCGGTACGGCTATACTCTCGCGCCCTTGACGGCACCCAGGTGGTGAAGACGCTGACGGCGGCCGAGCTGGCAACCTACAAGGTGAAGGCGGGCGACCCCGCACCTTCGGGCGGCACTTACGCGGCCGCCGTGGATGGGGCAGTGGTACTGACGCCTGATGTGTGGGACGACGAGTACTTCCAACATATCGAGATCGACTTCGACTTCTATCAGCGCAATGTTCCTGTGTCGGCCACGCATCCGGCGAGCGGCTACGTGGCCATCCACGGCACGCCCACCAAGGTGCAGGACATCAAGGTGACGGGCACTTTCCGCACCAACTACGAAAACCCGTTGGCTAACGTGACCAACTCTCATGCGGCCACCTTGCGCATCACCACCATCGATCCGAAGCTGACCACTAGCTCGGGGTGGAGCTTGGACGGCGTGCAGCAGGCTGAGTGCGGCCCTTATCGCTGGGGCGAGGACAGCAAGCGCGAACGGGCGTGGATGGGCTACACCATGACCAACGCCACGGAATCCTCGGCCAAGGATGTGGATTTGACGCTGTCGATGAACGAGCTGGCGCAGGTTCCGTCCGTCGCGGGTTCCCCTTCGTTGAAAGGCTTTGTGCCGACGCTGCTGGAGATCGGCGGCTTCAAGAAGACCGCCGCGGGGGAATGGGTGTGCGGTACGAGCATTGTGAGCGCCATTGACTTGTTTGATTTGGGACAGTCCATTACCGGCGGTCTGTCCAACTGGCAGAACGACCCGACGCCCGCGAAGAGCTACTCCATGGACGATCTGGCTGCTTTCATCGACGCGTCTGGCACGTTGAAGCTCCCCCTTGAAAACCTGGCAGATATGACGGCTGTTAAGAATATCCGCATTTCCTTTGGCGAGCTGGGGGAGCAGGCTACAGGAGCCAATGCCTTTAATGTGCGGGTATATGGCAAAGTAGAAACCTTGGGTGATCACTCGGGTACTATCAGTTTGCCCTCCGCCGGCGGTAGCACGACACGCGGTTACACCGTGAGCACGGCGCACTTCTATCCGCGTACTGGGACGTACGGCGATGCCTTTGCTCAGAAAGTGGATGCGAACTTCTGGATCGAGCCTTTCAGCTTTGGCACCTCGGCCGCTGCCTTCCGTCCTGCCACGAGCCAGCATCCGTCGGGGTATGCCGAGGGCTCTTCGGTGCCCGTGGCGGTGCTGACCGAGGGCTCAGGCTATAAGTTCACGGTGGCCAACGGCACCCAGGCGCGCGCCAATGCGAACCGCGTGGTGTTCGATCTCGAAAGCGTTATTAATCGATCCGACACGAGCGCGGTGTTCGTGCGCGGATTCAAGGCGCGCACGCTGGCCATGGACGCAGGGCTGTTCAATTTGGGCGCGATTCGCAAAGACGACGGCAGCCTAGGCTCCTCGCTTGCCAAGATAAAGTTCTACTTCGCTTCAAATGTGACGGGCATCGTAGGGAACACGCCCGATATTGAGCTGTCCCTGGCCGATTTGGCGGCCTATCAGAACGATCCCTCTGACTACACCAAGGGGTACACCTTTGCGTTGGATCAGGGAGCCTTTGCTCCGTTTAAGGACCGCTATCTGAAAACAGTGGTGGTCGACTACGGCGTCATGGCGCCGGCCTATGCGAGCGGCACCCTCCATGCGCAGTTCGTCGGTCGACCTGATTGGTACAACAGCGTCGACAGCTCGAACGCCTTGCGAGGACGAGTAACGGCTACGCAGCTGAGCGATGGCCGTACCACGACGGCTGCGGCGGACTTGTATGTTCCGCGGCCCGATGTAGCCGTGCGCACCCACGGTAGCTACCTCGACGTACGGGAAAATGATTGGGCATGGACGAACGATACGAACTGCGACTATTCCGAATCCTATTTGGCGGTGCCCTACGACCGTGATTTCACCTTGTGGACGCAACTGTACAACAACACGCACTACTCCATTATCGAGGACTTGGATTTCGACGTCTCGCTGTTCCTCATGCGCGAATCCATTGTGCAGGAAACAGGAGGTACGAAAGAGGCCTGGACCGGTTTTCACGCTACGAAGGCCACGGTATCTTCGACGTTATTCCGCATGTTCGACGAGGTGGGCACTATCCAATTGGGTGGCCCTTCCGAGAGCGAGACGGTGCTGCCAACTGCCGTTAAGGCCGTACTTTCGCCCGTGTTTGATGCTGCTGGAGCCCTTGAGGGCTTTGTAGCCGACGACGATGGCACCGCCGTGGCGCCGGGCCGTACGCTACGCGACGGCCATACGTTTTACCCGCTTTCGGGCGACGGCAGCTTACAGTTGCTGGAGACCGATTTCATTGCTTTGGGTATCGACCATTTGACGACCTTGAATCTGCGCGGGTGGAAGGGCATGGCGAATGCCAACATTGACACCTCGGCCCAGCGCATCACCTTCAACGGCTATTCCGATGCAGCCCTCGGGTCGCGCTACACCTTCATCGAGGCCCATGCCAACGCCTACATGGGCGCAATTCGTCAGGCGATGGCCCTGCGCCATTTCAAGGACAGCAGCATGGTGTATACCTCGAAGATGTTCTTCGACCTGGTATCACGCTCGGCCTTTACCGACGATCGCACGACGGCGAACGGCTTGGCGAGCGGTGCCAAGCGCCGTTTTGACCGGTGGGCTATGGCCGATGACGGCGGGCATCGTTTAAAGCCTTTCGGATCCTACTTCTCGTCGATGACTGAACGAGATTTCGCCCTGGAGATTGGCTACAAAGCCCAGGGCTCCTTCTTGGCGGGATTCCGTCAAAGCGATTTGGTTCGGATCGATCAGGCGCGCGAGAATTGGGAGGGCGAATGGAAGAACACCTATAAGTTCAGTGATCAAACCAAGGCGTTCAATGAGTGGTATCCCTTGTCGTTTAAGTCGCTCAATACAGGTGTGACGATGGATATTCAGCAGAATCTGCCCTCGGATACCTTCGACGCCTACTATTTGAAGATTCATCCTTCCGCCGTTGACTACGTGCAGTCCATAAACATTACTTATCGGGACGGTTCCACTCTGCGTGTGAGCCATGATGAAATTCAGGCCCACAAGGCCAATGCCGTGCAAGTCTCGAGCACGGGCCAGAAATTCTTCCGCCTGAATTTGCTGGCTACGGACGCAAATGGCACTCATGTGGCTGATTTCTCCCAGAACAAAGCTGTAGCTTTCCGCGATGCGTTTGATGACTACAATTATGGCGATCCGCCCGATGCGCTCCGCGTAAGAACAATCACCTATACGTTGCGCATTAACCAGAGTCCCTATGCGCCAGGTACCACCACGGTGGCTGGCACGCCCGATTTCGGCCTGGATTACAATCCGAAAGATCCCACGACCGACGCCTTTGAAGTGACGGGGCGTTTCTTTAAGGTGAACGAAACTGGGGTGTACTGTACGACCAATTCGGCTCTCCGCATTGGTGGCGATTATTCGGGGAGCGTGCGTTCTGGACATAAGGCTGCCGTGCGCTATGACGCCGGTCACCTTAATGGAGGAACGGGTGGTAAGTCAAGCTGGTCCTTCACTGACTACATCCGCGATCAGAACAAGGATGTCAGTGCGTTGGGAAAGGATGCGCTCTCGCCTTACAAGATGCAGCATCTTATCTCCCGCGCTGAGGTGCAGGTATATGAGACCAACAACTTTGTGCGCAAGGCGTACGACGTGGTGAAGGACGGCTCCTTCGACGGCAATGATCACGATGACGTTGACGGCACGGGCGACGTGGCTTTTGCCAGCGATCAGCGCTTTGCGGTATCGTTCGCTCGCTGGCAGCTACCGGGAGGCGGAGAGCGTTCTAACTACGAGAACAAAGACGCGGAAGAGGGAACCTATCGCATTGACACCGACGGTGGTGGTGGAACTCGCGGCATCGGCCACCAGTTCGACTTCTATGAGCGCACATGGGGATTGACGTCTCATGCTGATGAGGTTGTCCTGCGCGAAACGCTGCCAGTGTGTCGTCCTGACATCACCGCGAAATACTATGGTGTGCTGCCTACCGGTATTGAGATTCCCCTGGCCACCTCGCGCACTGACGTGAAGGATGTACGTCATTACGTAGACAAGATCATCTTCCATACAAACCAATATTCGGCGGCTACCATTACCGGTGCGAGCATAACGGGCCATCGGGATATCGTGGTAACTCGCGCTCAGCTTCAGGGCGATGCTGCTGTGGCGACGGGCGGCTCCGTGTGCGTGCGGTTCAAGAATCCCGACAACGATGATGCGCCGCAGCTTGCGGGCGCTCCCTACTGCTTCAATTTGCAGTTGAATCTCAATGAATTCGTTTCGAGCTTCGATATCGTCATGAAGGAAATTGAGGGGAGTGCCGACTACACGACCGAGACCGGTCGCGGCAATGCCGGCGCCTTCCATAGCATGGAGTTCACGAGTGTCTGGAACCGCAACATGGCAGACCTGTACGTGTACGGACGACCTTACGCCTTTGCCGACAAGAAGGATCCTGAGGAGCCTCAGGTTCGTCGGGATACGACGAACTCGGCAGAGACGTTAACCCGCCGTGCCTACACTGGCGCCACGGAGTATCAGGACACCACGCTTGACCGCGGCGACGCCAACGGCACTCAGGATAACTTCTACTTCCGGGATAAGGCGTATATGTACAGCTACCGTATCCCGTTCAAGTACCGCTTCTCTATTGTGAGTGGATCTTACAGTGTAACCGATTATCAGGATGACAACCTGACGCCCAACAAAGAGCGTTACCGCGTGTTCTTCTCGAATGCCGAAGACGGAATGACCTCGGGCAAGCTCGATCCTAAAAAGCGGGTGTCCCATATCAGCTCGGCAGAAATCCCTGTGGCCATAGCCAGCGATTTCCGTATGCAGCGCTTGTACGTGCCGCGTGAGTTCGTGCCCAAAGACGCCCTGTGGAGCGAGAACTGGTTCCAAGTGCAGAACATCCGCTTCTGGATTCCCTTGGCTGATGGCACTGAGAAAGTGCTGAGCCTGTCGTGGAGTGATGCCGAGAAGCTGGGCATCGTGGAGGAGCCGGGTACCCATGGGGGCTATGAGGGTTGTTATGCCATCGATATCGAAAAGTACCTGCGCGAGCATCGCGATGAGCTCAAATTGCCAACCTATACGGCTACGCAGCGCACAAACACCATCGACGGTTACAAGGGTGATCCTGCGGTGGATCTGACTTACGTGAGCCCCTATGTGCGTCATATCGCGCTGATCATCGCGTCGCCGAATGCTCGGCAGGATCGTCCCGAGCGCATGCTCGATTCGGGCCAGTCGCTAGCCGGTGCTAGCAACAGTTTCACCTTCGCTTACGACGGTGTCTATGCGGACCGCACCCCTGAAGACTTCTATGGGGCCTCCGAAACCACCACCGACCCCGAGAAGGGCTGCTGGAACGAAACTTCCACGCCGTCGTTCGGCAAGCAGGGCGGCGCATTCAGCACTGTGACCTCGACGCACTATATGAATGTGTGGTCCGTGGAAACCAAAGATCCCAACCATCAAGACCCTGAGGTGGCGTCGAGCTCCTCATCAGATTCGACCCGTTTGCGCCACCTGATGGCTACCATGCAGGCTGAAGTGGTACGCGGGCGCAAGGTGGTTATGAACGGTGTAGAGAGTCGCATCTTTGGCTACGACAAGGCGGCCATCGACAGCTCCTCGCCCGAGACCTTTGCTCCCGACGGCACGGGGGCGGTGGGCTGGGGCGTTCCCGACGGAGGCCTGTACGTGGGCGACTATGTGGAGTACGAGCTGTACGTGGGCGCTGATGCGGCCTCGAGCCTTCCCCTGGAGGGTGTGGATGCGCTGTTCCGCGTGCCGGCCGGTCAGCGGATTGTTGGCTGGGAAGTGGCGAAGGAACAGGTGAATGGGGTATGGCGCGAGCGTAACAGCACGGGTCTTCCCATTACGGCGAAAATCGGCAGCAGCATTTCGACTGGTGAGCCCACTCGGATCGCGCCAGCGCAAACTGATCTTTCGCTTGTGGACGGACAGGAGGCCTTTGCCGAGAACCGCGACATCGAGTTCAAGGCGGGTGCATCGAAATGGGACGCCTCGGGCACGATGACCGACGAGAGCGAGCGCATTATGGCTCCCGGTGCCGGCGTGTGGGTCCGTGTGATTACCCAGCTGACAAACGAGGTATCGGACGAGGACTACGCCGCCACCGAAAACACGCCCCACAACGGCACGGCCGACTGTCCTGCTTGGCGCGGCCGCGGTTTGGAAGCATTCTTCTATACGGTGTCGGCGCCCAAGCACGGTTACACCCAGTACCGCCTGAAGGACTCGGCTGACAAGGCCGATGGCACGGTGCGTTACACCACCGACTCGGGCTGGAAAGACCCGGCCGTGAGCGGCAACATCCGCCACGAGCACGGCAAGTACACCGTGGGCGGCCACACCACCTATGGCGGCGTGGCGCGCAGCACGTGCTATCTGTACAACCACCTGGCCGACCGCAGCTTGGCGGGCACGCCGAACCATGGCACCGAGCCCACCATCGGCGTGGCCTTCACCAAGGCGAACGTGCATAGTGCTGGCTACACGGCCAACGTCGATGGCAACCCGGCGCAGATAACCGTGGGCAATTTGCGCAACACCACGTACCATGCCGGCAACATGACGGTAAGCGTGAAGCTGTACGACCGCAACGGTCGTCGCAGCTTTGAGCTGACCGAGGCGCCGCATATTGCCGCCAGCACCACTGCGGTGCTTCAGGAAGAGGGAGCTGTGGTGGATTTGCGCTACCCAAAGGATCTACCGCCCAGCGTGAACCTGGAAAGCGGCCCGTCGGTCGATACGGCGGTAGATTTCCTCGACCCCTCGACCCCGGAAGGTGCGGCACGCGACAACCGTCGTCCCTCGATCAAGGTGGAGTACTTTGACCCCTTGGCCAACGAAGGTTCGGGCGCGTGGCTCGACGAGGCCACGGTGCGTGCCACCTACGCCCAGAACGTGGCCTACGATGACACCCATCTGGTCAATGTGAACCCCTTCCGCACCATCACCGAGGTGCGTTGGACCTACTACGATCTGCCTGCGGGCGGCTTGTATAACGGCGCCGTATCGGCCTACCGTCTGGAGGACGTGGCCTTGGTCGGCGTTGGTCGCTACCAGGACGTGCGCGGTCTCTTGGCTGCCAACGTCGAGCAGGACGAAAGCTGGACTGACGCCGGCGTCATTCTGGACGTGGGCTACACCCACTACCACCAGGAGCGCACCACTCTCGACTTCTTCGATGCCACCACCTATGCCGTCGATGAGGCCGGCAATTCGGTTACCGACGGGGCGGGGCAGCCGGTGGTAGAGCAGGCGGGCGGTCTGAAGCGCACCGATCCCATCGCTCGCGACTGGGGCCGCATCAAGCAGGACTCCGGCAAAACGGCAGAGCCCTTCACCGTGGCGCGACGCAACCCAGTAGTGCGCTTCCAGAACCAAGTGTTCGGCTCCGAGACGGCCGCTGCGGCAAGCTTCTCCAGCAACGCCGCCCAGAAAACCGGCTACATTCCAGGAGAGCGCCTGTGGTACAAGGACACCTTAGTGAACGTGAAGAAGGGCTCCGGCAACCAGGGACGTACCGACGTCGAGGGCGAGCTCTATAACCCCGTATTCTACGAGCGTATTCCGCTGGACTACCTGAAGGACGACCAGGGGCAGGATGTGACGGTCGCATACCTGGCCGAGCGCCTAGCTGGTCGGATTCGCTGGACGAACGCGGCGGGCCAGGACGTGCTGGCCGAGCGCACGGCGGGCATGACGCTGAAGGTGACGCGGGTGGCCGAGGAGGATGCCCCTGAACTGGCCCCCGACTACGGTGGGGCCATGGCCTACGCCAACAGCCCGAAGGGCTACGCGAACAACAACTGGGGCAAGCCCTTTGCCGACCTGAACCCCCAGGCGGCGGGCGTGAGCGGCGAGACGCGCTTCGGCCTGTTCCGCATCGAGTGGGTGCCGGTTCAGGAGGCGGCAGCCAACGAGACGCGTCCGGTTCCCGCTGAGCGCGATCCTTGGGCGCCGGTGGACAAGCCTGCTGCCAACAGCACCTGCGTGGAGGTGGGCGATACCCTCGAGCTGTGGTTCGACGTGTGCGCGGCGGTGGATGGTTTGCCGCAGGTGTACACGAACCTGAACAGCAGCGGCATTGGCGCTCAAACGGGTACGACGGGCGCCGAGCCAGCCTACTTCCCGCGCCTCGGCGAGTACTGGTCCTCCTGGTCCAATGCCGGCTGCAACCCGCTGGCAGGCAGCTCGTTCGGCAACACGGGCCTGGGCGTGGGCGTTACGTTCGTCGATACTTCGAATGTGCTCATGGACATGGATTCGCTGCTGCACGATGCCGCTTTCACGGCGGATCGGCCGCGCCATTGCGACTTGTGGGAGATGTTCGACGGCTCCTACGCCGCCATTCCCGGTACCGCTACGAACCGCAAGTACGAGGATGGGCGCTGGTGGTACGACACGTGGATTTCCTACGGCTACGTGGAGACAAACCGCAACGGCGAGGACGGCACGGGCGGCGTTTACCTGGACGAGGATGTGAAAACCTCGAAGAACCTGCAGCTGGCTCGCTACACGCCGCGCTCGCCTTTGGGCACGCTCGCCCAGGTGCAGGGCCAGCTTCCCAGCGACACGTGGCTGATCACGCCTAACGACGAGCCGCTTAACTTCAAGCAGGAGAATACCTATATTCGCGACTACTGGAGCTTCGTGACCAGCGCCCGCACCAAGGGCGGTACCGACGCTTCGAAGCGTTGGGGCAGCACCACGCCGCTTATTTGGTCGGAGACCCGTGTGCACTTGCAGAAGGCCTGGCTGGCCACGGCCAGTCAGATGATCCCCGATGCCACGGGCCTGTCCCATAGCGGCACGGCGGAGTACGAGTCCCAGCGCAAGTACCGTACCTGGGATCCCCATGAGCGTTGGTTCGTCTACGATCCCAGCGGAGCCAAGCAGCTGTACGACTGGCGCGGCTTTTTGTGGAACCAGTACGATGCGGCTCTTCAGTACAACCAGGGCTATACGGCCCGTTTGCAGGCGCTGAACTACGGCGACCGCACCCTGGACGGCGTGGAGTTCACCTACGTGATGCCCCGCGGCACCGAGCCGGTGCTGGACGCGGAGGGCAACCCGCAGGTAAGCGCCTCGGTGCTGCAGTCGGTGAACGGCTGGGACGGTCAGACCACGAGCGCCAACCTGAAGGAGACCTACCGTCCCATCGATGCTTCGCGCGTGACGGTGGAAGTGGTGCAGAGTCCCTGGAGCGCTTACGCGGGCTATGATGCGCCGAGCGATTCCCAGAACCCGGCCGACTATCGCAACGGCCGCGCGCTGAAGAGCGGATCGCAGCCCGACGTGTCAGCGGCCACGGGTGCTACTTCCTACGAGAGTCTGGCGGCGCCGGATGCCGGCAGCGCCCAGGCCTCCATCAAGACAGAGGATTACTGTCAGAGCTCGCAGCCGTGGGTGCTGAAGATCACCGTAACGCAGCCTTTGGGCAAGTGGTTCGGCCGCAACATAGACGGTGCGGTGGACGAGAGCGGTCAGCCGGTGGGTTCCATTGACAACGCCGCCGACCCCGACATCTATAAGGGCAACGCCGGCTACAAGATCAACGTGGACGTAGACGCCCACGTGTTCGGCAACAACGCCAACGGCGCCTGGTACGACCGTGTGCTGGTGCGCCCCTTCGACACCCGCGAGGTAACGGGCCCCGATACCGTTCAGGGCCAAGTGGCCTCCAAGTCGAGTGCCTACTTCCAGGTGTACGACCTTGACCACTACGAGGGCCGCGTGACCGAGGCTGACGGCGACAAGTACTCCGACGGCGACCGCAACCACACCCAGCAGCTGGGCATGGACTACCGTTGGGTGGGGCGCCGCGACGGCGACGACTACAAGCTCGATCCCGTCTGGGACCAGTCCTACGGTTCGCCCAATATGCCCAGCGTGAACGGGCGCACGGTGCAGAACAACACGGTGCGCACCACCGACGACAACCCCGGCGGCGCCAAGGTGCTTAACACCACTACCGAGGTGGCTTGGTCTAAGGCCTACAAGGACGGATCGGACTCGTTGGAGTACGCTGCCAACCTCTATGCGCAGACGGGTACGAACGCCGTGCAGCGCAAGCCCTTCGTGCGCGTGTGGAACACCGTAGGCGACGACGGCGTGGGCGATGATATCGACCAGTACTATCTGAAGGGCGAGGGCGACGTCCGCCAGCTGAACATCCATGTGGAGAATCGCTACTGGTGGAACGACCTGGCTCAGGACGCCAACTACCAGGGTCAGGAGATCTACACCTCCTACACCACCGACGACGACGGCAATCAGATTCGCACCGCCTACGAGAACCGTGGCCGTTGGGAGCGCCGCAGCCATACCTACGCCGTGGATGGCGGCCAGATGGGCTCCTTGGCGCTGCCCGTGGTAACCACGGTGCTGCCCGAGAACATCGTGCCCATCCACAAGAGCACGGGCATTCCCTATCCGCGCCTGATCGGCTATACGCAAAAGTTCGAGAACGGCGACTGGTCGGTGAACTATGCGAACAAGGCCGACGCCACGACTGCCGGTCGCGCGAAACTGGCCAATGCCCTGGACGCGCCCGATCCCTGGAACGACTTTGACGCCACCATCACCTACGAGCGCGTGGCCGATGAGAATACGGGCACCGAGCAGTATCGCTTCGTGGTGCGCTTCACCGCCAAGGGCGACGGGCCCAACGGCGACCCGGACCGCGAGCAGGCCATCGATGCCTACGACATGGACACCTTCAAGTTCAATGTGATGACCATCGGCGAGAACACCCAGGCAGCGCGCGAGAAGGGGAAGTACGACGAGGTGCTCCGCTCCTCCGAGAATATCCGCACCTACGTGACGAGCGCCGTGGACAACTACCAGTTCCTGAGCGATGGCGATATTTCCGGCAATCCCTACTTGGTGGGCGGTGCGGCCCAGCTGCGCCGGCGCGGCGGCGAAGGCGATGATATGCGCCTTGACGCGCGCCAGACGCGCGTTGCGACAAGTGTGGTGCGCTGGAACCAAGATAAGCTCTGGAACTTCCAGACGGGGCAATACACCTGGATCGACACCCGTCCCGTGACCACCCTTTCCTCTGAGGAAGGGAAAGACTACGCCCTCCTAGATTCTGCCACGGCAGAAACTTGGTCGAAGGTGGGCAAGGTGGAAGTCGAGTACTCCTCCTGGCGCTACGTCTGGCGCTATACCTTCTCTGAGATCGGCTGTCTGCCCTTCGACGCCTTGGACGATGGCACCTCGCTGCGCGATCCGTCCTCGGTGAGCCAGATCAACCTCGAGAAGAAGAAAACCAACAAGCTGCCCGGCTTTACCCGTCGCTATACCGAGACCGAAAACGGTCTGGGCATGGTAACGGGCGCCACCCATGCGGGCCTGAACGTGGAGGACTACGGCTTCCGGGCGCCCCTGGCGCTGTCCGAGGCCACCACTAAGGGCCTGAACGGCAACGATGACGTGCGCACCACCGAGGCCTTCGTTCGCAAGGCCACGGGTAAGGCCGATGCCACCGTGGACGGCGGTCTGATGACCGGGCTGAAGCTGCGCAGCTGGGCCTCGCCGAACCTGTCGGTGGACTACGAGATCATGGCCGACCGCGCCACCGCTGTGGGCCAGGGTGCCGCCCAGCGCCACGGCGTGCTGGATAAGGACGGCGCCTTCACCGGGGCCGACGAGCAGTCGTGGGAGTACGGCGACACCCTGTGGTACGCCGCTACCTTGCGCAACAACCCGGGCACCGTGGACTACGACGAGTCGCCGGTGAACCATGCCAAGCTGGTGTACGCACTGCATCTGCCCGACGCGCTGTCCTTCTACAAGAGCGCCGCACTGTCTACGGCCAACTACGCCGACTACGAGGGCGACGACTACCAGTTCTTTGTGGAATGGACCCACACGCCGCGCGGGGCCGCCGCGCCGGTGACGGAGACATTGACGCCCAAGCAGATGGTGGAGGCCGGCTGGACCATCAACATCACCCATCAGCCCAACTACGGCGCCAACAACTTCAGCGACAGCACCTACGCCAAGCCGGATAAGGACGACCCGTCCGACGTCATTCCCGCGGGCGATCCGGTGAAGGAGCGGGCGCGCGCCAACGAGGTAGTGGTGTTCGAGCTGGCGCCGCCCGACGACGCCACCGACGAGGAGTTCGCCGCCTACCCCAGCCTGCTGGAGGCCTTCTGGAGCGGCGCCCACGCCGACGGCTACTTCGGGGTAGGGGACGTGCTTACCCTGAAGGTGCGCACGCGCATGGACAACCTGCCCGAGGACGAGTCGGTGCTGGAGGACATGCAGGCGGCCTACGCCCAGCAGATCCAGCAGATTCGCACCTGGGACGGCGGCGAGTCCACCGTGTACGCCACGGTGCACGACACTACCATGGACTGGCTCGATCCCACTAAGGGCGGCGTGGGCTGGACCCACGGCAGCCAGCCGGCGAAGCCCACGGTGCAGGAGGCGAAGCTGCCCGAGGGCGTGCCGGCCAACGTGGCCATGGTGCCCTATGGCTTCGCGGCCCAGGATCTGGCCCGCTTCCGCTTCGTGAACAAGCAGGAGGACCACGAGCAGTACACTGATACGGCCACGGGCCAGGTGGTGGAGGCGGTGGACTACGACCGCGACAGCCAGTTCACCGACGTCTACACGGCGGCCACCTCGGGGTACTTCAAGATTCGCAAACCCTCGGCCTCGGTGCGCGCCGACACCTTCGATCTGCGCCGCCTGATGACCGACCCCGACTTCGCCCTCAGCCTGGCCGACGACGCCCACGGCGGCGGCTCCAACCAGTTCTACGTCACCCAGGCGGTAAACACGGGCGGCGCCGTGAACAGCTTCATGGTGGACTGGCAGGTGCCCTACTGGGCCACGCTCGATTCCATCTCCTACGATGCGCCGCTGTTCGACGCCGCCAACCCCACGGTGCGCACGCGTCCGCAGGTGAAGACGGTGAACACCGGCGTGTGGGAGGTGCCCGGTGCGGAATATGAGACCATCACGGAAACGGTGACCGGCGAGGACGGCGAGCCCGTTGAGGTGGAGCGCCGCGGCGCGCCTTTGAACGACGCTGCCCGCACCGAGAGCCAGCTGCGCGTGTTCGTGCTGGCCCGCACCGTGAACTGCGCCACGGGCTCGCTGAAGAGCGTGTACTACGAGCAGAACGGCGCCGAGCGCAACGACCGCGAGAACTACGCCCTGCCCGGCACCGATGCCGACCGCGACTACTGGTACGGCGAGGATGACGTGGCCGACTTCAATACGGCTGACGAGGCCCAGGGCTCGTGGCAGATCATCGGCGACCCGGCGGGCTATGCGGTGTCGGATAAACAGAATGTGGCCATCGACACCACGCACCTGACCGGCTCGGCCAACCAGGACATCCGCCAGATTCGCTGGATCGTGAAGGCCGTGGAGCCGGGTAAGACCGGCCGCGAGGCCCTGCTGGACAGTGCGGCCACCTACGCCACGCCGGTGCCCCACGGGTTCCGCCTGGATGTGGACGCCGCCCCCGACGACTACAGCAGCGAGACCTACGCCGAGGCCACCGCGGGCAAGCAGGAGGCCGACGAGGTGGATCCCGAGCGCCTGAACACCGGCTGGGAATGGCAGAAGGACGAGAACGGCGGCTACATGATCTCGGCCACGGGCAAGCGCATCCTGCGCCCCCAGAGCCAGATGCCGCTGACGCTGACGAACAACGCAGCTGGCGTGCTGTGCGAGACCTACGTGCTTGACGAGGTGGACGACGGCGCCGGCGGCGACAGCGAGGTGGCCTCCACGTCCGCCGTGCATCTGAACCACTACGCCTCGGCGGTGCTGCGCTACGATGACACGAAGTTCTGCGAGCCCGAGCGCGCCCGCGCCGGCTTCTACCGCGACGAGGAGTACCCCACGCTGAAGATCGACCTGGAGCAGGCCTACTTCAACGGCAACGCAGGCGACGCCTTCCGCTGGGCCCCGGGTACGCCCTCGCTGGATTTGAACGTGTCGAAGATGATGCGCTTCCGTCTGACGCTCACCAATCTTTCTAAGGAGCAGATGGACACCTTGGGCATCTACGGGCGCAACCCCGACTCGTGCTCGAACCCCGACCTGTCCATCCTGCTGCCCTTCATCGAGGGCTTCGGAGCGGCGGGCACCATGACGCCGAGCGACTTCGCCTACGTGCCCTATGGCGACACCCTGTCGTCGAGCCATCCGCTGAACGAGAACTACACGAGCACCGCCGTGGTGGAGAAGGTGGAGACCACTCTGCCCACGGGCCAGGTGATCACCCAGAACAAGGTGGTGGAGTACGCCCAGAACCTGGACGACACCAAGCCTATGTGGACCTACCACGTCGAGAACCGTGACCCCTTCTTCAAGACCGAGGAAGTGGTGGACGTTCCCGAGATCACGCTGATTCAGCCCCAGGTGGGCGGCAACCTGACCGTGGTGGACAAGCTGGGCGACGTGGCCACGGGCTATGACCGCAAGTTCATGGACTGGCGCTTCACCGGACACCCCGACGAGACGGGCGAGGTGACCCGCGGCGCGCTGCGCATGGGTCAGGCCGTGGTCATCGAGTTCATGATGCCCGTGCGCGACGACGCGAACTCGTCCATTCCCACCGAGCTTTTGAACACCACGGGCTACGGTTACAAGAAGGGCAACTACGAGCCCTACATTCCCGAGGTGCAGGGCGCCGATAAGACCAGCTTCGTGCTGGACACCCGCGACACCAACCTGGACGGCAACACCAACCAGATGATGCTGGCGTTGCAGCTGGCGGCCGTGGGCTTCTCGTCGAACATCACCCAGGACCAGTCAAACTTCGTCACCTCGCAGATAAGCACCTTGTACACCCGCAACATCAACGGTCCGGCCGCGGTGCCCGAGGGCAGCGACTACACCTACTTCCTGCAGGCCGACAACCCCGGCGCCAATATGTCGGTGGCCCAGAACTACGTGCGCACCACGTTCCTGAACGTGCTGCCCCATACCGATGACACCAAGGTGTACAACGGCACGAAGGCGGCCCCGCAGAAGCGCGAGTCCACGTGGAACGGCTGGATCAAGGATCTCGACTCCATCAAGCTGACGCGGTTCGATCCCGGCGATCCGCTGTACCCGAAGGGCCGCGAGCTAACCGCCGCGGAAGCCCAGGTGTGGGCCGGCCCCTACGAGTGGCGCGACGGCAAGCTGGTGTGCAAGGCCGAGACCGACCTGCCGCATCTGTGGGCCCAGGGCACCTCGTCGGCCAAGATGAAGTGGATCAACGAGCGTCGCCACGACCCGGCCCTGCTGCGCCAGGACGGCTTCGTGCCCCTAAGCGAGCTGAAGAGCTACGTGGCGGCCCATCCCGACGAGGCCGAGGTGTTGCAGAAGGGGCTGCGGGCCTTCTGGACCCAGGTGGATGATGACGAGATGTTCCTGCCGTGCCAGGGCTACATCCGCCTGAGCTACCAGATGCACGCGCCGCTGAACCTGCCCAAGTACCTGGGCTCCACCAAGGGCGACGCCACCTTCGATCTGAACCTGGACGCCAAGCCCGGCGAGAACGAGGGCTCCAACCCCGACCTGTCGAAGCGCCTGGCCCAGGTGACCCAGTGGAACACCTTCGTGCAGCGCATCAACGGCGCCGGCAAGACCGATGCCCACGACGCCTCGGCCCGCGCCCTGGAGCTGAAGACCTCGGGCGCCTTCATCGACGCCCCCGAGGGTCGCGGATACCTGGGCGACTACGTGTGGTTCGACTTCAACTGGGACGGCCTGCAGAACGACACCGACGGCCCGGTGGTGAAGGACGACCTGGGTCGTCAGACCACCTACCACCGTGCCTCGAACGGTCGCTTCCTGCTGTCCACCGCCAAGACCTTCGACGCGGAAACCGGGGCCTGGAAGGGCGCCTACACGGCGGCTGACGGCACCCTGACCGAGACGCGGGCCCTGTTCCGCGACTTGGACTACGACGGCACCCCCGACGATCCGGGCGTGAACGGCGTGACCGTGGAGCTGCTGAACGAGTACGGCCTGGCGGTCAACCGCGACGGCCAGGTGGTGCGTGAGATCAAGGACGCCGCCGGTGCCGGCCAGGATCGCTGGGTGCAGTGCGACGCCAAGACCGGCGAGCCGCTGCGCAACAGCGGCGGCGGCTACGTGAACGCCGACGCCGGCGGCCCGGTGAGCTTCACCACCGAGTCGGACTACTATAACAACAAGGGCTACTGGATTCTGTCGAACCTGAAGCCCGGCCGCTACAAGCTGCGCTACGTGTTCCCGCGGGCCTATGCAAACTACTCCATCACCACGAAGTCCATCGGGCCCGACAAGGACGGCGACGGCGTGGCCGACAACCCGCTGGAGATCACCCGCGTGGCCGATGACCCCGCCACTCCCGAGGACGAGACGGCCATGTACGCCGTCACCCAGAACGCCATCGAGGTGAAGGGCATCAAGGGCACGGGCGTGGACAAGACCTACGACGAGGCCTACTTCAAGGCCCATGAGGACGCCTTTATGAACCCCGACGGCGCCCACCGCGCCTACGACGCCGAGGCCACCAGCTACGACGTGGGCATTGCCCGCCCCGTGGAGTTCACGGGCGTGGCCTTCCGCGACGACAAGCTGGCCGACGGCACCGATCTGGAGCCCGATTTCATCGACGGCTTGCTGGACCACCAGTCCGATCCGTCGAACCCGGCAGTGGCGGCCACGAGCAATACCGAGATGCGCCTGGGCCGCATCGTGGTGAGCGTGCATCGCTACGACCCCGAGACCAAGACGTTCTCCGATGACCCGGTCATCGACACCGAGGGCAACCCCGCCGTCATGGAGACGGACGCCTCGGGCGAGTTCGCCTTCCGCCTGCAGCCAGGCTATCGCTACTGCCTGCGGGCCGAGAACAAGGTGACCGCGCGTCTGATCAAGCCCACGCCCTATCTGCAGACGAAGGACCCGCTGGAGCAGCCGGGGGCCGACGGCGTGTGGGATAACGACCTGTACCTGGTGAAGGGCCGCGGCGAGACCTATCCCTTCGACGGCGCGGTGCCCCTGGATGCGCAAGGCCATGCCGTGTACGAGCAGAACGACCCGGCTCTGGGCTATGCGGTGTATCGCAAGCTGGGTCTGGGCTACGTGGACGGCACCAAGGGCTACCTGGGCAACTACGTGTGGCACGACCAGAACTACGACGGCGTGCAGGATCCGCTGGAGCCCGGTGTGGAAGGCCTGACGGTGTCCCTGGAGCAGTACTGGTGGAACCCCGACTCGAAGGGGGAGGGCAAGGGTGGCTGGGAGCTGGTGCCCAACCAGCCCGAGCGCACCCAGGTGACCAACAAGGCCGGCCAGTACGTGTTCAAGGGCCTGCCCACCTATGTGCCCGACCCCAACGACCGCGACATCTACAAGCCCGATGACGAGCGCGAGAAGTTCCTTGCCGGGTATCGCCTGCGCATCAACCAGGACGACCTGGAAGCCTTGGGCCAGGACTTCGCCATCACGAAGCGCAACAGCGCCTACGACACCAGCGGGGCGGTGGATGAGGAGCTTGACTCCGACGTGCGCTCCATTCCCCTGGACGGCCCGAACCCGGCCGACCAGACCCAGACCGAGCCGGTGTTCTACCTGAACGAGCCGGGCTCTGAGACGGCCTTCGACTTCGACACGGGCCTGTCGTCGGGGGCGATGATCGTGCTGGCCGGCGAGCCGAGCGACACCACCCAGACCAACGACGTGCGCACGGTGAAGGTGGGGCGCCTGTCGGTGGACTACGACCTGAACAACGCCCAGCGCTATGAGATGTGGGACGCGGGCCTGGTGGAGATTCCCCAGGCCTCGGTGACCGGCCGCGTGTGGAACGACGGCGACTACGACGGCGTGCAGTCCGATGAGCGCACCGCCGACGGCGCGCTGGTGGAGCCGGGCATGGCCGGCGAGCCGGTGGCGCTGACCCAGTGGTACTACGACCCGACGCGCACCAACGCCGCCGACGGTGGCAGCCACTGGTTCCGCAACGAGCAGTTCGGCAACGACAAGCGCTCGTCGACCACGGTGGAGGTGGACGACGGTACGGGCACCGGCACTACGGTGACCCAGACGGTGCCGCTGGTGACCGGCGGCTTCCTGCGCGACGAGGGTGCCTGGTCGGCCCTGGCCGAGGGCGAGGTGGGCGTGCTCACCGACGAGGAGGGCACCTACACCTTCGACCACCTGCCTGCCGCCTACAGCGCCCCCGATGGCAGCCACTATCTGGCAGCCTACCGCGTGCGCCTGCTGAGCACTCACGTAGACGACAAGGGCACTTCCGAGACCACCGACGACAACTGGTGGCTGCCCACCCGCGAGCATGCGGCCGGCGGGGCGGTGGGAGCCGACTCCGACATCGTGGACGCGAAAACGCTGATCGTGGCCGACCGGGAAATGGTGCGCGGCGCCAACGGAGCGGCGCGGCCGGCCCTGCGGCCCCATGACGGCCAGGTCATTCTGGCGGGCGTGGCCCTGACGGCCCGTCCCGATCAGGACTCGCAGGTGACCTTGCCGGGCACCGATACCGTCAGCGGCGCTCCGGTACGCTACGACTGGCTGACCCTGCGCAGCGACTGCCCTGTGGACGAGGCCACGGGCACCGTGCTGGTGCCCGGCGGCGACGCCGGCCAGCTGCCGGCGCCTGAGCGTGCCCTGGTGGGCGTGGTGTGGAACGACGAGGACAACGACGGTATGCAGAACAAGGACGCGGCGGGCAACCCCACCGAGGAGGAGCCCGGCGTGGACGGCGTGCAGGTGACCCTCGAGCGCTACGTGTCCGACGGCGCCGACGGTTGGATTCCCGACACCACCTGGGCTCCCCAAGAGGCTTGGGACGATTACTTCGAGAAGGACTACGCCGACCTGACGAACCCGCTGGTGATGAACCACTCGATGCTGACCGGGGCGAACGTGGCCGCCGACGGCGCGGTGCGCGCCGGCGTGTACCGTTTCGACAACCTGGCCACCCAGCGGCGCGAGGCCGACGGCTCGCTGACGGTGTTCGCCTACCGCACTCGCATCACCGACGGCAAGTACAAGCGCCGTACCTATCTGACCACGCGCTACCAGCGCGGCACCGATCCCACCGAGGATTCGGATTTGGTGTACGACGACGCTTACTTGATGAGCCGCGAGCGCGATGAGTACACGGTGCTGCTGGATCAGGCGCGGGCCGACAGCTCCACCACGTTGAACGACGTGCAAGCGGCCAATCCCTATAACCCGAACCTGGTGCTGGGCACGGGCGCGAGTCTGCGGGCCCGGGCCTGGGGCATGGACCAGCCGCTCTTCGGTATTTTGGCCGACGCCCTGCCCACCGAGCCGGTGCTTACCTACGACGCTGCCACGGCCAGCGACCGTGCCTTCAACGACGCGGGCATTCGCCTGCGCCAGGTGAAGACCATCGCCGGCACCCTGTTCTACGATAGCGACTACGACGGTATTTGCGACGCCGACGAGCAGGGCCTGGCCGGCAAGCGCGTGTACCTGCAGGCCTGGGTGTGGGACGAGCAGGCCGAGCAGTGGACGCGCTACGTAGAGGACAGCGGTCCCTTCGACGACGTGGCCACTACCGACGCCCTGGGCGCCTTCGCCTTCCGCAACGTGCCCATCTGCACACCGGTGGAGGAGGATCCCGACGGCGATGACGCCGATCCGGCCAAGCAGCACCTGCTGGGCTACACCATTGCCGTGGAGGGCTCGGCCGACGCCGCCTCGCTGAGCGCCAGCGTGGCCGGTCTGCCGGTCACTCGCCTGGTGGATGGGATCGACGACGAGGCCTCCAAGGCCCATCGCCCCGGCCAGGCCGTGGGCGCCTCGGCGCTGCAGGTGCCGGTGGGCTACGGCGACGATTACCCGCTGGCCTTCAGCGCCGCCAACCGCGTGGCGGCCCGCAACGGCTCGGGGCCGTCGGTGGTGGACGGTCGCATCGTGCTGGCCTCTGCGGCCAGCGACGGCATGGCCGAGGCCTACCTGCGCGACGTGCCCGTGGGCGCGGCGGCCGAGGCCTCCTTCGACATCTCCAAGGGCTTCGACGAGATTCGCATGAACGGCGGCTTCATCCCCGTGGGTCAGACCATCGAGGGCACCGTGTGGATCGACGACAACTACAACGGCCTGCGCGACGGCTCGACTACGGCCTTCCTGCGCACCGCTGCAGCGGCAGCCGCCGGGGCGGAGGCTGAGGCTGCGCCCACGAGTGTGGTGCGCGACTTCACCGAGCCCGGTCTGGACGGCCAGCCGCTGTACCTGACCCAGGAGTACTTCGACGGCACGCGCTGGGTGAAGAACCCCGACTTCGGCGCCTCGGGCGGCGAAGTGGTGGTGGGCAACTTGCGCGCCACCGACACCACGGTCACCGTGCGTTACGTGATGGAGGGCATGGAGTACCGCCTCATCGGCGCCGGCCAGGACGACGTGTGGTACGGCGGCGACACGCCGTGGCCCGGCGCGCGCGGCGTGTTCGACCGCACGGCCGGCTACGCCATCCAGCCCCTTACCGAGTACACGGTGGCCTGCCGCGCCGTGGGTACCACCGGCCCCGAGGATATGCTGAAGGTAAGCACCACGGGCACCTGTGCCGTGGACACGCCCGCGGGCCTGGGACTGAAGGTGACGAGCGGTTCGGTGCTGGTCAGCCGCGAGCTGCCCCTGCCCGAGGGGGCGGCGGAGGATGCCGGTTGGGAGTACTCCGCGGACGGCCAGACCTGGACGGCCGATGAGAGCGGCGGTCTGACGGTGTTGACTGGCCTGGCGCCCCGTACCACCTACACGGTGTCGGTGCGCCTGAAGGGCACCGAGGATGTGGCGGATACCTGCACGGTTACCACCTTGGCCGAGAACCTGGGTCGCTCCGACGGCTACACTCCCGTGGGCGCCGCGGCACCCCAGGAGCCCTCGGCGCCCGCTCCGGCCGGTGCGCGGGTTACCACTACCGACGCTTCGGGCACCTACCGCTTCACCGGCCTGGCGGCCTACGTGCAGCAGACGGCCGACGGTCGGTGGGTTGACTTGGCGGCTCCCGGCACCACGGGCGGCGATGACGCTCTGATGATGCCGGCGCGCTACCGGGTGTCCATGGCCGAGCCCACCGGCGGCAACCCCACCATGTTCCGCGCTGAGGACGGGGCCTATCCCGACATCGACTCCGATCTGGACCGCGCCGCCGACGGCACGCTGTACCTGCGCCAGCGCGTGGCCCTGAGTGCCGTCAACGGCGGAACCGTCACGCTCGACGATGGCTACGCGCTGCTGAGCACGGTGGCCGACCCCGATGACGGGCACCAGTACGAGGCGACCCTGACTGCGGCCGGCGGCACGCTGACCGCGGCCAGTTCGGCGGGCGCGGCCGTGGCGCTCGATGTGCCCCACGGCGTGAGCGTCCACGGCGGCGACGGCGGTGTGGCCATTCCCCATGCCGCGTCCATCGCGGGCCGCGTGTGGGACGACGAGGATCGCAACGGCCTGTACAACCAGAAGGCCGGCGAGGCTGGCATTCGTACCGACGAGAACGGCCAGGAGGTGCCGGTCTTCGAGGACGGCGTGCCGGGGGTGAAGGTGACGCTGACGCGCTACTGGTATCAGGGCGAGACCGAGGGCAGCGAGGCCGTGTGGATCTACGACAAGGGCTTCGGCACCCAGGAACGCTTGACTGACGAAGAGGGTCGCTGGGTATTCGAGGGTCTGGATGCCACGGGTCCGTCGCCCTACGACAGCAACAATACGGTGGTTTACGGCTACCGTGCCCATGTGGCCGATATTCCCGACGGTTGGGGCGTGACCGAGCTGAACGCGACGGAGCCGGCCGACGAGGAGCTGGGACGGGCAGCGCGCAACAATCCCGTCATCGATTCCGATTTGGACGAGGAGACGACGCGCCTGGTGCCCGACGCCGGTCTCGACGGGCTGATGGTTTTGGCGCGGCCTCTTACCTCGGGAGAATCGGCCGACGTGGCCATTGCGGGCCCCTGGTACCAAGGAGCGGGAGAAGCGCTGAACAACCGCTGGTCGACGGCGGGCACGCGCGACAGCCTCTATAACGATGCGGGCCTGGTGGAGTACTTGCGCGTAGAAATTAGCGGCAAGGTGTTCATCGACGACGACAAGGACGGCGTGCAGCGCGGCGACGAGCGACCCTGGACCTCCTCGACGGTCTATCTGGAGCGCCAGGCCGTCTCTGCCCAGGAGGCCTACGATGCCGGTGTGGGCAGTCGCCAGGGCGACGGCATGGCGGGCAGCCACCTCGATCGCGAGGGCGAGCCCATCATTGCCGCCAGTCGCGAGTACCCGACCTTGGCCGATTTGGGAGAGACCGAGGAGCCGACCGAGCCCTCCGAGCCCGTCGATCCGGAAGGTCCGGAGGAGCCGACTGAGCCGGAAGAGCCGACGGATCCGACGGACCCGGAAGAGCCGCCGACGCCCGTTGGGCCCGATGAGCCCGAGGAGCCGACGGATCCCGCAGAGCCTGCGGAGCCGAGTACGCCCGAAGCGCCGACGGAGTCTGAGGGGGAGGGCGGCGAAGCCGAGGGAGGGATGGCGGCTCAAGCCCTGAGCGAGCCGCTTGACGCTGCCGACGCGGCCGACGACCTGACGACGCCCGAGACGGGCGATTCGGCGACGCCGAATGTGCCGACGGAGGACGATGCCGCCGAATCCGAAGGCGAGACGGCGCCGGTGCGCGGTGAGGACGACGGCATTCTTTCGGAAGGCGAGTGGGAGGTAGTTGCCTCGCAGCTGCCCAACGAGGACGGCACCTACGCGTTCACCGACCTTCCCCTGGTGGACGGCTACGGCAAGGCCTATCGCTACCGTGTGCGCATGGACATCGACGGCGAGGGCGAGTTCGTGCCCTTCAATCCCGAAGGTGTGGCCGACGACGTGGACAACGACCTTGGCCACCTGAACCTGATGGGACAGACGGCGCCGGAGCTGACCGGTGTAACCGAGGCGCTGGAAGTGGTGCGCGTGAGGGATATCCTCGACGCCTACGGGCGCGGCTACGACCTTCTGGATCCCGATCATTGGGCCATTGGGACGAGCAAGCGCGTCGACCTCGGGTTCTACAAGGAGTTCCCCGAGGAGCCGGGCGATGAGGGAGATCCGCAGAATCCCGAGAACCCCAACCCCGAGAACCCCGATCCCGAGGACCCGTGGAGCACGAACCTCATCGAAAGCGGGTGGAAGACGCTGGTGAAGTGGCTGACGCCTTTGGCGCAGACCGGCGACAAGCTCCTCGTAGGTTTGCTGATGCTGGTGGCTGCCGCTGCCGCAGCTTTAGCGGCCTTGGCTTTGAGGCGCCGCCGCAAGCGCGACGAAGAGTAGGGTTTCGCAGACCCAGCCCAACAAGCGAGGGACGGCCGGAGCGCAGCAGCTCCGGTCGTTCTTTTTTGCCCATGGCTTCGTTGGGCACGAACGCTGCGCGCCCTTCGGAAAATCGAGAAAACGATGGGAGAGTTTGCGAGGCCCCCGTGCTGCCCTGCTATACTAAAATCTTGTCGATAGAACGAGGGGTGGAAAAATCGACGCTAGCACCAGGCGAAATAGCCTCTTTTGAGGTGAGGTTGAACGAAATGACGAGGGGTGAGAGCAAGGAGTATGGCGGGTATGACAGCTTCTGAGGGGATGGGCCAAGCCAATCGGGCATCCTCTGCCGTGGCGAAAAGCCCGCGCTCTCTGAAGGCCCGCTTGGCCGCGGTGGCACCGTTCGTTATCGGCTATGGGTGTCTCGATGCCTGGGGGCAGATGGTGTCGGCCAGTGTGCTCACCTCGACCCCGGTCTTCGACCAAATCCTCAAATACGTGTTCGCGTTGCTGCCCCCGCTTGTGCTGCTTTTGCTCTGTTCCCGCATCGCGCCGCTTGTTCGCCGCCGCCATCGTGAGGTCATCTACCTGTTCGGGTTCGCGGGCACGCTCGGCACCTTTGCCCTTTACCTGGTGCTGGACGCTGCCATCAGCGCCGAGTGGCTTTCCGTCGCGAACGTTTTGACGGGCGTCACCCGTTGCTTTTTGCTCATATGCTGGTGGGAGCGCCTGACGTCGTTGCGCAGAGCCGATATGTGGCTGGCCATCGGAAGCGCCATCGTGCTGGGCGCGATCATCAGTTTGACGTCGGAGCTGTTCCCCGCCAACGCCGAGTATGTCTTCTATGCGCTTCTGCCGCTGGTCTCGACTATCTTTCTCCAGGTAAGGCATCGCGAGGGAACGGTTGCTTTCGGTGGCGGCAATGCGGATCGACCGCATATCAACGAAGCCACCTCCGCGCCGGTCCTATCCCCGAAGCAGGCGCTGCGCGCCGTGCCCTTCTTGCTCATTATTGTGCTTGGCCTTGTCAATATTCCCTCGGAGGCGCTCGTCGTCGTGGAGCACAACGAGGGGTTTGGCGATGTGGGCCTGCTGGCCGTTGTCGTGCAGACCATTCGCCGCATGTCCGTCAACCTTATTGCCCTTGGCCTTGCCTATGTGGCTACCCGCGTGAATATGGCCGCTGTCTTCTACGTTGCCATACCGGTTATCGTGCTTGCATCGACGCTGCCCGCTCTGGGGCTCGAGTTCTCCATTGGGTTTTTGCACAGCGTCAGCCGCGTCGGCTCGGAAATGATCCGCTACGTCATCATCTACTTGCTCTTCGGCATTGTGCTCGAGCGGAAGGTGCCGGCGCTCTTCTGCTATAGCTTGATGGTGCTTCTCCACTGCGCGGGCACCTTGGCGGGGCTTTTCGTCGCGCTGGTGCTGGGGGAGAACGGAGGGCCTTTAGCCCTTGTGTTCCTTATGGTGCTCATTGTGGTCATGCTGTTGGTTATGGGCGCACAGCAGCGGGGCGAGTTCGCCTTGGCCGACCAGGGGCGCCCCTCGGACGGGGCCGATGATGCGCCGGCCGATGCCGAGGAGGCGGCTTCTCTGTCGGCGCCTTCGGCCGAGGCATTGCTGAGCGCCTTTGCCGCGCGCTACCATCTTACGCGCCGTGAGCAAGACGTTATGGAGCTGTGGGTGAAGGGCTATACGACGGCCTATATCGAGGACCAATTGTGCGTTTCCAAGTCCACGGTGAAGACGCACGTGAACCATATCTACGAGAAGACGGGGGCGAATTCCAAAGAGGCCCTCATTGTGCTCTTCGATCAGTTCTCTAAGGGCGATTAGCCTCTCTCATCCCACTTTTACCTGGGAAAACTCTGCTCCTCCCCCCTGAGGGAGGATATCTGAAAAACCTCCTCATCTCAACTCTCAGAAGCGATGGCAAGCCTCCCCAGCGGCCTTAGGATGCCTCTTGTCAAATGTTTGTCGCCGTATCGGCGGCGGACAGTAACCAAGAGGAGCATAAGGGCGAGGAGGATGCCATGGGCGATACCCGGGATGACTTCATGATGGACGGGATCGGCGACGCGGCCGGAGCAGTGGAGACGAGCGACGAGGCGGTGGCGCTCGAGGCGGCCCGTTTGATGGCCAAAGACCAATCGGTGCTCGAGCAGGCATCGGCCGTCGAAGATCTCGAGCCGGTGGAGCTGACTCATGAGGAACGTGTGGCCGCCATTGTCACGATGATGGACAACCCGCGCTTCCGTGAAATCTATTACGCCATTCTCGATTTTTGCCAAGAGCAGCGCACCCTGGGCGCCGTAGAGGCCATGGTGGGGGAGCTTGCCGAGTTCGAGCATTGCGGCCAGAACCAGTACCGCCTCATCATCAACTTGGAAGACGCCGGCGCCTTGGATCGTCTCGAGCTGGACGAAGAGGGCAATCGGGTAACCGAGGAAATGAAAGAGGGGCTCACCGAGGACGAGGTAGACGATCTGGTCCTCGACTACGCGTTCATCGACACCGAGGCCGGGCGCGACGTGCGCGCTCAGATGCAGCCCGAGAAGCGCATGGACGATCTGATGAATTTGTTCCCCAAGCGGGCTAAGACCTACTGCCAAGTTTTGGATTTCTGCAAGCAGCCGCGCACCTTCCAGGAAATCGACTCGCTCCTTCGAGGAGCCGAGGTCCTGAAGACCGGCTCGGCCAACACCATCACCAACGTACCGTTGCAACCAAGCGTCTTTATCGATCAGCTGGAGCGAAGCGGCGGTTTGGTTTGGAAGGGTTCGTGGAACGTCACCGAAGGGGGGAGGAGGTACCTCGAGCTCATGGAGAAGCTCGCCCAGTAGGAAAAGATGCAGGACATCAGAGCAATAAGAGAAGGACAAGGAGAGGCTATGAGTTCACCTGCTATGACACGTCGCGGCTTTGTGAAGGCTGCGGCATTGACGGGCGCGGTAGCGGCGCTGGGGGTAGAGACCTCGAGCACGCTCATCGAGGCGCCTGAGGCATTTGCGGCGTCGGGTACCGAGCGTACCGCCATCCGCACCTGCTGCCACGGCTGCATTCAGTGCTGCCCGTGTATCGGTTATTTGGAGGACGGCGTCATCGTCAAGCTCGAGGGCGATCCGGAGGCCCCGGTCAGCAAGGGCGCTATGTGCCTGAAGGGCATGGCCCAGCAGCACACGGCCTACAGCCCCCTGCGCATCCTCTACCCCATGAAGCGCGTGGGCGAGCGCGGTGCCGCCAACGCCAGCTGGGAGCGCATTTCCTGGGACGAGGCCATCGATCTGGCCGCCGACCAGTTCATTACCAGCGTTGAGAAGTACGGCCCCTACGGCGTGTGGATGGGCACCGGTGGCGGCGGCCAGTACGTGTCGCCCCAGGGCCAGATCTTCCCGAAGATGTTCGGCGGCCCCATCCAGCTGTCCGGTGGCGCCTTGCAGTGCTTCGGCCCCCGTCGCATGGCCGGCTCCCTGATCATCGGCAAGGCCGAGCCCTGCCTGTCCATGGCCGACTCTTCGGTGGTGGAGCCCTTCAACGAGTACAACCCCACCATGGAGGTGTGCGTCATCTGGGGCGCTTCCCCCTCGACGAGCCAGACGGCCCAGTCGGGCCACGGCATGGCCGACGCCCGCGTCGATCGCGGCGTGAAGACGGTGGTCATCGATCCCTTCATGATTCCCGATGCCACGAAGGCCGACGTGTGGCTGCCCATTCGCCCGGGCTCCGATACGGCGCTCGTGCTGTGCTTCATGCGCTATGTCATCGAGAACGACCTCATCGACGAGCAGTTCTGCAAGTACTGGACCAACCTGCCCTTCCTCATGGATCCCGACGGCAACCCCGTCTTGGCTGAGGATATCTGGCCCGACTACAAGAACCCCGCGGCCGACCCCAACGACTACTATTCCACGCCGGCTTACGTGTGCTTCGACACGAAGACGAACAAAATCCAGCCCTTCCCCTACACGGCGCCCGAGGACTCGCCGGTCGACCCGATGATCTTTACCGAGGTGGAGATCGATGGCAAGACCTACAAGACCGCGGGCCAGATTTACTGGGAAGAGGCCGAGCCCTGGACGCTCGAGAAGACGGCCGAGGTGTGCTGGCTGAAGGCCGACGCCATCGAGAAGGCCATCCGCCTGTACGGCGAGGCCGAGCACGCCGGCATTGCCGAGGGCGTGTTCGCCGACATGCAGCAGGTATCCTCGAACGTCCCCATTGGTATTCTGGGCCTCGAGTGCATGATGGGCTACATCAACAAGCCCGGCTGCACCCTGACCTATCACGGCTCCTACGGCGAGACCCGTATGACGAACGCCCCCGGCGACCACAACTCTCGCTGGGGCCTGGGCTGGACCTACGGTCTGACCGAGAACGGCAACAAGAAGGCCCGCGAAGAGGCGCTCCAGAAGGCCTTCGGCGAGTCGGGCAAGGATCCCGAGGAAATGTCCAAGGGCATGCTGCAGATCCTCACCGATCGTTTCGGCTCCGACAAGTACCGCGGCTCGTTCTTCATGGACATGGCCGTTACGGGTGGCATCCGCGAGGCGGCGGCCACGGGCGAGCCCTATCGTCCCCGTATCCTGTTCGAGGTTTCCGGCAACAAGATGTGTACCATCGCGAACACCTCGGGCTGGGATGCCGGCTATCGCGCCCAGGACTTCATCGTGCAGCAGTACACGAATTTCACGTCGTTCACCATGGACTACGTCGATCTGATTCTGCCCGACGAGGAGTGGGCCGAGTACAACTCCTTCGAGAACCTGAACAACCAGATCAACTACAACTGGTTGCGCCAGCGCATGATCCATCTGGGCGAGACCGTGGCCTGCGAGCGCCCCTTCATGGCCGTGGCGAAGAAGATCGCCGAGAAGAAGGGCGAGGACTTCTTCTTCGACTTCGATTACCTGTACAACGGCAACAGCCGCGTTGTCTACGACGATCCGGCGGCCAAGAAGGCCCTGTGGGCCGAGCGCTTCGGCGCCCAGTCGTGGGACGACCTCATTGAGAACTACGACAACTACGCGCCGCTCGTCCAGCCCGACGAGGAGTACTGGAGCTACTACCAGCACGAGGCCATGGCCGACGACGGCTTGCCGGTGGGCTTTGCCACCGAGTCGCGCAAGACGCAGCCCTACGTGTGGGCCTTCAAGGAGCTGGGCAAGAACGGCGGCTTCATCACCTGGCCCTACAAGTGGGAAGACACGGGCCTGGACTACAGCCCCATCTGCCGTTACGTCGAGTTCGAGGAGAACGGCCTGCAGAACGACACGGACTACCCGCTCGTCTTCACCAGCGGCCGCGTGCAGCACTTCCACCATGGCACGCTGCGCCATGCTCCGTTCAATCGCGAGCTGTCCCCGGTGCCCGACTGCTACATGCACCCGGACACGGCGGCCTCCTACGGCATCGAGCACGGTGACTGGGTGAAGCTCACCTCCCGCCGCGGCACCGCCTATGGCCGCGCGTATCTGACCCGTGGCATCAATCCCCGCGTGGTGCGCGAGGAGCGCTTCTGGTACCCCGAGCTGTTCGACGATTCCCGCGGCAACAAGCGCACCGGCGGCTGGGAGTACGGCATTTCCAACCTGACGCGCGACGACGTGAACGACCCCATCATCGGATCGGCCACGTACCGTGGATTCAATGTGCAGATCGAGAAGGCCGAAAAGCCCGAGGGCATCTGGACGGAGCCGAAGCAGTTCGAGGCGTTCCTGCCGACGTTGAAGGGCGAGCCCCAGACCGATGAGGTGGTGTTTTAAATGAGCAAGCGTTGCCTAGTAGTAAATCTTGACCGCTGCAGCGGGTGCGACAGCTGCGTGGTGCACTGCAAGTACGAGAACGGCCTGAGCTTGGGGGAGTACTGGAACCATGTGACGGCCGTGGGTCCCACCGGCGATTTCCCCGACGTGGAGATGTACTGGCTGCCCGTGTTCTGCCAGCAGTGCGAGAACCCGGCCTGCGTGAGCGTGTGCCCCACGGGCGCCAGCTACCGCGACCCCGAGACCAACGTCGTGCTGGTGGACAAGGACAAGTGCATTGGCTGCCGCTACTGCATGTTCGGTTGCCCCTACGGCGTCCGCCACTTCAACGAGGTCGAGGGCGTGGTGGAGAAGTGCACCCTGTGCAGCCAGCTGACGGCGGCCGGCGACGATGTGCCCGCCTGCGTGCACAACTGCCCCACGGGTGCCCGTTTCTTCGGCGACTTGGACGATCCGGAAAGCGACGCCTCCAAGGAGCTGGCCAAATACGATGCCGACGCGATTCACTCGCTGCCCGACCCGGGCAACGCGCATCCCGCGACGAAGTACATTCTGTCGCCGTCTATTGCGGCGTGGAAGGAGCTGATCTAAATGTCCGTTGAATGGCCCCTGGTTCTGTTCTCCCTGCTCGCCGGCTGCGGAGGATGCACGTTTGCCTATTTGGCGCTGTCCGATCTGCTGACCTCCAATAAGAAGGGTCAGTTCCAGATTGCCCTGGTTGCCTTCATTGTGACCGTGGTGGGCGGCTTCTGCTCGGTGCTGCACCTGGCCTCGCCCCAGAACGTGATGGCCGCCGTGTGGAACCTCGGCTCGCTGTCCGGCATCTCGGTGGAGCTTATCCTCATCGGTATCACCTGTGTGCTGATGATCGCCTATATGGTGATGGTCAAGCGCGGTGTCGCCGAGTCCCCCTTGAAGATCGTGGGCGCGATCGGCGGCGTCTTCGGGCTGCTGCTGGCCTTCTTCACGGGCCACGGCTATGTGATCGAGTCCCAGGCCACCTGGAACACCGAGCTTCTGCCGCTGGCCTACCTGGGCACCTCTCTGGCCTTCGGTGCGTTCCTCTACGCCGTGTGCGCCGTGCTGTGCAAGGTGGACGATGCGGACGTGCGCAAGATGGCCGTTCCCGTGGGCGTCGGTGCGGTGCTGGGCGCGCTGTCCGTGCTCGGCTACGTGCTCACGGTGGGCTTTGGCGCGGCTGCCGCTGAGCCGGTGCTGCTGTGGGGCGGCCTGGTGGTGTGCGGCATCGCCGTCACGGCCATCTGCGGCGTGGTCGTTATGGCCCGCAATCAGAACATGGACAATCTGGCGGTTCCCTGCGTGGGCCTGGCCGCCACGGCCGTGGGCGCCGTGTCGCTGCGCGCGTTCATGTGGATCGTCGGCAGTGGTTTTCTCGGCTTGTTCGAAGTGGCGATGAACTCGCGCGTCATTGGCCTGTAGCGATTCGAGGGGCGAGGCGGCGAAGCGAGACGAAAGCGCTTCGCCGCCTCCTCTTCAAGGTAAGGAGAATGCAATGGAAACGTTGGAGGCAAGGGAGTCGGTGCACGCTGAGGCTTGCGAGCTTCGCGAAAAGCTGAACGCGCGCGCTGACTTTTATCGCATGCTGAAAGACCTTTACTTCCGGGCGCTTACCCAGGATGAAATTGATGCGATGGCCCAGGCGGATTACACCGAACTGAGAGCGGGAAAAGAAGAGTCGCTCATGGCCGAAGGCTTCGACGATATCTTCCGCTATCTCCGCAAGCGCAATACGGGCACGCGTCAAGAGCTTGCCGCCGATCACACCGGTGCCTTTCTGGGCACGCGCGTTATCGCCGGGAAGCAGGCGATGCCCTACGAGTCGCTGTTCCGCGACGAGTCGGGCCTGCTCATGCGCGCCCCGCGCACCGAGGTCTACCGTATGTACAAGCAAGCCCGCATCATGCTTCCCGAGGAGCTTAACGTTCCCGAGGACCACCTGGCGTTCGAGTTCGAGTTCATGGCCATCCTGTGCGATCGGGCCGTGGAATGCCTCGATAAGGGCGACTGGCAGGGCTGCGCCGATCAGCTGGCTCTTCAGGAGGAGTTCTTCCAGAACCACATTGCAAGCTGGTTCGGGGACTTCTACGAGCGCGCCCTGGCCTTTGTCCAGACGCGCTTCTATCGCGGCGTGCTGAAGGTGACGAAGGCCTATCTGGACGAAGAGCAGGCGAGCATCGACGAGGCTCGCGTTCAGTGTGCCTCGGGCGCCACTGCGGCCCGCGCTGCGTAAGGGCGTGGCGCCATGAGCGAAGAGAAGGAGAAGGTCGAGTTTGCGCCGGGCGTGTCGCGGCGAGAGCTGGTGGGCGGTTGCGCCGTAGCCGCGGCCCTGCTGGTGCTGGGCGGCGCGGGGAAGGCGTTTGCCAGCGACGGCGATTTTCTGCGGCCTCCGGGCGGTCAGGACTACGAGCAGCTTCTCGGGGCTTGCATCCGCTGCGACCGCTGCCGCAGTGCGTGCGATCGCGAGGCTATCACGGTGTGCACGGTGTCCGACGGCATTGTGAACGTCCGGCTGCCCCGCATGAGCTTCCAGTTCGGCTACTGCGATATGTGCGACGGGGAGTACAAGTGCATTAAGGCCTGTCCCACCCATGCCCTGGCGCCTTTCGACGCCGAGGCGGACAAGATCGGCGTTGCCGAGATCGACCCCGATGAGTGCCTCACCTATATCCTGTCGGGCAAATGCGACGCTCGCTGCGTGGGTGCCTGCCAATGGGAGGCGCTGTGGCTTGACGAGCAGGGCCGTCTCCAGATCGACCAGGATAAATGCAACGGCTGCGGTGCCTGCCAGTTCCTCTGTCCGTCGAGTGCCTACGGCACCTACAGCGGATCGGGCCACAAAGGCATCAACGTCGTTGCCGTGTCCCAAAATTGAGTTATCGGTTGCTAAGCGACCTTTGTTGAGATCGGAGTCGAAGCTATGGCGAAACGTTACGAGGGCAGAAAGGTCCTCAAGCCCACGGTGCTGCGCGGCATCGTCGCGGGCGCGGTGGCCCTGGCGGTAGTGATCAGCTGCATATTTCACGTGGGATGGGGCACGCTGTCCTCCTTCGGTGTGGGCGAGTTCTATCTGCTGTGCCCCCTGGGAGGTCTTGAGGCGCTGCTGGCGTCGCGCTCGGTGATTCTCTCGGTGGTGGTGGCCCTGATCATCGTGGTTGCCCTGATACTGCTCTTGGGAAAGTCGTTCTGCGCGTGGGCCTGCCCGGTCAATGTCCTGTCACGGTTCCTTTCGGGGAAAAAGGCGAAGGCGGCGCAAAAAGAAGAGCGTCAGCAGTCGGCCGACCAGGCTCTCTCGCGCTTCGAGGCGTTGAGCCTTGCGTCGGGGTGCGCGGGATGCACGGGATGCTCGGGAGAAGGTGCCGCGGCTTCGTGCCCGTCGTCGAACCCCTCCTCGGCGACGCAGGCATCCAAACTCGAGGATCCCGCCGCGCCCTCCGACTCGGTGGCGCGCCGCAAGGTGAGGCTCGACAGCCGCCATGTGGTGCTCGGCGGTGCGCTTGCCTCGGCGCTCATCTTCGGCTTCCCGGTGTTCTGCCTCATCTGCCCCATCGGTCTGACCTTCGGCACCGTGGTGTCGCTGGTTCGCCTGATCGGCTTTAACGAACCGTCCTGGGGTCTGCTGCTGTTCCCGGCCCTTATCGTTGTCGAGCTGGTGGTGCTGCACCGGTGGTGCCACAACCTGTGCCCGGTCAGCGCGCTCATGTCGCTGGTGTCGTCGTTCAACCGCACCTTGCGCCCCAAGGCCGACGAGTCGCTGTGCCTGCGCACGGCGGGCGAGCCCTGTGCCGTGTGCGCCAGCGTGTGTCCGGAGAATATCGACCCGCGCAGCAATCTGGGTACGCGCCCGCTGTCGGAGTGCACGCGCTGCGGCGCCTGCGTCGAGGCGTGCCCGAAGGGAGCGCTCAGCTTCACGAAGCGGGGCCTGCGTCGTCGCGAGGGAAGCACGGCTGGCGTCGAAGGAGAGCTGCCGACGGAGTTGGAGCCCGTGACCTCGTCGGCAGCACTTGACTAGCTTTTTGCAACGTGAAGAAATCTGCTAGAGCGGGTTGGAGAGTCCCCTCCTCGTAGTGCACGAGGAGGGGACTTTGCTGCTGGTTGAGGGTTTAGCTCTCTGGCTGGTACACCTTTACTTCGCGCTCCAGCTCGGTGTACTCGCGGGCCAGGTCTTTGGCCAGCTCGCTTTGAAGGGTCTGGCTGCGCTTTGGATCGCGGGCCAGAAGCGAGGCGAAGCGGTCCTGCTTGTCGAGGAAATCGTCCAGATCGTCGTCGGGTTTGCGGAAATCCACGGTAAGGGGATTTTCTCCCTGGGCAGCGCGCAACGGGTTGAAGCGGAAGAGCGGCCAGTAGCCAGCGCGCACGCCCTCGCGGGCCACGCGCAGGTTCGTGCTCATGCCGCCCTTGATGCCCCAGCTAATGCAGGGGCACAGGGCGATGACGATAGACGGGCCGTCGTAGGCCTCGGCCTCGCGCAGGGCCGTGATGGTCTGCTCCATGTTGGCGCCCAGGCACACCTGGGCCACGTAGACGTAATCGTACTGCATGCACATACGTCCCAGGTCTTTGCGGGGCGTGGGCTTGCCATCCAGGGAGAAGCCCGAGACGCTGCCAAGCTCGGTGGCCTTGGACATCTCGCCGCCGGTGTTGGAGTAGCCTTCGGTATCAAGGACGAGCACATTGATGTTCTCGCCAGAGGCAAGCACCTCGTCCAGGCCGCCGTAGCCGATGTCGTAGGCCCAGCCGTCGCCGCCCACGGCCCAGACGCTTTTCTTGCCGAACATCTCGCCGTAGTCGAGGATCTCGTTGGCCAGGGTGCGGACGGCGCTGCCCGTGGGCAAGGTGTCGCGCTCCAGGGCCAGAGCCTGCTGCGCTGCTTGGCCCAAGGTGTAGGCGGTTTCGGCGTTGTCGGCCTCGGCCAGCCAATCACGCAGAAGGGTGGCGGTGCCGTCGGAGAAGAGGGGAGCGCCAGCGGTGCCGGGCGCCGTGGGTGTTAAGACAGTGGAGGCTCCGGTGGCACCGGCGATATTTGCCTGGGCATCGCCGCCCACGGGGTTGGCGATGGCCGGATCGTCCACGGTTTGTCCCACAGCCTTCTTCACCAGGTCTATCAGATGCTGACGGCGCAGCTTGACGGCTTTGGCGATACCGTAGCCGAACTCGCCGTTGTCCTCGAACAGCGAGTTGCCCCAGGCGGGACCGTGGCCCTTGGGGTTGACGGTGTAGGGGATGGAGGGCATGTAAGCGCCCCAGATGGACGAACAGCCCGTGGCGTTCGCGATAATGAGACGATCGCCGAACAGCTGGGTGAGCAGCTTCACGTAGGGCGTCTCGCCGCAGCCGCCGCAGCAGCCGGAGAACTCCAGCAGCGGCTTCTGCAGCTGGGTGCCCGGGATGCTCGCCGTGCTTACCTGAGTATCCTTGAGGGAGATGTTGCGCTGGCCGAAGGCGAGGTTTTCCTTCTGCGTTTCCAGCTGGGTGGCCAAAGGCTTCATGACCAGCGCTTTGCCCGGGGCGGGGCAGTTGTCGGCGCAGCTGCCGCAGCCCACGCAGTCCTCGGGGTACACCTGCACGCGGAAGTGCATGCCGGAAAGCTCCTTCAAGGCCGCTGGCTTGGTGGCAAAGCTGGCGGGGGCTCCCTTCAGCTCGGCATCGGTGGCCACGTAGGGGCGAATGGCCGCATGGGAGCATACGAGCGAGCACTCGTAGCACTGGACGCACTTGGTGACGTCCCACTCGGGAATCTCGAAGGCCACGGTGCGCTTTTCGTACTCGGCCGAGCCCGGCGGCACGATGCCCGCAGGGTCGAGGGCCGAGACGGG
>CAJUFS010000017.1 GCA_910585575.1 uncultured Adlercreutzia sp. | reverse complement strand
GCTTGGGGCGGATGAGGGCTTTCTCGTCCCAGCCGATGAGGTCGGTGCGGCCGGCCTTCACCAGGGCCTCGCGCACCAAGTCGTAGTTGGCGGGGTTGCGGTACTGGATGAGAGCGCGCTGCAGGGCCTTCTCGTGGGGCGTGCGCGGCACGTAGATTTCCTCCATAGTAAGCGGGTCGAGGCCCGTGTAGTACATGCAGGTGGACACCGTTGAAGGTGTGGGGTAGAAATCCTGCACCTGCTCGGGGTTGAAGCCCATGTCGCGCACGTACTCGGCCAGCTCCACCGCTTCTTTCAGCGTGCTGCCTGGGTGCGACGACATAAGGTAGGGCACCACGTACTGCTTCTTGCCCACTTCGCGGTTGATATCCTCGAAGGCCTGGCAGAAGCGATCGTACACCGCCCGCGGGGGCTTGCCCATGGCGGCCAGCACGGGGTCGGACACGTGCTCGGGAGCCACGCGCAGCTGGCCGGACACATGGTGCTCCGTCAGCTCGCGCAGGAAGGTCTGCTTGGGGTCCGGATCGGCCAGCACGTAGTCGAAGCGGATGCCGCTGCGCACGAACACCTTCTTCACGCCGGGCAGCTTCCGCAGCTTGCGCAGTAATCCCACGTAGTCGCGATGGTCGGCGCGCAGAGCCTTGCAGGGGCTGGTGCCCAGGCAGCGCTTGTCGGTGCACGCGCCGGCCTTCAGCTGCTTGGCGCAAGCCGGAGCACGGAAGTTCGCCGTGGGGCCGCCCACGTCGCTGATGTAGCCCTTGAAGTCGGGGTCCTCGATCATGAGCCGCGCCTCGTCCAGCAATGATTCCTGGGATCGCGCCGTGACAATGCGCCCCTGATGGAACGTGAGCGCGCAGAACGAGCACTCGCCGAAGCACCCGCGGCAGCTGGTGAGGCTGAACTTCACCTCGGCCAACGCGGGCACGCCGCCGGCGGCATCATAGGAAGGGTGCCAGGTGCGTGCGTAGGGCAAGCGGTAGACCGCGTCCATTTCAGCGGTGGTTAAGGGCAGCGCCGGCGGGTTCTGCACCACGTACACATCGTGGGGATAAGCCTCTACCAGGCGCTTGCCCGTAATGGGGTCGCTCGCGCGGTACTGCTCGGCAAAACTCTCGGCGAAGGCGCGCTTGCTGGAAGACACCTCGTCCCAAGACGGCAACATAACGTAGTCCACCACATGCTCCAGCGAACGGGTCTTGTACACCGTGCCGGGAATGAACGTCAGGTCGGACACCGCCAAGCCCGCGTTCAGCGCGTCGGCAATCTCCACGATGGAGCGCTCCCCCATGCCGTAGGACACCAGGTCGGCACCGGAGTCCATCAGGATGGAGCGCTTGAGGGAGTCGGACCAGTAATCGTAGTGCGCCAAGCGCCGCAGGCTCGCCTCGATGCCGCCCAGGATAATGGGCGTCTTCTTGAAAGTGCGGCGAATGAGGTTGGAGTACACCACGGCGGCGTGGTTCGGGCGCTTGCCGCCCTCGCCGCCCGGCGTGTAGGCGTCCTCGTGGCGGCGCTTCTTGTTCACCGTGTAGTGGTTCACCATGGAATCCATGTTGCCGGCCGACACCAGAAAGCCCAGGCGCGGCTCGCCGAACACGGCCACGGAAGCCGGATCGTTCCAATCGGGCTGGGCGATGATGCCCACCTTGTAGCCATGGGACTCCAGCACCCGCGTGATGATGGCCGGCCCGAAGGAGGGGTGGTCCACGTAGGCGTCGCCCGACACGTAGACAAAGTCAAGTTGGCCCCACCCGCGCGCGTCCGCCTCGGCCCGCGTGGTGGGCAGAAACGCCGAAAGCGGCGCGGCAGAGGCGCCGGCCTTCCGCGCGGCATTAGCCGCCCTCACAACACTGCCTTTCTTTGGAGAGCTCGTCGCTTTCGGGGCAGCGGCGCCCTTCGCGACAGGGTTCTTCGCTCCCGACCGATGAGACTTCGTCGAAGATTTCTTGGAGGGCTTCGTCACAGGAAGACGCCTTTCCGGGGTCGAGGCCCCTGCAAAGAAGGGCGGCCCGCAGCCGCCCTTCGGTTCATCGTGCTTAGCTGGGAACGGATCGGCAACGCCGACCGCCCCAAAACGCTATCGGCTACTCGGCTGCCGGGGCGGGAGCCTCCGGCTCCTGCTCGGTGATAACGGCCTTCTCCACCACAAAGCGCAGGGCCTTGTTACGCTCGGCTGTCTCGCGCAGGGCGAAGCCGCGGCCGGCGGCCTCCAGCTGCTGGCGCAGGTAGCTGGGATTGCCCTGGGGATTCATGGCCAGGCAGGCCGCGTCCAGATCGGCATCGGTAAGGGTCATGCGCTCGTGGCGGTACACCGCGTCGAGGCAGAAGCCCTGGACGAGCACCTCGCGGGTCTGCATCATGAGCATCATGCCGAACTGCTGCTCGCCGCCGTTAGCCGCCACGAACTGCTGGAAGTCCATGCCCTGCTGCTGCAGCTCCATCTGCAGGTTCTGCATGAGCTGGTTGCGGGTGGCCTCGTAGATCTCGTCGGCAATGCGGCCCTCGAAGCGGCGCGCCAGCTGCGAGAGCACCATCTGCTGCACGTAGTTCTGATAGCCCTCGCGCTGCTGCGCCTCGAACACGCGGCGCATGTCGGCGCGCAGGGCCTCCACCGTCTCCATGCCGGGCAGGTTTGCCTTCACCCAGGCGTCGTCGATGACAGGTACGGCCTCCTTCTGCACTTCCTTCACGGTAACCTTGCAGTCGAGCTTCTGCATAACCTCTTCGCCGGCCTCGTTCAGCTGCGGGGCCTCGAAGGAGAACTCCTTGGTCTGGCCCGGCTCCATGCCGATGAGCTCCTTGTCGAAGCCCTCGGGCATGAACCCTTGGCTCATCACATAGGTGCGGCCCTCGGTGCACAGCGCCTTGATCTCCTGGCCGTCCTGGGAGATGGTCATGGCAATCTCGCAGGCGTCGCCCGCAGCCAGGGGCTTGGGATCGGCCGTCACGTAAGCGGTATAGCGATGGGCCAGCTCGTCGATCTGCTGGTCGATAACGGAATCGTCGAAGGCGAAGGGCTGCACCGTCACCTCGACGGGCTCGTAGGACTTCAGCTCGTAGGTAGGCTTGACGGTGACGTCCATGGTGAAGGCGAAGCGCTTGCCGCGCTCGAACTTCTGGGACGGCGTGGCCTTCGGCGGAAACGCCGGCACCAGGTTGCGTCGATCCAGCGCGCGCGGCACCAGCACCTCGATGGCATTGGCCTCGATGACCTTGTCCAGATCGGTGATGCCCAGGGCCTCTTTAACGCACTCGTCCACGGTCTTGCCGGGCTGCAGACGCACGCCCATGGACTGGGCAAAGGCCTCGCCGGCCTCGCGCAGGGCGTTGTTCACTTCCTGGGCGGTAGCTTCGCAGGAAAGGCGAATGATGCCGTCGGCGATCTTCTTCTCGGTTACTTGCATGGGTCAGGTTCTCCTCACAGGTTGAAGGGGGGGTGCGACGCACCCGATAGTTCGGGCGTTATTGTAGCAAAGCAAAGGGCTCCCCCGTCGCACAGCCAGGGAAGCCCATAATTGTCTTGCCGCTTAAAGGAGCGCGCTCTCGGCCGCCTATTCGTTGCTCTTTAGGCTCTCCACCATGTCGACGTGGGCCAGCTTCGGACGCATCACCAGGGTGACCAGCAAGGTGAACACCATGGTGAGGACGAAGGCCACCACAAAGCTGAGCCCGTGAATGGTGCGGCCGAACATAACCTGGTCCACCTCGGCCGTAGTGACCACGAAACCCTCGAGCACCACGCCGAGCACCAGACCCAGCAGCGCTCCCATGAGGGAGAGCAGGGCAATTTCCCGGAAGATGTAGGCGTCCACCTCGCGTGGCAAAAAGCCGAGCACCTTCAGGGTGGCAATTTCCCGCGCACGCTCGGTGATGTTGATGTTCGTCAGGTTGTACAGCACGATGAAGGCCAGCGCCGCCGCAGCCACCACCAGCACGATAACTACCATGTCCACCGAGCGCAGCATCTTCTTGTAGGAACTGATGACCTCTTCGTTGAAAGCCACTGTCTCCACGGCGCCCGTGTCGCGCAGCGCCTCGCTGAGCGCCTGCTGAGTCGACTCGTCCTCGGTGACCGAGGCGTAAACCGTCAGGTTGGCGCCGGCCTCTCCGAAGGTGCGCTCGTACACCGCCGGCGTCATAAAGGCGTAGTTCGCCACGTAGTTCTCTACCACCGCTGCCACGGGAGCCGTGTAGGTGGTGTCGGTAGCGTTACCCATGTCGTCCTGCTCGGCGAAACGCACCTTGTCGCCAGGCTTCACCCCCAACAGGCTCGCCAGCTTCTCGGTGAGCACCACGCCGCCGTCGGAAAGCGTCACCGGGCGCTGGGCGGACCGGGTGCGCAAGGTCCACAGCGAGGCAAAGGCGGCTGGGTCCTCGGGCGCCACAACCGTGGTCATCACCTCGGTGCCATCGGAGCCGAGGGCCATCATGGCGTCGACCGTGGCACGGGCCGTCTGGCGTACCGTCGTCTCGTCGGCCAGCAGCGCATCGGCCTTCTCGCGCTCGCCCGTGGTGGCGTCCTCATCGCCCGACACCACCACGTTGTAGTGCACCAACTGGCCGTACTGCACGTCGATGATGTCGTTGATGGAGTTTTGCAGCCCCAGACCCGTCAGCAGCAGCGCCGTGCAGCCGGCAATGCCGATAACGGTCATGACGAGGCGCTTCTTGTAGCGGAACAGATTGCGCAGCGTCACCTTCCACGAGAAGGAGAGGTGCCGCCACAGGGGCCGAATGCGCTCGAGCAGAATGCGCTTGCCGGCCTTCGGCGCCCGAGGCAGCATGAGCGCCGCCGGCGTCTCGCGCAGGGTGGCGGCCACCGCCGCCCAAGTGGCCACCAACGTGACGCCCACGCCCAGCCCCGTGGCCGCCAAGGCAAGGGGCCAGTTGACGGGCATGGCTCCGCGGGGCACGAAGTACACGATAGAGTACGCCTCCATGATGACCCACGGCAGCACTTGCGAGAGCACCGCAATGCCCACTACGCTGCCGAGAAGGGAGGCAGCCGCGGCGTAGACGAGGTACTTTGACGTGATGCGCCAGCGACCATAGCCAAGCGCCTTATAGGTGCCGATAAGGGCGCGCTCCTCATCCACCATGCGCGTCATGGTGGTGAGGGCCACCAGCGCCGCCACTAAGAAGAAGATGAACGGGAAGAACGAGGCGATGGAGTCGATGCGCTCGGCATCGGCCTCGAAACTGACCACGCCGCTGTTCTTCGTGCGGTCCATGATGAGCCACTCGGGCGCCTTGAGGTCGTCGATTTCATGCTGGGCGTCTTCGAGCTTTTTCTCGGCGCGCTCCAGCTCGTCGGCGGCCTTGGCGGCACTCTCGTCGTATTCTGCCTGGCCGTCCTCGTATTCGCCGCGTCCGCTGGCAAGATCCTCCTTGCCCTTCTCGTACTCGGCGCGGCCCTCATCGAGCTTCTTCTGACCGGTCTCAAGCTGCTTTTTGGCCGCATCGAGCTTCTTCTGGGCCGCGGCGAACTGCTTCTCGGCCGCCGCCCGCTGGGCCTTCAGTTCGGCCTTGGCCTCTTTGAGCTGGGCTTGCCCCTGCTCGACCTCGGCGATACCGGCCTCAACCTGGGATTTCTGCGCCTCCAGGGCGGTCTTTTGCTCGTCGGGAAGGCCCGGAGCCGCCAACGCTGCCTCCAGCTGCGCCAGGGAGCTCTGCAGCTCGGGCAAGCGCTCTGCGGCCTCGTCAACGCTCTTTTGGTTCTCGTCGATGGTCTCCTGAGCTTTTGCGAACTTCTCCTCCGCATCGGCCCGCTGCTTCTTGAGCTCGGCTACGCCCTCGTCGTAGTCCTTTTGGCCCTCGGCCAGCTTCTCCTCGTTCTCCGTCAGAGTTGCCTGGGCCTCCTCAAGCTCTTTCTTGCCGTCGGCAATGTCGGCCCGCGCGTCCTCGAGCTTCGCCTTCGCATCGGCTAGCTCCGCTTCGACCTTGGCCTTTTCCTTCTTGTACTCGGCACGCTTCTCGTCGAGCTCCTTTTGCGCCTCTTCCTGCAAGCTGGCGACGCGCGCCTGCTCGCGCTCGGGGGCGATGGCCTCGATGGCCGCCGTCACCTTGTCAATGCGCTGCTGATAGGCGTCGCTTGCGCTGTCAAGCTCGCGCGCGCCCTTCACCGCGACGAACGCCTCGGAAATGGGCACGTCGTCATCGAAGTCATCGGCGGGAATGTACATGAACTGCTCGATGGTGCCGGAGCCGATGGTGGTAGGCCCCATGGCCGTCGAGCTGACGTAGAGCGGCGAATGCACCTTGCCCACAATGGTGAACTCGGTGCGCTTGAGCGTGTCCTCCACCGCGGTGACGCCGGCGTCGACGGTTACCACATCACCGATGTCCGCCGGGGCGCTCATCACGCGATCGTTGAAGATGAGGCACTCCCCCGCCGATTCAGGCCACCGCCCCTCCACCAGCTCGAGGCGGTTGAGGTAGCTGCGGTCATCGGAAGCCACCGTGGCGGCATCGGCCTGATAGCTGGCCGCAGCTCCCTCGGGTAGCGAGTGCACGCGCATAACGTACTGCTCGTCGCCCAAAGTGGCCAGCACGTCGGTTTGGTAGGCGGGCATGACGGCGTAGACGCCGTCCACCTGGCGCAGGGCATTGATGTCCTCGTCGGTAAGTCCCATGGTGGACACCACGCGAATATCCATGAGGGCCGTGCCGTCGTAATAGGCATCGGCCGCCAAGTTCATGTCGGGCGCCGTCATGCGCAGGCCGGCATAAAAGCCCGCACCCAAGGCCACAATGGCGGCAATGGCAACGAAACGGCCCAGGGAATGGCGGATGGAGCGAACGATGTCCTTGTTAAAAGCGCTCATGGCCGCACCTCGCCTTCCCCGAACGCACCGCGCGGACGAAGACCGCCGCTACCATTCCAAAACCTCCGCGGACAGCGGATTCTCGTTCACCTCGACAGCGGCCACCGACCCCTCGCGCACATGAATGACCCGGTCGGCGATGGCGGTGAAGGCCGTGTTATGGGTGACGACGACGACCGTTTTGCCCGTCGATTTGCAGGTATCCTGCAGCAGCTTGAGGATGGCCTTGCCCGTCTGGTAGTCCAGCGCACCCGTGGGCTCGTCGCACAAAAGCAGCTTGGGGTTTTTCGCCAGCGCACGGGCAATAGCCACGCGCTGCTGCTCGCCGCCCGACAGCTGGCCGGGGAAATTCATCTTGCGATCGGCCAAGCCCACCGCATCGAGGGTGGCGTCGGCATCCAGGGGGTTCTTGCAAATCTGCGAGGCCAGCTCGACGTTCTCACGAGCCGTCAAGTTCTGCACCAGGTTGTAGAACTGGAAGACGAAGCCGATATCGTAGCGCCGATAGAGTGTCAGGCGCTTGGGGTCGTAGGAGCTGACGAAGCTGCCGTCGAGCATGATGGTGCCCGCCGTGCAGCGATCCATGCCGCCCAGCATATTGAGCAGCGTGGTTTTGCCGGCGCCGGAGGGGCCGACGATGACCACGAACTCGCCCCGTTCGATGGTGAAGTCCATGGCGCGCACGGCGGCCACCTCCACTTCGCCCATCTGATAGATTTTGCTTACGTCGTGAAATTCAACGAATGCCATGGCGCCTCCGCTCTGCCAACTTCTCGCTTTATCACACCATACACGAGAACGCGGGGCTTCGCGAGGGCGCGCACCGACCCTTCGCCGAAAGAGCGGCGGATACCGCTAATCCTCCAGGTACTCGCGCTGGCGCTTGCGGGCCAGCTGCAGGCCGCGGGCCACGAAGCCCTGGCCGTACTCCTCGCGAATCTTCCAGGCGTAGCGCGTATGGGGATCCTCGAACTTCTGGCGCTGGAAGGCCAGGCAGTCGTGAACCACGCTGCCGAAGTCGGCGTAGAACGTATCCATAGCGTCGATGATCTTCTTGCCAGCCTTTACCACCGAATGGGCGCTGCCGTCGGGCATGACGATCTTCACGGTTTTCAGATCGTAGTGGGCCGCGTTCTTGAAGTTCTGCACCGCCTGCACTTGATCCTTCGCCGAAAGCCGCGGGCCCTCGATGGAAGCGGCCCACACCAAGAACAGCTGGCTGAACAGCACATCGCGCTCATCCAGCCCGCTTTTCACCAACGGGTTCAGATCCACCATGCGCAGCTCGATGTGGCTGACGCCCTGGCTGAGCCCCTCCAGGCTGTAGGGACCGAAATTCTTGAGGCGGATGGGATAGTAGAGCTCGGAGGGATAGCGAATCATGCCGCGATCGATGTAGTCCTGGATGGAGGCCGCGTAGGCCGCGGGGCTCGAGTAATCGAGGATGGGTGCGAAGAAGTTCCAGTAGCCCAACTCCGAGCAGCGCACCGTGGCAAGGCCCTGGAACAAGTCGCCGCCGATCTTGCCCTTCTCCACGTAGGAGGAGTCCATGACCGGGCTGGCTGCCATGACGGCCGTGAGGATCCATCCGTAGGTGACGCAGTTCTCGGCAAGGCGCACGTAGAGCTCGTCGCGGTAGGCGTCGAAGTCGTCGCCGCCAGTGAGGGCGAAGTCGGCGCGCAGCAGTTCCTCCCCAAAGGAGTAGTTGATGTGAATGCCCGAGAAGGCCATCTTGTAGCGGCCGTAGCGATCGGACAGGTACTCGCGGTACTCCGTCTTGTCCGCCTGGTCACCGTAGTACTGGGCGATGGGGATGTCCTTCTCGTTCAGAATATAGGGCGGGTTCGAGAAGGGCCACACCAGTTCGTGGTACTGCGCCTCGGCCAAGGCACGCTGCACCTTCTCGTTGTAGTACTCCAGCGATTGCATGGCCTCGGCCACGGTGCCGCATACCGGTGTGTTCACCTCCACCTGGTTCTCGGAAAAGTCGCGAACGATGTGAACGTCGTCGGCGAAGTCAGCGGGCGTGTGGGCCAGAAAGCCGCCTCCGTCGATGCGCAGGCTTTCCTTCTCAAGCCCAAAGCCGCCTTCCAGCAGATGGGCACGAACCGATTCGTCGTGGGCGTGAAGCATAAGCGCCTCCCCTGAATGCGATGGCGAGGTCGAGCCCGCCAAACCTGATGATCGCGCTTAAGTTTACCAGTTGCGACTTCTTCGCGCGTCAACATCTTCGCATCGCCATCGTCTTGCAACAAAAGAGCCGCGATCAGCACGAAAGCGGCCCGGCTCTTCGAAGAGCCGGGCCGTCGAGACAGGCTGTTATACGAGCGGAGGAGAAAGGGTTCCTCGTCCTTACTGTACGCACTCCTTCACCCAGGCGATGAAGTTCTCGTCGGAGTCTCCCGTGCGCTCGGCCTTGACATGCCCCTGGCCCCACACGGTGGCGAAGTCGACATCGGCGCCGTCGTTCTCAAGGGCCAGCGCCAGGTTCACCTCGGTGGTGAGGGCCGTATCGCCCTGGTTGATGCCCGTGCGAATGCGCCAGAACTTGGCCACTTCGGAGGTATGGTACCCCTCGGAAGTAGAGGCCAGGTAATAGAGCGGGCTGTACATGTTCAGGCGGGTGTCCACCGACGTGCCCAGCGCGTCGGTGCGCGTCAAATCCTGGGCGTAGGCATCGGCATACTCGGTGCCCTCCAGCACCTTTGCCATGAGCGCGTCGAAGTGATCGCCCTCGCCGTCCCCGTCGCCGAACAGCACGTTCTCGCCCTGGGACTCATCGAGGGCATCGAAGGCTCCCAGGGTCTTCGAGGCGCGCTTGAGCGCCTTAGTGAAGTCGGCGATGCTGGTAATGGTGGCCGTGTTGGTTTTGGCGTCATAGGTTACCCAGGTGCCGTCGGCGTTCAGGGCGTCGATGTAATCCTGAGGCGTGTCGTAGGTGCCCGACAGGGTAATGCCCCCGGCGTTGTCCATGCGAGCGATGTTGTCCATGGCGGCGAAGTCCTCGCCCTCGGTGTCGCCGTTGCCATCAGTGGCGCCGGTGCCGCCCGTGCCATTCGGATCGCCACGGCCGTCGCGGGTCGGCTTCTCGCCGTCAATGGCTGGCAAATCGCCCTTGCCCTGGCCGTCCTTGCCACCCTGGCCGTCCTTACCACCCTGGCCGTTCGGGCCGCCGAAGTTCCCATCGCCATCGGGCCCGGGGAAGGCGCCGTCAGGGCCGTCGCCGTCGGGTCCGTTGCCGTCAAAGGTGCCGAAGCCGCCCTTGCCCTTCTCCTGCACCGTGTAGGGGAAGGTGGTGTCCGCCAGGAAGTTGTCGAGGGACTGCTCGATAACCTTCTTCAGATACTCGTAATAGCTGCCAGACTGATAGACGCCCTCGTCGGATTTCTCGAGGGTGAGCACGTTGCCGTTCTCGTCCTTCAGTCCCAGGGCGTTGAGCGAGAGCGCGAACTGCTCGGCCATGTCATCGGAAATGGCCTGGTCCTCGTCGGAGAGGTCCGTGCGCGTCGAGCCCAGATTCCACTCGTAGGCCTCGCTGGCCGTGTCGAGGCTGGTAACCGGGCACCAGCACATGGCGCCGTTGACAGCGTCGCTTACCCCCTCCACGGCCCCAATAGCCTGGAGGTACGGATCGTACAGGGCGCTGTTGCCCGAGGCGCCCAGCACCGCGCTCTGAGCGCCGCCGCCGCTCATGCCGAAGCTGAAGATGCGGTCCATGGCGCCCGGAAGTGTTCCCTCGTTGCTGCGCACATAGCGAATGGCCGCCTTCAGGTCGGTGACGCCGGCCGGAGCACCGGCCTCGCGACCGCGGCATCCGGCATAGACGTAGACGAAGCCCGCATCGGTGTAGGTTGCCGTGCTCTCCACGTAGTCGGTGGGAGCCGCCATGGCCATATAGCCGGGCGTTTCCACCGGCAGTACGATGGGAGCGGTGGCGGCGGTGAAGTCACCGACGGCGCCCGTCTCGTTCAGGGTGCAGGTGTAGGTGCCGTCCCCGTTGTCGGTAGCCTGGAAGTAGGCGGCCGGCACGAAAAGCCCCAGGGTTTCCGCAGAGGCATCGGCGGGGTTCTGGCAGTAGGCAATGCCCGTTTGCCAATACACGTTATGGTCGGCGTTGAAGTGCCAGGCGCTCATATCCACCTGGCTCCAAAGTGAGGCGGCATCCGCACTGGGCTGCTCGGCAGCCGGAGCAGCCTGATTGTCGACCGTGGTTGCCTGGCAGCCCACCAGGGCGCCACACGCCAGAGCGCACGCCAGGGCGCTGGCCGGCACAAGTCTCATTCTCATGGGAACCTGCTTTCTGAGAGGGGACCGACCGCCGCCTCCCAAGGAAGCGGAAGGGCCGAATCCGATCTTGTAATAGTTGATTTTACAAATTATCCTATGGTCGTTTGATTCACCCTGCCGGGGATATAGTTTTCAACAAATATCAGCAAAGCTGAAACCCGGCTGAAAGCTTCTCCTGGCGTGGGGAGGTGCCCCTTAAGAGCCGCCCGCAACAAGGTGCGCTCGATTCGTTGACGGTACGGCATCACATTTGTAATATCAACAATTACAAATTATTATGGGACTGGTAATTGAACGGACAGACCCATGCGCGACATGCGGCGCATCCGCCTCTCCCCTTCTCGCAAAGGAGGTTTCCCGTGAGATACGAACGAAAAATGGAGCTGGTACGCACCTTGGCAGGATATCTGGCCGACGAGGCGAAGAGCCATGGCGCTTGGACCCCGGCGGATATCACGCGCACGTTGAGCAACCCGAACGCCGACTTCGAATCATTGTGGCTGGCCTTCCGCGCCCTGGTCAACGTGCGTCCCCCGTGGCCGGCCGCGGCTGACTTCCTGGTGGCCCAGGACGAGCTTTTGGAGGGCCTCATCGAGGAAGCAGGCGTTGCCACCGTGGCCGACGCCGAGCGCAGCCCCCTGGACAGCCGCCTGCGGCTTTGGCGCGGCGACATCACCACGCTGGGCACGGACGCCATCGTGAACGCCGCCAACTCGGGCATGACCGGCTGCTGGCAGCCGCTGCACTACTGTATCGACAACGCCATCCACACCTACGCCGGCATTCAGCTGCGCGCCGAGATGCACAGTATCATGGAGGCCCAGGGCCACGAGGAGCCCACCGGGCACGCAAAGATCACCTCGGCCTACAACCTTCCCTCCAAGCACATCATCCATACCGTGGGACCCATCGCCAACGGCCGCCCCAACGATACGCACCGCCGCCAGCTGGCCCAAAGCTATCGCGCCTGCCTGGACACAGCCCATGCCCACGATTGCCTCTCGCTGGCCTTCTGCTGTATCTCCACCGGGGTGTTCGGCTTCCCTCAGGACGAGGCAGCCTCCATTGCCGTGAGCGTCGTACGCGACTGGTTCCAGGAGCACCCCCAATCATCGCTTATCGTCGTGTTCAACGTCTTCGGCGAAACCGACGAGATGCTCTACCGCCGCTTGCTCGAACTGTAAGGAACGGCTCGCTTCTGGAAAGCGAGCCGTTCTCCCCCTCCGCCCTTATGCGAAAGGATTCCCATGCTTCCCTTTTTCTCCACCCCGCCCTGCCCGCAAACCCCCGAAGAGCGCGAAGAGGCCCTGAAGCGCGCCCGCGCCGTCATGGCCGAGACCGACCGTGTGCTCATCGGCGCCGGCGCCGGACTGTCCACGGCCGCCGGCATCAACTACGGCGGCCAGCGCTTCCAAGAGACGTTCCCCTCGTTCATCAAGCGCTACGGCATGACGGATATGTACTCGGCAGGCTTCTACCCCTTCCCCACCGAGGAAGACCGCTGGGCCTACTGGGCGCACCACGCTACGGTGAACAACTTGGGGCTCGTCGCCCAGCCGCTTTACGAGGAGATCTACGAGTGGGCGCGCACCCGCGACTACTTCGTTATCACCACTAACGCCGATATGCAGTTCTTTAAGGCCGGCTTCGACCCGGAGCGCATCTTCGCCACCCAGGGCGATTACGCCCACATCCAGTGCATCACCGGCCAGCACGGCATCCGCGAGGACGCTGAGCTGTTCGCCCGCATCGAGGAGGACACCGACCATGGCAAGCGTACCCGCATCACCGACGCGAGCCTGGTACCCACCTGCGACGTGTGCGGGGCGCCGATGAACATGCATCTGCGCGTGGACGACTCCTTCGTGCAGACCGACGACTGGTACGCCGCCGAGAAGCGCTACCGGGAGTTCGTGTCGGAGATCCCCGAGAAGAAGACGCTTCTTCTAGAGCTGGGCGTGGGCTGGAACACCCCGGTGTGGATTCGCATGCCCTTCGAGCGCATCGCCAAGCAGACGGGAAGCCCGCTCATTCGCATGAACTACGACAGCGCTGAGGTGGACGGCTCTATCAAGAGCGGTATTGCCATCGAGGGCGACATTGCCCAGACCTTCCCCGTCATCAGCGGCGAGAAGCCGTTAGCCTAGCCAACCTAGCAAAAAAGAAGCCCCGCCAGGGGGAGGCGGGGCAAAGAGGTTATGACCTTGGCGGGCACCCATAAGGGAGGGAGGGGCGGGCGCCTGCGAGGCCCTCGAATTGGTTGCGAATCGCAGCTTCGGCTTACAGCTCCTTGATGGCGCTCTGCACGGCCTTGCGGCCCGAGTAGCAGCAATAGCCGGAGTTGCCGCCGCATACGGCGATGTTGTAGGTGTCGCCGAAGATGGCGCAGCCGTCCATGCCGGCGCCGTAGAGGCCCGGGATGACCTGCTGCGTGGCGGACACCAGCTGCATGTCCTCGTTGAGCTTGTAGCCGCCGATGGACTTGATGATCTGGAAGTCGATGCGAGCCGCGTAGAAAGGCGGGGTGGCCACGGGCTTCAGGTAGGTCGGATCGGTGCCGAACTCGTCGTCCTTGCCAGCCTCGCAGTAGCCGTTGTAGTTGCTCACGGTCTCAGCCAGCACAGCGGGGTCGAGCCCCATCTGGGAAGCCAGTTCCTCGATCGTGTCGGCCTTGAACACCGAGCCGGCGTCGTCGGCAATAGCTCCGTCGATCTCGTCCTGCAGGCCCTCCAGGTTGGCACCGATGCCCGGGCCGAACATGTAGTCGACGTACACGCCGCTGCCCTTCTCGAACAGATCCACCATGGAAGAGTCGAAGATGGTATGCACGGCACCCTGGGTGCGGATGCAGTTCGTGGCGATGTTCAGGTCGATCTCCTGCTGAAGATCCTCGCGCATGAAGCGGCGGCCCTTGTTGTTCACGGCCAACAGGCAGTGGCGCGTAGCACAGCCGTTGAGCGCCTCGCCGGCACCGTAGACGTACGAGTTCTGCAGCACGCACATGGAACGGGTGCCCGCACCGGCCTGCATGGCCATGCGGTAGCCGTCGCCAGTGGAGTCCTGGCCCGTGGTAGAGGCGGAGAAGGTGGTGTCAATGCCCATCTTCTCGGCGATAAGCTCCAGATCGCCCGCCGCACCGCCGGTGCAGATGATAACGGCCTTGGCGTTCACCTGAAGGTAGTCCTTGGAGCCGTCCTCCTGGGCGTACACGCCCTTTACGGCGCCGTCCTCGATGATGAGCTCGGTGGCAGAAGTCTTGTAGCGAACGTTGATACCGCCATCTTCCAGAGCCTTGGCCAGGCAGTCCATAGCTTGCTGGCCGTTGTGCTCCTTCCACCAGTGGAAGCAGTCGAACTTGCCCATGCCCTGGTAGTTATCGATCTCGCCGAACTCGACGCCATGGTTGACCATCCAGTCGACGTTCTCGCCCGAAGTACCGAAGAACTCCTCGTACTGCCAGTAGTTGGTGAAGTAGTGAGCGTACTCCTGCTCCTCAGCGATCATGTCGCGCACATCGTAGTCGGGAACGCCGGCGGCCTTCTGCAGCGAACTGCCGCTGCCGAACATGCCCTCGGTGAAGATGCCGGTACCGCCATAGGTGGCAGCGCGCTCGAGCACGACGACGTTCACGTTGGACTCCATGGCCTCGACCGCTGCGGCTAGGCCCGACCAGCCAGCGCCCAGCACGACAATGTCGCAATCAATGGTCTCGGCAACGTTCTTGGCCTCTTCGGCGGTCTCGCCGGTGTCGGCCAACGGAGCCTCGTCCGTCGAGGCGTTCGTTGCCGTCGGTGCGCAGCCGGACAGCGCGCCGGCAGCCAGAATGCCGCCGAAGGCCGCAGCGCCGCTCAGGAACGCACGACGAGATACGCCCTCGGTCTTTTCAAATTCAGTCATGTTTCTCCCTTTCCTTCGAAGTCTCCAAAACTTCATGGCTTGAAGTCTAGGTTCAGCGAAGGCGCGGGAGAATAATCAACCTATTGTGCTTGCTACAACCGCCCGTTGTAGCCCGTCCACGGGAAGAGACGTCAGAACCGTCCAGTGCGCTGGTTACTCGATAGCATCGACGGCGCGCAGTTCGGCATCGGCTACCGCATCCTCGGCGACCGCTTCAAGGGCCAGAGCGCGACGCTTGCGAGCGTACAGATACGCAATGACGGTACCGATGACGGCGATGGCACAGGCCACTGCCACCGCTGCCGCAAAGCCGTCGGCCTGGGCCACGGCAGCGGTCGTTCCCTCGGCCTGTACGTTGGCCGCCACGGCCGACAGCACGCCGATGAACAGCGACGGGCCGATGGAAGCGGCAATTTGAATGAACGTGTTCAAGATGGCCACACCGTGGGGATGCTGGTGAGGCAGCAGCGTCTGCAGACCGGCCGCCTGGGAGGGCGACAAGATAAGACCCACCCCCGCGTACACTGCCACCGAGGCCAGAAGCACCCCTATCAGGGACAGCTGCGTGGCGCACAGGCACACCGCCGCCTGACCCACGGCAATAAGCCCGAAGCCGGCGGGCAGCAGGGGCCAGCAGCCCTTGGTATCCATAACCTTACCGCCGACAAGCGCCGTCACCGCGTTCACCAGAATGGGCGCCAGCAAAAGCGCACCGGCCGCCAGAGCCGTGGCGCCTAACGCGCCCTCGAAGTACAGCGGCAGCAACACGCTCATGGAGAAGGTGGTCATCATGGCCACTACCATCAGCGCGCACACGGGAGCGAACAGGGAGTTGTGCAACGGCCCCAGGTTCAGCAGCGGGTTGGAAATTCGATGCTGGCGAATGACGAACACGGCCATGGCGGCCAAACCCACCACGATGGTCCCCAGCGCCAAAAGCGTCTCGGACGCAATGAGTGACAGGCCGAACACGAAGAAGAACAGCCCCGCCGCCGAAAGGACCACCGACGGCAAATCCAGTTTCACCGGCTCCGGCTCGTCGATGTTGCGCATGAAGAACACGCCGGCAATGGCCAGCAGCACAATGACGGCCGCAGGCGGCACAAGCACGCTGCGCCATCCGAAAGTGGTCACCATAACGCCGCTGACCACCGGGGCCAGCGCGGGCCCGAAGGTGATCATGCAGCTGCCGATGGACAAGTAGGTGCCCGTCTTCTCGTGAGGCGCCACGGCCAGTACCGTGCTCATCATGAGCGGAATGAACAGGCCCGTCCCTACCGCCTGAACAAGGCGGAAGACAAGGAACAGGGGCCAGGTAGGCATAAACATATCCACAATAAGGCCCGCGCCCAGGAAGCCGGCAGCGCTGAGGTACAAGGTGCGCAGCTTCAGGCGTTTGAAGAGAAACGCCGTGGTAGTAACCACGATGGCGGTGACAATCATATAGCCCGTAACCAGCCACTGCGCCGTATTGGCGCCGATGGAAAACTCGTTCATGATGCTGATGAGCGCCACATTGATGGTGTTCTCATTGAACGAGGCAACGAATGCGCTGCCGTATAAGACGGCCAACATGGGAATGACTTGACGTTTGTTCATGGATCCTCTTCGGTTCCGCACCGCTGCACGGTCCCCGAAATCCAACGAGCGAGTGCCGTGCAACTGGACTTACGTTACTGACTGCTCGTTGTAAGGACGCATGTTACAGAAATTGCCATCCCGCAAGCCTTCAGCAAATCACCGAATGGGGGCAACCGGTTCGGGAACGGCTCGGCATCGCGAAGAACCATAGAGAGGCGGCGGAGCGAAAGACGGCCGAGCCCCGTCGCCCTTCCCGCTCCTACACGACAGAGAGATAGGGCACCAGTGCCTCGCGAAGCACTTCAACGGCTTTATCGTCATAGAAGAACGGAGAGCGCATAAGATAGAGCCCCACCTTGCCGAGGGGATAAAAGCGCAGCTTTTCACGGGTTCCCTCAAACAGGAGACTGTGCCAGCTGATGACACCATCGCAGTAGGTCAGAACGAAGCCGTCGAGGTTCATGGTATCGCGTGCCTGGGGCACGAACTGCGGCGGCTGCGAGCAACCGTAGTCGGCAAGCACTGCATCAATCCAGGCCCGCGTCACCTCATTGGGAACAGGCAAATCAACAGTCGCGATATCGATCGGCGTCAAAACCTCCTTGGCCGCTAGAGGATGATCGCGCTTCAGAGCAAGGAACACTTTGATGTCGGCAAGCTTGACAGCGTGCTCCCCCACATCGGCTCCTCCGCTCGACACCACGAGCCCCAAGCTGCGCGCTCCGCTTTGCACGTCGATGCGACACTCGTCGCCATCCAGGTCATCTACGATCAGCCGGAAGGGGTGCCATGCGGAAGCGGCGCACTCCTGCACAATAGCGGGCATGGCGTCGGGGCGATTGCGCAGAAGCCCCTTCTCAACGCAGAGCGTCACCTGGGCGCCCACCGCCCGCTTTGCCTCCTCGAAACGCGCGAGCGCCTCGTCATATTCCCTGACGAGGCGCTCGGTGTCTTCAAAGAGGAACGTGCCCAGAGCCGTAGGCTCCATGCCGGCGCTCGTGCGCTCGAACAGCGTCACGCCCAGCTCTTGCTCGAGGGCGGCAATCTGCTTCGAGAGCGCTTGCTGGCTGATAAACAGCACTTTGGCCGCCCGCGACAGGCTGCGCTCTTGGTACACCGCTCGAAAGCTGTTGATGTGCTTTATCTCCATGAGAGGCAGTTTAGCACATTGTAAGTACGGAAATTACATCTTACTTTGGCGCCCCTTGCTACTTGCCCACCACGCTGATGCGCTCGCGAATATGCGCCTCGGGCGTGCCGGTGCGCTCGGCTTCGTCCACCATGGCGATGGCGTAGTCGGCATAGCTGATCTGGGACTCGCCCTTGTCGTTCACCGTGAACTCCTCGCCAGCCAGAATGTAATCGCCCGTGCGATCGCCCTCGGCCTGGAAGTCGGCAGCCGGGGACACGAAGGTCCACTCCACGTTGTCGACGCCGCGCAGGAAGTCGAGCGTCACGTTCTGGGCGCTGGCCAGCGGCTTGAACACGTCGGGGAAATCGGGGGTGTCGATGAGCTGCACCGTGTGCTCGGGATTCATGTACAGCGAGCCGGCGCCGCCCACGATAAGCAGACGCACATCGGTGCCCGCCAGGATGTCCACCAGATGCTTGATGGTTGCGGAGTGCTGGTCGAGGGTCTCGGGCTCCCAGGTGCCGAAGGCGTCGACCACCACGTCGAAGTCCTTCAGGTCGTCGGTGGTCAGATCCATGATGTCCTTCTGGATGACATGCTGGGCGCAGGTCTTGTTCTCGCCGCGCACGATAGCGGTCACATCCTCACCGCGGTCCACAGCCTCCTTTACAACCAGACGACCGACACGACCATTGGCAGCGACAACGGCAATTTTCATAATGGCTCCTTTCGATTCAATTTGTAATTATCGTAATTACAACTTACGCTTGACAGTATCGGCGTTACGATATGTAATGTCAATACTTACATAAATGACTATTGAGCAACGAACGATTCAGCTGCGCTCCGAGCAGCTTTTCGGAGGGGGATCATGAAAATTGCGACGCGCTTTCCCATTGCCGTGCACACTCTTTTATGCATCGACTACTTTGACGGGGCCGAGCGCACCACATCCGACTTCATTGCCGGCAGCGTCAACGTCAACCCCGTCGTCATCCGCCAGGTGCTCCAAAAGCTGAAAGCCGCGGGTCTGGTGGAAGTACGACAAGGCCAGCGCGGCGCCCATCTGGGACGCCCCCTGGAAGACATCACGCTCTTAGACGTATTCCAGGCGGTGGAGGCCGTGGACGGCTCGCTTTTCGACTTTCACGACTCCCCCAATCCCGACTGTCCCGTGGGGCGCCGCATCAAACCGGTCCTCGGGCAAAAGCTGGATGCGGCGCAAAAAGCCATGGAGGAGGAGCTCGCCGCTACCACCCTGGCCGACCTGGCCGCGCAGGTGTAGAGCGAACCGAATCTGCAAGATAGACGGCGCTCGTCACACCGCTGCGCAGCGTCCTCCCGTAGGAGTAAAGCGAGGAGAGGATTATGAGCGAAGACATCGAGGGAGCAGATGCCCTCGACCAGAACGGCATCGACCGCATTCTCGATCGCTGGCCCATGCTGCCGCTTCTGTCCCTGGCATTCTGGATCAGCTGGCGCTTCATCGCCTTCAGTGGCACCATGAGCATTGGACTGGGGAAGCAGGACGTACTGTTTTATCTCACGCTGCTCATGGGCTGCATAGGGGCCGTCGCGCTTCCACGGTTCACGAAGCGCACGCTTACCATTCCCGTCACCGTCCTGGGCGCCCTCGCCTCCCTCGGCACGCTCTGTCTGCTCTTCGCAGGACCCCAGGGACCCTTGGCCTCGTCGATGCTGATTCAAGCTCTCTCGCTGGCCGGCGCCGCCCTGACGGGTCTTGGCATTGGCTGCATCGCCATCAAGTCGTGCATGCTTCTGGGACGGCTCCGACCGACAGAGATCTGGATCTGGCTCGCCTACACGGAATTTGTCGTCGTGAGCATCTATTTCGTCGTGCTCGGCACCGCCGGACCTTTGGCCTCGTTCCTTTTCGCTGCGCTCCCCTTGCTGGCAGGGGTCACAGCCAGCTTGGGAGACCGCGCTGCCCGGCATTGGCCCGCGCGCATCGAGGCGACCGCTGACGAAGCGGCCGTGCCGAAGAGCACGTACCTGAAATTTGCGCTTTTCGTGGCCCTGCTCTCCATCACCTGCTATCTCGCGCGCCTCGTGTCCACGCAGGGCATCGCCGACCCTTTCTCGACCAATATGCTCGCGTGGCCTGCCTTGGGACGCATTCTTCTGGCCCTGGCCATTCTGGGAGGCGTGGTCTTCTTCTCCCGGCGATTCCCCTTTTCGCGCATGTGCGTCTTCGTGATGGTGATGATCCTTGCCGTGCTGGCCTGCATGTCGCTTCCCGGATTTGACAGCTTCTGGCTCTTCACGCTCACTGCCTTCGCCCATCCGGTGCTCGAGTGCCTGACGCTGGCCATTGCCGCCTGCCTCATGTACCGCACACCGGAGCGCTCGCTGTTCATTGGCGCCTTGGCCCTGGGAGCGCTCTACGGCGTGGTGCCCATTGCCGAAGGCATTGGCTGGGCCATCGAGGCGCTGGCCCCCGAAGCCCTGAGCACCGTTTTTCTCATCGTCGTTGTGCTGAGCGCCGCCGACGCCCTGCTGTTTCTTCAAGACAAAACCTACGACAGCGTCATGGGATCGGTCGAGCGCCCGCGCGAGCAGGTTTCCCGAGGCAAGCAACGACGCCTCCAACAGGCGCTCTCTATCAAAGAGCGCATGAACCTGTCCCAGCGCGAGTACGACGTACTCTTGGAGATTCAGCGCGGGCAATCAGCCCAGAAAATCGCCGAGCACATGAACCTGTCCGTCCACACCGTCCGTGGGCATATTCAGAGCATCTACAACAAATGCGGCGTCCACTCCCGTGACGAGCTGGTCGACCTTATGAGCACCATCGAATAGCGCGGGTGTTCCAAGCGTGGGGCGCCGGACGCCCTCGATCGCAGCGCGCTTTCGTCGTACCCGTCTCTTCCCCGACCAGCTACGCCACCTCGTCCTTTGCGCCAAACGCAAGAAGGGTCCCGTCGTCACCATGACGACGGGACCCTTCGGCGTCTTCCTGGAATTGCCCGACGAGGAATTTCCTAAGCCGCAGACTCCTCGCTTGCATCGGCCGGGGCGCCCAAAGCACTCTCGACGTCGGCTAAATCGGCAGCAAGCAGCTCAAGATAGCCTTCAGTGGCCTTGAGAAGGCCCTTATAGAAGGGGGTGTTCAGCAAATGAAGCGCCACCTTCTGCATGGCGGGGAACCAAGCTTGAATGTGCTCGGCGAGGAACGCCTCCTGCACGGCGATATTGCGAGCGGCCTCGGCCATGTCGCCCGTCTCCAGCGCGGCGGCAGCCCGTTCGCACATCTTGCTCAAAAACTGAAGCTCGAAGGAGAGATGATCGTCGGGAATGCCGATCTCCGGATCCTTCTTGATGCACTCGGCCTTGTAGATGCGGTACACCGTGCGCGTTTCGGCCTGCATGAGCAAGCCCTCCTCCCCCACGAACACGGACTCGCAGGGATGGGCCACCTGGCCCTCGTAGGAATTGATACCGTAGAACGCCGACGTGTAGTCGACGTTGACGTCTTGACGCAGCGTAGAGCCGCCTCGATGCAGGTACGCGAGCATCTCGGAAAACCCGTCGGTCACACGCGCATCCTCAGGCAGATCGTCCACGGAAAGCTGAGCGATGGCATCCAGCTCCTCCTGGGACAGGGGTTTGTAATAGAGACGGGCCAGCATATCCAAAAAGGCGCTGTGACCCTTAAGCAGGTCCGCATACCCGACCATGATTGCCTCTTGCATAAAAGCCTCCTTCAAGGGCCACGGCGCCTTTTCTGCCGAAGCGGAAAAGGCGCCCGTCGTTTTTCAGGGAAAGAGCTCCACCGCACCGGGGCTTTGGAGGGAAAGGAGAACGGGTGCGGTGGAGCGGAAAATGGGCTGCCTACAGGACCAATCGGTCGGCCGCGGCCGCGAAGAAGTCCAGGGTGCCCGTACCCACGAGCCACATGAAGGCGCGCAGGCACACGCCGGCGATGAGGGCGAACACGCAGGCTGCCACGTAGATGCCCACGCAGTCGGCCTTCTTGAGCGCCGCTACGGCACAGGCCATGTTGGCGATGCCGCCGAGCACGATCACGCCGCCCCAGAAGAGCGCCGGCTCCATGGCCGCGCCCGACATGACGCCGTAGATCAGGCAGAAGACGAGCGAGGCGGCGGCGCCGATGACGCAGTACAGCGCGCAGCGCTTGGAAGCGGCCTCGCCGGCGTCCTTGGTGCCCACGGTCACCGCGCCGTAGACGGCGGCGGCCAGAGCCAGGTCGGTGCCCAGGTAGGCCAGGGGCAGCATCGGCGTGTTCCACAAAGGCTGGGCGCCCATCTGGTAGCCCGAGCCGGTGACGTAGCCCAGAAGCAGACCCACGACGAGGCTCACCACGGCGATCACCTTCATGGCGCCGGCGGAAAGCCCGCGCACGATGCCCACGAGGTAGACCACCGCCATGATGGCCACCAGGCCCACGAAGATGAGCTCCAGGGAGATGGCGCTGAACGACAGGATGTTCGCCGCGGCGGCCATGATGTGGGCTTTCTGCTCGAGGTGGGTGACCGAGAACAGGCCGCCCACGATGACGAGGGCCAGCGCCAGGATCACGAGGGCCTTGCGGCTCTTCGGCGCGATGCCGCTCAGCTCGGAGACGGACACGAGGGCCAGGATGGAGCCGCCCGTGCCGGCCAGGAGGCTGAAGAGGAGGAGGGACCATTGAATTTCCATGTTATGCCAGCTCCTTCCAAGCAGCAATCTTGGGGGACAGGATGTAGCGCGTGATAGGACCGGTGCCCGCATTGTCAGGCAGAGTGTGGATGCAGTCATCCGAGTACTTCGCCAGCTCCTTGGACACGTCGGAGTTCGGGTCGTCCAGATCGCCGTAGAAGCGGGCGCCCGTAGCGCAGCACACGACGCAGTTGGGCAGGCCGGAGCCGTCGGCGGTGCGGTGGCTGCACAGGGTGCACTTCTCCACAACGCGCTCGTCCTCGTTGAAGGAGCGCACGCCGTAGGGGCAGGCCATCATGCAGTACTTGCAGCCGATGCACTTCTCCTTGTTGACGAGCACGACGTCGGTCTCAGGATCGCGGTAGGAGGCGCCGGTGGGGCACACCTCCACGCAGGAGGGATGCTCGCACTGCTGGCACTGCACCGGCAGCCAGTACATCTCGATATCGGGGTGAGTGCCGGTAGGGCCTACGGTCACCACGCGGTTCCAGTACTCACCAAGGTTGATCTTATTCTCCATTTTACAGGCGACAACGCAGCCGTCGCAGCCAGAGCAACGGTCCAGGTTGACGACAAGACAGTTTCGAGCCATTAGTACACATCTCCCGTCTGAGGTTCGGACTGGAGCGTCGGCATGAAGGGCTGGAACTCCTTGGGCTCCACCCAGATGTTCTCGGGACGCTCGCTCTTCTCGATCTTCACCGTGAAGCCGCGCAGGGTAAACGAACCGTACACGAGGTTCCACGGGTTCTTGGTCTTCTCGGGATCGCCCTCGACGAAGTCCTCTTCGGACAGGTCAAGGTTCTCGACGAAGTTGGTGGTCAGCACGTTGATGTTGCACTGACGCCAGCCGCCGTCGGGGTTCTTCTGGGAAGCATCGTAGGCCTCGGGGTTCCAGAAGCGCTCCATCCACAGCTGTCCGGGCGCCTCGGCCTCGGTGAGGTAGGCACGAGCATGGGTGGAACCACGACGAGACGTGATCTTGATCCAGTCCATGTGCTCGATGCCGTACTCGGCCGCCGTCTTCGGGTTGATCTTGCAGTCGGGCACGGGGCACAGCTCACGGGCGAAGGCCGCGTGGCGCATGGTGCCGTGGTGGAAGTAGGGCAGACGACCGGACGTAATGACCAGCGGATACTCCGTGTCGGTGGTGGGATCCTCCACCGGCGGGATGTTCACGCAGATGGGGTTGTAGTCCGTCTCCAGCTGCTCCCACTGGGCCGGGTAGGCAATGGGGAAGCCCGTGCGGCTCATGTGCAGGTACATGGTGCAGTAGGGCTCCAGCTTGCGGGACTCCGTGGGGAAGCCGGCCGGCAGGCCGTCGTCCACGATTTCCTCGTGCTGGTTGTAGCAGTAGTAGTCCTCCTCGGGGATGACCTTCGGAATGAACTCGTCCTGGTGCTCCTTCAGGTACTCCCACGACTCGGCCTCGAACTTCTCGGCCACATGGTTGCGCAGCGTCTGCTCGGTCAGCTCGTCGCCGGGCTTGAAGTCGCCGCGGTTGAGCGGTGCCGGGTTGTCCAGATCCTCCGGCTTGTACTTCTCGCGGTAGCGCTGCAGCACACGGTTGGAGGAGATGAAGTTGTGAGCGGTCTCGCCCAAGTGCACCACCTCGGTGTACATGAACGTCTTGTTCTGCTGAGAGCCGGTGCCGTTCCACTCGAGCCATTCCTTCATGGGGAAGAACAGGTCGCAGGCCTCGTAGTGGAAGGAGGTGACGATGGGGTGCTGGCCGATGATGAAGTCCAGCTCGCCCAGGGCGTCGTACCACGAACCGGCGTTGCCGCACACGGCGAACTTGTTGCCCGAGAAGTCGTACCACACGCGCGGCTTGTAGGGCTCGCCGGTCATGATGGCGTGCAGGATGGAGGGAGCATGGGTGGTGTCCTGGTTGTAGAAGCCGCGGAAGCGGTTGAAGCCCAGCTTGTCCTTCATCATCTGCATGTACCAGGCCTGGGACTCCTTGTCCTCGAAGTTCTCCACGCGCTCGCGGTTCCACTTCTCGGTGTAGCCGGTCACCCAGCTGATGCCGTACTGGTTCACCCACAGATCGCGCATCATGGGGCCCCAGTAGGCGATGGGGCGGCTCTCGTAGTGCTGGTTGGTCAGGGTGATGGTGCAGCCGGGCTTGTAGATGTAGCCCATCATGGTGTCGAGCATCAGGCAGCCCAGCGGCGCCTCGGAAGCGCAACGCTGCTGGTCGGTGGCTACGCCGTGGGCGATGCCGGCAACCTTGGCGTCGGTGTAGAGGCGGATGGCCTCCTCGATCTTCTCGGGCTTGCACCAGCAGTACTCGCCAGCGGCCTCGAGAGTCCAGGGCTCGGCCTCTTCCCAGTAGATCTGGCCGGCGGTCTTGGCCTTCTTGCCGTTCACTTCCACCTCGGCCAGGATGACCGGGTCGACCGGAGAATCGGCCGGAGCGGTGTAGGGGAAGGGCTGAATGGAGTTGGTCTTCGCGTCGAAGCACACGTAGGCCGGGTTGGAGTACACCTCGTTCGGGTCGGCCGACGGGTTCTTGTAGTCCGGCCAGATCTCCTCGGCCAGGTACGGGAAGCGCGTGTCGGGGTTGATGAGGAACGGCAGGTTCGTCCAGTACTTGCAGAACTGCTCGTCGTACAGCTCGTTGTCGAAGATGTAGCGGATCCAGCTGAGCAGCAGCGCCGTGTCGGTGCCGGGACGCACGGGCAGCCACACGTCGGCCTTGGCGGCGTCGGGGCTGAAGTTCGGGTCAACGACAACGGTCTTGCAGCCGCGGTCGACGCGCAGGTCGGCCATGGCATGGCCGGAGTTAGCGGTCTGGGAGATGGTAGGCTGGGCACCCCAGATGACCAGCATCTCGCACTGCGGATCGTAGGTGTTGAAGGGCTCGACCACGCGGGAGTCGGCCATAGACTGCGAGCACACCATGCCCACCAGGGGTGCGCAGGTTACGCGGGGCTCGAAGCACTGGGCGCCGCCCGGCTCGAAGGTGTTGGGCGAGCCAAAGCCCTCGGGGAAGTTGTAGCCGTGGAAGCCGCAGTACAGACCACCGCCGCCACCGGAGGCGAAGAAGCTGTAGGGGCCGTACTTCTCGATGGCCTCGCCGATCTTGTCGGCGGCCAGCTCGATGGCCTCGTCCCAAGAGATGGTCTCCCAGTTGTTGGTGCCGCGCTCGACGTGCTTCATGGGATGCAGCACGCGACGCGGGCTGTAGCAGGTGTGCAGCTGGTTCAGGCACTTCACGCACACACCGGTCTTGTTGTTGGGAGCGTCGGGGTCGCCCTGGATGCGGGTGACCACGCCGTCCTCGACGGTTACCAGCACGGCGCAGGGCTGGATGCAGCCATGGCACATGCTCTTGTAAGTTTTGACTTCGGCGGGGGCGTCGGCGAAAGCCGCCGGGGCATCAGCCAGGCCCTCCGTCATCGTCGCACCTACCGCAGCGGCCACGCCGGCAAGGGCACTGGCCTTCGCGAAGGTGCGTCGCGTCATCGTGAGTTCAGCCACGATTGTTCTCCTTCTTCTAGCGTTCCTTCTCTTACTATCGCTTCGGCTGTTACGCCGTCAGATCGGCCAGGATCTTCCTCCCCTCTTCTGTAATGTTCCACTGGCCTTTCCAATAAAGCCCGCCCACACGCTCTAGTCGATCCAGATATATGCTTGGTTGTATCTGGGCGGCGCTTTTGTTCTCGTTTTGCAGGGCGCGCACGGCGCGCTCGATCTCGGCAAGGGGCTGCGGCGCTTCGGCGCACAGGCCCAGCACCATGAGATAGGTTTCGGTTCGGTCAGCATCTTGGGTAATAAGCTGCTTCAGCGGAGCCATGGGGTCGGTGGCCTCGACGTACTGGCGACCCAAATCAGTCACAATCCAGCGAGCGCCCACCAAACTGGCCAGCTCATCGACGGGCGCCTCGTCTTCGGCGACCGCTTCTTCCGCTGCGGCATCGGCAGCATCGCCAGCCTCGACATCCTCGGCGGCGTCATCCTGGGTGTCATCAATGGCCTCGGCAGGCTCCGCGCCCTCGGCTTCTTCGTCCTCCACGACAACGCGCTCGATGCCGCCATAGCGCTCGAGCACATCAAGAAAACGGCCCTCGGGCTGAATGGCGTAGGTGAACTCCGGAATCTCGGCGATGAATGCTTCGGCCTCTTCCGTAGAGTGCTCCTCATCGAAGAACATGAGAATGCGGCGATAGATCGGACGATTGAGCGGCTGCTTGCAAATGGCATGAGTCAAACCCTCAAGCGTGAACGTAACAGCGGCCTCCTCGTCGGCGCGCACGCGTTCTTCCAGATCCTCGATGGCGGGATAACTGCCCTCGGGCAGCTCGTCGGCCTTGGACGTATCGGTGTCCGTCTCGCTCATGACCATAGTCATGGCCGTCCCCCTTTCTTCCCTCGTCTTGCGAACAACGGGAAGGTTACGGGGACGCAACGGCCTCGCCCAGATTCATAATTATCTGAATTGATTAACTAACGAGGTTATTTCTGAACCAATTAAGAATTAACCAGTGGCCGAACTGGGAACTCCTGGTTTTCTACCCTAAAAATACCTCGTCCTCCTAGAGCAAAATAAGGGAGAAAGAAAGGTGCCTAAGGGGGTTAACTACTGCTTAACCCCAGGATCGGTGAGGCGCTATGCGTTCGGAAGAGCCTGGGTCCCACGCAACGGCGCGCACCAGGAGCGGCACCGGAAGGCGCCAAAGGTCGAACGGACCACCCGGCGAAAGAGCCAGGGGGACCAGGGTTCACGAGAAGGGCAGCCCCAAACGCAAGGGGGATACCGCAGAAGTGCCAGAGAGATTAGAGCCCGCGCGGAGGACAGCGCCCAGCGCCAGAGGTATCCAGCGAAAGAGCCGGGATGCCCGGAGGGCATGTCGTTCCTCCCCAATGACCCCCGGCTTGAGCCTCGCCGACCTTTAGTTCCAATAGAAGGGGATTTGGTACCCTTCGGCGCGTCAAAAACAGCCACATTGGTACCGTTCCTCAGCAAAAGCCCAGGTGGCTAGTTTCAGGATGGAAGTTGACGGGTACCAAAGACGCCGATTTTGGAAGTTAAGCGCTGCAGCTTCCACCACCGCGTAACTCACCGTCAAAACGTAGCGCGCTCCATCCCTGCAAAACTCATCGTCGGCCTTTCGCAGCTCCCCATTACCGCGAAACTCACCGTCAAAACGCAGCGCGCCCCCTCATTGCAAAACTCTTCGTCGGCCTTTCGCAGCCCGCAGTACCGCGAAGCCCACCGTCAAGACGCAGCAACCCCATCACTGCGACGCCTCTTGTCAAACCGCTCTTGGCACCCTAGCCAAGAGCGTAAAAAACCCGCTGCACCGTAAGGGCATGGTGCAGCGGGTAAGCTGGAGGGGGCACTATATAAGGGAATTGCCCGAGAAGCAGACTGGTCGAGTAGCAGGTTGATCGAGCAGCAGATTAATCGAGGACCAGGTCGGCATCGTCGCCCAAGTCGGGCGCCGTGGTCTTAGCGGCGCTTTCTGATCCCACGAAGGCCGGCTTCTTCACCGCAACCTCGGAGCCGGCAAGAACCGGTTTCTTGGAGCGGCCCAAAAGCGAGATGGCCTTGGAGGGGCAGGCATCAACGCAGAGACCGCACTTCGTGCACTCCGGAATATGCTTGCTGTGGGGGTCGAGACCCTCAGGACACACATTCACGCACACCTGGCAGTCGGTTCCCTTGGCCGAGCGCAGACACACTTCCTCGTTCACCTTGGGACGAATCTTGTTGTTGCCCCAGTTAAGAAGGGAAAGCAGCGCGCCCACGGGGCAGAACTTATGGCACCACTTGCGCAGCACTACCAGCTCCACAATAAGGATGGCGGGAAAAATCAAGAGCGACCACGTGGGCTCCTGATAGCCCACCGCGCGCACCACGGCAATGGCCGTGGCGAACACCAAGCCGATCGGGCAGATCAGACAGAACACCGGAAAACCGAAGATAGCCGCCGAGACAAGCGAGCCACCGAGCACCCAGTGCCGACTGTCGATCTTGCGCCCGTCGCGTTTTCCGCCCACGGGCGAGAGCGAGCCGCAGGCGCCGCAATGATGACCCTTCTCGGAAGAGCAGCCCTCCTCGTGGTGATGGCTAGTAGCCGCCTTAAGGGCTGCCTGCTCCTCGACCGTCAAGGGCGCGGCCACCGTGCCGGAGGCTCCGTTTTCCGCCGTTTTCTCGGCGTTCTTCTCCCCTGCCTTATCCTTCTTGCCCGGTCGGAAGAACTTCGAGAGCGGCGGCACAGGGCAAATCCAGGAGCAGAACATGCGTCCCACCAGGATAGCAATGACAACCACCGCGATGAGGGCGATCACCATGCGGGGAATGAGCGTCTTGGAGGCCACGAACGTTTCCAGCGCGCCCAAAGGACAAATGGCCGCAATGGCGCCGATGCCCATGGACGACAGCGTGCCCCAGCCGATATGGAATGCCAAGCCAACGGCAATGCCTACAAAGGCCACGATAAGAACCGCCGTGCGCACCTGGGTGACGGTGGGCTTGGAGGATTTCTTCACTTCTTTTTCAGTCATTACTCCCCCTTAGGCCCGAACCACTTCGATGGCTCGACGGCGATCGCCGTCGAAGCTCAGGAACACATTGGCCGTGCACGCTTCAGTGCACGCACCGCAACCGTTGCACTTCTCCTCAACTACCGAGGGGCGCTTCATCTCGTCGAACACGATGGCGTCGTATTCGCAGACATCGCATCGGTCGCAACTGCCCGACACATAGGCAATGCAGCGATCGGGATCGACCACGGCAATGCCGATCTTGTCGGAGGCGGGATCAAACGCTTCGAGGGCGCCCGTCGGGCAGGCCTCGATGCACAAATCGCAGAACGTGCACTTCCCCTGATGGAAATCAAGCCGAGGCAGTCGCGCGTTCAGCAAGCCGTCCTCAATGCTCGAAACCGAGACGCAGTCCTCGGGACATACGGTGCGACATTTATCGCAGCGGATGCACAGCGAGCGAAAGCGATCCTCGTCCTGGCCTCCGGGAGGACGCAGCGCGTCGCTCGCCTCGCCGTTGCCGTCGAGCACCTTCACGGTACCCCCCAGCGCCAACAGCACCGCATACCCGCCAGCACCGTATAGAAATGTTCTTCGCTCCATGAGAAGAACTCCCTCCTCTCTGGCGACCTCGTCTTATCGCCAATTCGACTTCTTGAACGGTAAAGGAAGCTTTGTCCAGCTCGTAGATGTATATTTGACCGAAAAGCACCGCCCTCTCGGTCATTTCTTCGCTGGTCAATAATTGACCAGCACTTGACCTGGGAAGTTGCTTCTCATGGAGCGCATCGACTAGGCTGCGACACGGTCCTCCACCATCTCAGAAACCGCCTCCGTCAGATCATTGAGAAGCTCCTTGTCGAGGTAAACGAAGCTGCGAGTCATCTTTGCGACGCCTTGGTAAAACCGCGTTTCAGCACAGGACTCCAGGCAATCGCAGTAGGCATCGATCCAATTCAAAAGGTGATCACGGTGAAAGGACTGCTCGATTTGCAGGTTCTCCAATGCTTCGGCAAAATCCCCCGCCTGGAGACTCTCGTTGCAGCGCTCGGCCATGACGGCAAGGTACTCGAACATGAAGCTCAAATGATCCTCGGGCACGCGGAGGTTCGGATTGACCTCAAGATGTGCCTTGAGGAGTGTCTTGTACACCTCATCGCGGGCCTCCTGCATCATGAGGCCCTTTTCGCTGGTAAACACGCTCTCATAAGGCGTAGCGCGACGCTCGTCGTGCATACCCGCTCCCAAGATGGCCCCGGCGTAATCAGCCGCCAGCAACTGTCGGGTGGCGGAGTTCTTCCTCCTCAGATACGCCGTAATATCAGCGCAGCCGGCAGAAAACTCCTCGTCCATACCGTCGAAAGCTGAAAAATCCAAACCCTTGATATGGTCGAGCTGCTCTTCAGAGAGCTCCTTGAAATAGAGCGATGCAAGCACTCGATAAATAGCAGCGCGTGAGACGTTGGCCTCGCAGAGCGCCGGAATGGACTCGGTCATGGCCCTCTCCTTTCATCTTGCAAAGGGAAGCGAGGCCTTACGCCAAAGGCGCCCTGGCCTCGCTTCACTCAAACTTCTTTTGAACTAGCGGGCAAATCAGTCAGCCGATGCTCTCGTTCTAGCCCAATCCATTGAAGAAGGTGTACAGGCCCACACCCGAGGCCCACATAAGCATACGGAACACTACGCTGCCGAACAGCGCGCCCACACTGGAGCACAACGTCAGCCCCAAAGCAGCCTCCGGCTTCTTCATGAGCGCCGCACCACAGATAATAGGGACCAGGGCGCCCAGCACCACGACGCAGCCCCAGAACTGGAGTACTTCAGCGTGCACCCCAGAGAACACACCATAGATGATGCCCACAATGAGCGAGATGGCACCAGCAACCGCAAGCGGCAAGCCGTAAAATGCCGCCGCCTCCTTCTCTTTGCGGCAAGCAAGCACCAGCAAGTACAGGCTCACACCAAGAACCATCGAGGTCACTGCGTACTCCGTCGGCACAATAAAGTGGTTCCACGTGGCACGAGCCGCCATCATGTAGGACTCGCCCATAAGGAAGCTGAACAAAATGCCCAGCACACCGCCAACGGCCGCCACCGCCTTGCGCGCCTGCTCAGAGGAAGAGCGCTTCAGCAAAATGAGATACACAATAATGGCCAAGCACGTGAAGCCCAGCATGAAAGCTTCGATGGCAATGCCCGACGTCGGATGAGAAAGGGCGCCCAGCATGCGAGTTGGATGCGAGAGGTGCGTCACCGAGCACAAGCCTCCGACGATGATAAGTGCCATGGCGATAAGCGAGGTCGCAAACGACACGCTCTTGCCGCGACCCGTGAACTCACTGACCGCTACTCCGACGAACATCCAGCTACCGGCGCCAGCGAATACCGTGAACAATACAAGGGACCATTGAATTTCCACTGCTACTCACCGCTCTTCCATGTTGCGTATTTTTCAGACAAGAGGTAGGCCGTCGAAGGGTCGTTGCCCACGTCTTTGAGATGACGAACGGCATCCGGCTTAGCGGCCAGGGCCTGAGAGGCGGCAGAATTCGGGTCGTCCAGATCACCCAAATAGCGCGCAGAGGCACAGCAGGCACTCACGCACAGCGGCTCCACCGGCCCGTCTTCGGTCCAGCGCTGCGAGCACAAGGTGCACTTCTCCACCACGCGCTCCTCGCGATTCCAATTACGAACGTCATAGGGGCAGGCCATCATGCAGTACTTGCAACCGATGCACTTTTCCTTGTCAACCAGCACGACATCCGTGTTGGGGTCGCGGTACGAAGCGCCTGTAGGACAAACATGCACGCAAGGGGCATCTTTGCACTGCTGACACATAACGGGCAGATAATACTGCTCCAGCCTTGGATAGGTTCCCGTCGGTCCCACCTTGAACACCTTGGACCACTTCTCACCGAGCGCAACGCCATTCTCGCTTTTACAAGCAATCTCGCAACCCTGGCAGCCAATGCAGCGATCAAGGTCGACTACGAGAGCATAACGACTCATTAGTACACACCTCCCGTGTTATCGCTAGGCTGAGGCATCCAAGGCTGGAAGTCCTCAGGCTCATACCAAATACCCTCAGGACGCTCGCCCTTCTCCACCTGTACGGTGAAGCCGCGAAGCGTATAGGAACCGCATTCGGGGTTGTAGGGCGGCTCTTTCTTGGTGAGGGTGTTCAGGTTCATAGTCGTCCAGCTCTTGCGGGCGTCCTCACCATCAGTCTCCAGGAACTCGGGGTTCCAGAAACGCTCCATATACACGGTTCCGTGGGCAATGCCCTCGGTAACGTAAGCAACGGCATTGATGCCATCAGGCACGAACTTGTTCCCCTCACAGCGGCGAGACTTCACACGCACCCAGTCACCGTTCTCGATGCCGCGCTCTGCGGCGGCTTCCGGATCGATCCACAGCTCGGGAGCCGGATAGATCTCGCGGATATAGGGAATGTTGCGAAGCGTCGAATGGAAGATGAAGGGCAGACGACCCTCGGTCATAACCAGCGGGTAATCGGAATCCTCCAACGGCGACTCGCTCGGCTCCCAGTAATAGGGCACGGGACTGTAGTCCTCAGAGGCCGGAGGCATTTCGAACTTCTCCAGGCCGTGACGCCCGATGTAGATCATCTTGTCCAGGTACAGTGGCAGCTTCTTCGGCGAATCGGTAATATCCGCAGGATCCGTGCGCAAGTAGAAGCCTGTGTAGGTGCCGTCTTCTGCCGGGGCAAGATAGGCCTGCTCGTACGGAGTGGCCGCCCATACTTCCTCCGGAGTGCCGTTCGCCCAGGGGTTGAGCTCGCGCGTCTCCTCAAACGTTTTGCCGATGATGGTCAGCGCCTCTTTATACTCCTCCCAATCGCACTGCGCATAGTGGGACTTATCCACGTAATAGGCGTTGTAGCCATTCGGATCGCCCAAATCGCCCAGCTTCTTGAGAATAGTGCCCCAGGTAAAGCGGTCATCGGCATGCTCGAACAGAATGGTAGCCGGCATGTACATGCCCATCATGTTGCCGCCGAACTGCGAGTACAGAGACTCAAGCCACTCGGTAATGGGGAACATCACATCGGCTGCCTCGAAGGTAAACGAAGTGTGGTACATGTAGGAGTGGGAAATAAAGTCCATTTTATGGATGGCGTCGATCCACGAAGAAGAGTCGGCCAAGGTCACCAGCTTGTTGCCCGAACGCTCCAGCCACACATGGGGCTTGTAAGGCTCGCCGGTCATAATGGCATTGTGCACCGTGGGGATATGGGAATGCTGCCAATAGCCAAAGCCCTTGTGCTCGATGTAGCCCAAACGCTCGGTAATGGCCTGCTCCGTTTGGTAGACGTAACCGCTCTCATTGTCGTTCGGATCGAAATCCATGAAGTGCTGGGGCGTGAAGTCCCAGAACTTGGCGCGCTTGGTACCGTTCCACATATAGGCCAGCGGAGCCTGCGGACGCGACGTAGCCGGGCAACCCGGCTTCTCGATGTTGCCCATAAGCACGGTAAGAGCGCCGACACCCATGCCGGCCTGGGTAGACTGGGGATGCTGGTCGGTGGCAACGCCCAGGGAAATGCCGCCGGCATTGGCGCTGGCGTACATCTCGATGGCGGTCTTGATGTCATTCTGGTCCACCCAGCAGGTTTCCGCCGTCTTCTCGAGCGTCCATTCCGCCACGCTCTCACGATAAGCCTGACCAGCGGTCTTGCATTTCACTTTCGAGCCATCGGCCAAGGTAACCTCGTACTCCCCGAACAAAGCAGGCTTATAGCCACTCTCGTTCTCGGGAGAGAGTGCATAGGTCTTGGTCACCTTGTTGGTGCCCTCGTCGAAATAAACGTACCCCTCGCCCTTCGCGGTGTCCATGCCCGCAACCTCAGAGGCGCGCAACAGCGCTCCTGCCGGATCATTCGGGTTCACCAGGAACGGGAAGTTGGTCCACTTGGTAACGAACTCTTCATCGTAGAGATCGTTCTCAAGAATATAGTTCAGCCAGCCCAACATCATAGCCAGGTCGGTACCGGGACGAATAGGCAGCCACACATCGGCACGAGCAGCGTCAGCAGTAAAGCGGGGATCGACGACGATGGTTTTGCAGCCATGCTCTCGAAGCTCCACTGTCACGCGTCCCGCCTGGGCCGGGCCCGACTGAGCAGGTCCCGTGCCCCAAATAACAAAGCACTCGGCGCTGATAGTAGGATTGTAGTACTCCGTACACTGACCGTCAGCAATCGAGGTGAATTCGGGACCGCCGCCATACATCATATTCTGTACAAAGTCGCGGGGCATAGCGCACTGAGCGCAGCCCGGCTCGAAAATATTGCCGGCGCCCCAGTAGCCACGAAAACCGGCGGGATCGATGAAGCTGGGGTTGCCGCCGCCGCCACTGGTAACCAAAAGACCGTTGCGGCCCGTCTTATCGCGCATCTCAATGAGCGCTTCGGCCACCATGGTGATGCCCTCGTCCCAGGTGATGCGCTCCCACTTGTTGTCGACGCCGCGCTCTCCCACGCGCTTCATGGGGTATTTGGTGCGGTTGGGATGATACAGGGCCTGAATGCCCGAAAGGCCCTTGGGGCACACACGGCCGAGAGACAAACCGCTTCGGCTATCCCCCTCGATGCGCGTTGCACGCCCGTTGCGAATCGTAACCTTCACCGGGCAGGCAAGAACGCAAGCACGGCAGAACGTGCCCATCACCTCAACAGTGTCTTCCTCTGCGTAGGCCTTCGAGCTTTGCACAAGGTTGGTCACCGCCGTGGTGCCCAGCGCCGTAGCAGCACCGGCAGCCGCCGAGAGCTTCAGAAAAGATCGACGTGTTACCACATTGCTCATCTGCCTTTCCTCCTTCTCTAAAAAGCGAACTTCTCTCCGTCAAAAGCATCTGCGTACGATCTACTTGACATAAGCTTTACCTGCGTCGGTAGTCACCCATCCAAGCTCCCAGCGAAGACCCGCCGCCTTCTCCAGACGATCGATATAGGTGCTGGGATAAATAGCCATTTGGCCGTTATCAAGAAAACGCACAGCCGGCAGCTTCTGCACTGCGGCATCAAGCTCCTCAAAGGTGCGTTTCTGCTCAGCGCACGCTTTGAGTAGGTACTCATAGGCTTCAACCTGGTCGTCCTCGGCCTCGTCGAAGAGCTCCTTCAGGCGCGCCTCTGGCGTGAAAGACGCCTCGAATTGCTGGCCCGCCTCGGTCAGCGTCAGGGCACCGTCGTCGCTTCCATCGGACTCCAAAGCACCAGCTCGCTCCAAGATGGCAATGAGAATGCGCTCGGACTGCAGCGAAGAAGCAAACTGCGGAAGTCCCGCAATGTACTTTTCAACCTCTTCATAGGAGGCGCCAGCGTGCTCTCCCACATAGGCCATAATCAGATACTCCAGTTCGCGGTGACGCGGATGGCGTTCCACGCTTTCGCGGATACGCTCAATGCGCTCATCGGAGTTCATGGCGCTCAGGGCTTCGACGTTCGGCTCGATCTTCACATCAGGAGCCTCTCCGCTGTTGCCGCGCTTCGCGTCAGCATCAGCCATAATGCCCACATCCGCTGAAGTCTGCTGAGCGACGCCCATGCCAAAGGAAAATCCTCCTTCGGCAAAATCACCTCCCTCCCGAACCGTTTCCACCAGCGCATCGAGAAGCGTTTCCTTCCCAGTCGGCATTTCCTCTCCTTTCCTTGCAGCCGAGACAGACCTCGAACCCGCTCGGCCAATGCTTGTCAGCACTTAAATAGTGGCGGTTCGCGGCTCGGCGGCAAACGTACGGGATGGGGTATTTCCTTTTCATTCGCTAAGTATTACCGCACGCTGCCATCAATCTGAGAACTAAGAAGAAGATCTGTTTGATCAGGCAATTTCCAGTAACACTATCGGCATCTAGCACGGGAAATACCTCATGGTGTAGTACGTGCCGTTTTACGATTCTGCTAGAATCAAAGTTGTAGCTATTACGGCTACAACCATCAAAAAGGGAAGAGGGGTCTCTTGTTGTTCGGCAGCACCACCGATTGCAGCTTGCTGAAGCTAAGATGCATGGGATTTGGCTTTTGGCAGGCTTGGTCCCTCATTACCTACTCCAATGGCTTTCTCAACGCGGGCCCCGGAGCGGTTCTCGAGGGAGCTCAGCAGGTTGACACCAGCGCCCTCATGATGCTGTCCCTTATAGGTGTCATTACCTCCGTTATTCTGCTCCCCCTTCTCAAGAAAACCGATCAATGGCTAATTACACGCTGGTTTCCTCTAACGGGAGGTCTCCTAGCAGCATGCTCGACCTTGGTCGTCTGTTGCACCTTCGCTGGAGTCATCAGCGATCCCCTGCTGTTCTACGCCGCTTGTTTCCTTGATGGCATAGGCAACGGCATCCTCTGTCTTGCCTATGGCCCCATCATTGGCTCCTTGCCTCCCGCCCAGTCGTTCCTCATGGTGTGCGACTGCATGGTGCTGTGCTGTGTCGTCTATTTCGTTGGCGTCTCCGCACCGTTTTACCTTCGCTGCGTATTCAGCATCGCTATTCCTCTTATCTCGGGCACCCTCGCAGCCATCGGAGACGCTTCGCGAAAACAAACAGCCGAGGATCTCGCTCAGCGCGTTCCTCTTACCATGGCAAGCGTCCGGTTCTTCATTGCCATGCTTATCGTCGCCGGCGCCGCGTCCTTTATTCGCAGCCCCTTTCTCTCTCCTGGCTCATCGTGGGACTCTCCCCCTCTTTGGGAGGGACTCGGCGCCTTTATTGTGCTGATTAGCTGCGTTTGCCTCGTCCTGTACTATCAACTGTCGGGCCACACCTGCAAAGCCGAGCTTCTGTACTACTCCATCAGTCTCTTCGTTGTAGGCTTTTTGGTAGTCAACCTGATTGTTTCCGAGAACGGAAACAGCATTCTATCGGCCATCCTGGCAGAATGCGCCTCCGTGCCACTTTTCCTCATGAACGTGGCCTTTGACACCATCATTTTCTATTTGATTTACCAATCTAAAATGTCGCCCTCGAAGACCATGGGCATCAGTCACGGCTTTAAATCCGTCGGCATTTTAGCCGGTAGCCAATTGGGGTTTTTGCTTGTCTCCACCGAGGGCTCGAACATCGCCCTTACATGCCTCGTTATTTTCTGCGTTGTCGTAGCCCTCGTGGGCATAGCGCCCGAGCGCGTGCTGTCCGTTGCTCTCATTCCCATCGACGATCACGACGCCGATCCCACTCCTGAATCAACGGACGAAGTTGAAGCTGTTTTTCCCGAAAGCATGGAAGGCTCTAACGCTTCGCCGGCTATCCCTTCGGGCAACACATCCCCTGCGGCAAGCTCAAGTCATTCCCTTCCCCAAGCGCCCAAAGGCAAGGCGCTGTGGCGCCGCCGCTGCGACGCCGTATGCGACACCTTCCAGCTCACTGCTCGCGAACAAGAGGTGCTACGCCTTCTGTCCTTGGGCCACGGCAGCGAATACATTTCCGAGCAACTGGTCATCTCGCTCTATACAGCGCGTACGCACGTGCGCAACATATACAGCAAAACTGGCGTGCATTCCCGCGAGGAGCTTATCCAACTTATCAAGACCACCGAAGTAGATCCGACTCAGTACCAGCCGGATCGGCAGGGTTAGACAGAGCCACGAAAAGCTAGACGCCCAACTCTCGGTACAGTTCCTCCCGACGAGCAGCATCCATAACGGCAGCATGCGCCTCATCAGCACGTCCCGTTTCATAGAGCACCTGCATGAGTGTCTGAAAACGCTTCTCTCCCTCTTGCCGCCCTTGCTCGAGCCCTTGCTCGAGCCCCTGTTCGAGCCCTTGCTCGATGCCCTGCTCGAATCCCTCACGAAGCCCTTCCTCGCGGCCTCGCTTCTCGCGGATCTCAGCTTGAATTCGCGCATCTTCGATATACGTCAGCATATTGACCCCCTCGGCCCTCCAGACGGCATCGGCGTTAGCTCGCGCAACAGACTCGGAAATAGTACGCACAAGCGCATCTTCCCCAATATATCCCACGGCAATGTACTCTAGCAAGCTTCTCAGCCTCCCTTGAGGCAAATCCTTATAGGCCGAGGAATTCAGAACGATCCACTGAAAACGCGTCGAGAAATGCACCTCGACCCTCTCTTCGCACTTCATCCCGAAATGGTACATCGGCAGGCCACCGTGCAGCAGGTCCTGAGTGCCTATGAAAATAACGATACTTTCAGGGAGCTGTTCGTAATCCCGGCCTTTACCAAGCGACAGGGTGTCCATGGCAGACTGATAATAGCGCATGCGCAGCCCCAAATCAGCCACTGGCGAAGCTTGCATTTCTACGTCGTACACCTTTCCCGAGCCTTTCATGAAAACATCAAGTCGCACGCCTTTCGCTCCCAAGCGCGGCTCGATGGCTTTCTCCACCATCACTTCGCCAATCCTGCCAATCGGCTCATCGAGAATGGCCTCCAACAGCATTCGGCAGATCTCGGGATTGTCCTCCATAACTCGATTGAACATAGGCCATTCGCTAAACCGCAGATCGCGCACTTCCATCGTCGACCTCCCCTTTGCACGTTGACATGGGCAAGGACAGTGCATGATGACCGCATCGCAAAAGTTTCGTCGCCGATTCGCACCTGCGTCGCGGAAGCGTCGTCCTGTAGGCCGACCTCGCGTAGCGCCTCGCTCTTTCATCCACGAAGAAACGCCCTAGACACAGAGCCGCCCCGAAGGAAGGGGGCTTCGGGGCGGAGAGAGGAGAGGCTCTATTCAGGAAGATGCGGTAATCGAGAGAAGCTACGCTTCGACAAGCTCGTCGTCGAGGAAGGATTCCTCGGTGGCCGCAGCGGCATCGGATGCCGCACCAGGCGACGGCGTGCGCTCCAGTGCCGGCGCACCGGCCTTGCGGCGCGGCATGAAGGGGAACGTGATAGCTCCGGCGGGACACACTTCCTTGCACTTGCCGCACTTGGAGCAGTCGGGGATGTCACTCATATGCGGGTCGAGCAGCTCGGGGCAAGCATCCACGCAGGCATGACAATCAATGCCCCGCGTGCGCAGGCACTTCTCGGCGTCCACCTGCGGCTTGAAGAACTTGTTGCCCGTAGAAATAAGCGACAGAATGGCCGAGATGGGGCAGAACTTATGGCACCACTTGCGCAGCACCACCAGCTCAAGGACGAGCAACGCGGGGAACACGATAAGCCCCCAGGTGGTCTCGTTGAACTGGAACAGATGCCATACGCCAATGAAGGTGGCGAAGGTCAAGCCCACGGGACAAATCAGGCAGAACACCGGGAACCCGAAGATAGCCGCCGAGGCCAGAGCACCGCCCAGCACCGCAAAACGCGTGTCAAGCTTGAAGCCGTCGCGCTTGCCGCCGTACGGCGCGAGCGCCTCGCAGCTTCCGCAGGAATGGGAGCAGCCTGTCAGCGATGCCTTCTCGTCCTCGCTCAAAGCCATCGAAGCCGTCGCCGTCGCATTACCGCCCTCTGCCTTCGCCGTCGGAGCAGCCGCCGTAGCGCCGTGCTTGGCGTCATGATCCTCAGACTCCTCGGCCTTTTTCGCCTTCTTCTTGCTGGGGCGGAACAGCGCCTGCAGTATGGGTGTGGGGCAGAGCCACGCGCAGAACGCCTTGCCCACCAACAGAACGGCAGCCACTACCAGCAACAGCAGCAAGAAGGGATGCAGCAGGAACTGGTGGAGCCCCAGCATAACCTCCAAGGCACCGACGGGGCACAGAAGCGCGATGGACTCGAAGCCGATAGCCGAGAGCGTGCCCGTGGCCGCATTGGTGGCCAGGGAGACGGCGACGGCGATGAACACCGCCGCAACGGTAATCTTACGTAAGGTCGAGGGCTTCATAGCTACGCCTCCCTCTCAACGTTCACACCGCGGCGGCGCGAACCCGAATAGCTGGTATAGGTGGCCGAAGGACAGGCGAACTCGCAGGCGCCGCATCCGTTGCACAGCGTCTCGTCAATAACGGGACGATCGTTCTGGTTCAGCGTAATGGCCTCGTAGGGGCACGCCTCGACGCACATGACGCAACCGCCCTGCTTCCAGGCAATGCACTCTTCCTCGTCGATGACGGCAATGCCCAGCTTCTCGGTTTCCGGATCGAACGGCAGGAGCGCCTGGGTGGGGCACACCTCGATGCAGCGGTTGCAGAAATCGCAGAACCCCTTATGGAAATCCATATAGGGCGTGCGCATATTTACCAGGCCGTCCTCAAGGGCGGCAATGGAAACACACTGCTGCGGGCAGACACTGCGGCACTTGTCGCACTTAAGACAGGTGGCAAGAAAGCGTTGGTCGTCCTGGCCGCCCGGCAGACGGATCAAGGTATTCTCTCCGGCAAAGGCCTGACCGACCCCGCCCAGGGCCACCATGGCAGCCACACAGCCGGCACCGGCCAACAAGCCGCGGCGGCTCACCGCAGGCTTCTCCGGAGACGGCGATTCTTCGCGATTCAAGATCGCACCCCCTCTTCTCAACGAGACGAATACAGCGGCGTCCCAAGTTCCTCAGCTTCAAGAACGCCTTCTCGATGACTAGCATTGTGCCGCCAAACAAGGGGTGCGCGGAAGGTTCAAGTCGCACTATTTACGGGAAATAAGACCGATAGTGCAAACTGCACTGCCTAGCATTTTCCCAGTTAAACCATGCATCAGGGGCTTTCTCCACCCAAGAAGGGGCGCAGAGATGCAACGCCGCGGCCCGGCCGGAGGAAGAACGAATCACCGGGTACCAACAAAGATAAAATCGGGTGTTGCCGCCTATATGAAACTACGAATGTAGTCCTGCAGCTCGTCTTTGCTGTGGATGCCGCACTTCACGTAAATGTGCTGGATGTGGTTGCGCGTCGTATTGTAAGAGATGCACAGATCATCGGAGATAGCGCGTGCCGAAAGGCCGCGGACCATGCCGTCGAACACCTCCGCCTCGCGCAGCGAGAGTTGCGCGTTCTGCACGGCAAGCGCGCAGGCACGCCGCCAAGCCGCGTACTCCTCGGCTTCGGCGCTGCGCAGCACCACGGCGCTCGGGCACGCCGCGCACACGGCCGCAAGATCGCCCCCGGCGCCCTCGGCATGGGAGCACCCTTCGCAGGCCACGCCCAGCGGCTCGGTTTCCTGGTCGTCCAAGGTTCCCTGCAAGGGCTCCATCATCGTGTGAAGGTCCTGCTGGCGGAAGAGGAACAGCGCCACCAGCAGCATGACCACCGCCGACACCACCATAATGGCCAGAACAGTCTCAAGGCTCAGGCCGAAAGCCGCCACCACCAAGGCCACGGCCCAGCCCATAATGGCCCCGAAGGTGTACGAGGCGTAGCCAAAGCCGAACACCCGAAGCACCGAAGCGCCCGATTTAAACGAAATGCGGGCAATGAGCACCCATACGCACAGGCTCACCAGGGCATTCACTCCGCCGCTGATGGCCATGACCAAGCCGCTTTGGGGGCCGATAACCGACAGCCCGATATAGACGAAGGACACTACCAAAATGATGGCGTAGACCACGCGGCCAAAACGGGCGTCTTTCGGCAATCGCAGGGCCAACAGGCCCATGGCCACCATAAACAGGATAATGAGAAAGCCCGAGATGCGGCGATAGTCCACCAAAAGCGATACGTTATCGGAAAACAGCGGGAAGCACGCACGGCAAATACTGACCGGAATGGCGAAGAACAGCACGCCTACGACAAAGCGCCACAGCCACGCAGGTGGCTGCCAGCTGTCATCGGGCATCTCATGGCGCTCGTCGACAGGCTCGATAAGCAGCACGGCGGCCGCCAGCGCCGGCATAACGAAGAACAGCCAAGGCTGCACCATCCACGACACCGACAGCACGGTGTAGTCGAGCATCATGCCGCCTACCTGCACGACGGCGGCCATGAAGATAACCTCGCGCGGGCCAAGCTCGGTAAACTGCAGCATAGCCTTAGCCGCCACAAACGACGTGCCCACACCGATAAGTGCCGCACCCAGTGTATACCAGAGGCCACCCACGGGCTGAAGCGCAAAGACGAGCACGGTGCCCACCGTGGCCAAAAGACCCATACCAAACACGAACCAAGGCACTTGCAGCCACTGGTGGAAACGGCGGTGCTGCGCGCCTACCACCAGCAATGCCAGAGCAAAACAGGCATTGCTGACCACATACACCACCGAGACGGCTGCGTCGTCGAGCGTGATGCCGAAGAAATTGACCTCGCACCCGTAGAGCACCAGCAGGTAACCCACCCAGAAGGCAGCGCCCAGATACTTGACGTTCGGAAGCAGCTTATTAAGCGTTGACAGCATCTCGCTGCGCGATGACCACGGCATAGAGGATTCCTTCCCTGCGCTGCAGCACGCCCGCAGGCAAGTACGGGCGGAAAACACGACGGGGCCGATGCTGCGCGACGACTTGATGCGTCGTCAACAGCATCGGCCCCATTGTAAAGTATGTTTTGGCTTACTGGGCGAGAGAATCTTTGAGCCAGCTCTCGTCATCTTCGACAAAGCCAATGGCGTAATCCATAAAAGCCGGGTAGAAGGGTTCTTTGGCGAAGGAGGAAACCCGCTCGGCCAGGTCCGGCATCCAATTGAGCAGATGATCCTGCGCAAAGGACGCCTGCACCTCCATGAGGCGGCGCGCCTCGGCCTCGTCTTCGCGCTCCCACGCCTCCGCAAGGCGATCAGAGAGGATGGCCATGAACTCAAGTTCGAAGGAGAGGTGATCCTCGGGGCTTTGCAGCTCGGGGTCCACCGTGACCTCTTCGGCGCGGAAGATGGCCACTACCTGCTCGCGCGCCTCGTCCATGAGGATTCCCTCCTCGCCGGTGAACACCGACTCGAAGGGGACGGCGGTATCGCCCTCGTAGACGCCGGCCGCCAAGAAGATGCGGGCATAATCAACACGCAGGCGGGTGAGCACGTCGGGGGCCGCCAGGCGGAACGCGCGGTAGACGGCATCGGAGCCTCGCTTCATCCGTCCCTCTTCGGGAGCGGCCAGCGGCGCGGCCTTCAGCGTGGCAATCTGGCTCTCGTCCAACTCGCGGAAGAACACCGACGCCAGCAAGCGATACATCTCGGCACGAGCGCGATTCTCGGCAATCTGCTCGGACAGCTCCTCGGTCATGACCCTCTCCTTTTCCAGCGGCCCACAGGCTTTACCCTCGGGCTCGCTTATCCTCTCCTCAAAGGGATAGCAGGCTTGCCCCTGCCATCCCGCCTATCTTAGTTCTTTGCCGCTACAGCGCAATCCCGAAGAAGTTCTCCAGGGGCACGTAGGCCATCCACATGGCGCAACGCAGGCAGACAGCACCGATCAGGGCGCAGGCCGTCGCCACGACGGACAGTACCAGAGCGGAATTGGCTGCCTTCAGGCCGGCAATGCCGCAGGCCAGAGGAACGATGCCGCCAACGGCTACGGCGCCCACGGCCACCAGCATCAGGTCGGCCGCGTCCATGACCCCGGTCAGGTACAGCAGCGAAGTCAACGTTGCGGCCACACCGCCGACCGCCAGCAGGATGAAGGCGATCTTCAGATCGGCCGGCGTCGTCTCGTTGTGACGGATAGCCGCCACCAGGGCATAGGCACCCAGGCCGCTGGCCGCCGCCGTGCCCAGATAGGCCAGGGGCAGCAGCATGGTGTTCCAGGTGTACACCGCGTCCATGAGGTAGGAGTGACCGGCCATAAAGGACAGGGCCACGCCCACCACCGCGCCGGCCACGGCGCACACGCGGCGCACCGTCTCGTTGCGGTTGTAAGCCACCAGGTACACGATGATGAAGGCCGAGGCAATGCCCACCAGCACGGCCTCAATGAAGATGCCGGAGGTAGGATGGTTCAGGGCCGCCAGCATGTTCTCTGGGTGGGCCAGGTGGGTCACCGAAGCCACACCGCCCACAATCATGAGCACCAGGGCCACGATGCCGGCCGTGAAGTTGGCCTTTGAGGTCTTCTTCGCGAACTCGTCGATGGCCACGCCGGCGAACAGCCAGCCACCGCATCCAGTGAGTGCCGTGAACAGCACAAGGGACCAGGCGATTTCCATGTTAGTCTCCGTTCCTCCAGGTTCCGAACCGGCTCGACAGGATGTAGGCCGTCGAGGGGTTGTTGCCTACGTTCTTCAGGTGGTGCACATCCTCGGGCGCCGACTCGGCGATCAAGCGGGACGGATCGGAATTGGGATCGTCCAAGTCGCCGTAGAAACGGGCCTCGCCGGGGCAGTTGTGCACGCACGCGGGCTCCTTGCCCTGGCTCGTCAGATGCTGGCACAGCGTGCACTTCTCCACAACGTTCTGCTCCTTGTTCCAGTTACGCACACCGTAGGGGCAGGCCATCATGCAGTACTTGCAGCCGATGCACACCGACTTGTCGATGAGCACGACGCCGTCCTCGTTGCGATAGCTGGCGCCCGTGGGGCACACATGGGTGCAGGGAGAGTTCTCGCACTGCTGGCACATGGTGGGTAGCCAGTACTCCTCCACATCCGGGAACGTGCCATGGGGTCCCTCGATAATCACCTTGTTCCAGTACTCGCCCAAGGCGACGTTGTTCTCCATCTTGCATGAGATCTCGCAGCCGAAGCATCCGATGCAACGGTCGAGATCGACGACGATCGCGTTACGCATAGTTGGCCTCCCCTGCGTCGTAAGCGGCATAACCACCGCCGGTGTACTCGGAGTACTCCGGCAGCCACGGCGTGAACTCTTCGGGCTCCTCCCACACGCCGGCGGGCTTCTCGGACTTGCTGATCTTCACCGTGAATCCGCGCAGCGTGTAAGAGCCGTACACGTTGTTGTAGGGCGGATCGTTCTTGGTGAGCACGTTGACGTTCATGGCTTTCCACGCCTGGCTCGGGTCCTCGGAGTTCAAAAGCTCCGGGTTCCAGAAGCGTTCCTGGGCCACCACGCCGGGCGCGATACCCTCGGTGACGAGCACCTTGCCGTGGGTCTCGCCACGACGGGACTCGATCTTCACCCAGTCGCCCTCTTGCACGCCCACTTCAGCGGCCGTCTGCGGGTTCATCCAGCACTGGGGCACGGGATAGATCTCGCGCAGCCAGGGGACGTTGCGCAGGGTGCCATGGTGGAACATGGGCACGCGGCCGGAGGTCAGCACGTAGGGGTACTCGGTATCCGTCAGAGGGCTCTCGGCCGGCTCCTCGTAATGGGGCAGCGGCTCGTAGTCGGCGCTGGCCGCGGGCTGCACGTTGCCGTTGTGGTCGGCACCGAAGCGACCGCCTGTACGGCCCATAACGGTAAACCCTTCGGCGTAGGGCTCGCACTTCTTCGAGGAGGTGTTGAAGCCCTTCGGCTTGCCCGTCTCCTCATCGATGACAGCGAACTGCTCGTAGTTGTTCTGCCACTCGTCCATGGGCATGAACTCGATGGGAGCCTGCTCGCAGAGTTCCTTCCAGGAAAGACCCTTGTGCAGAACCTTGCGATCGGCCTGGTCGGCCAGCCATGCCTGGAACTCGTCGAGCGTCTTCCAGTAGCCGCCGAAGTTGGGATCCGGGAAGGGATCCTGGAAGGTAAGCTGACAGTTCTTGTGGCCACGGTCGGCAAGCGCCTTGGCCAGCCAGCCGTAGATCATGTGGTTGTCCACCGACTCGAACAGATGGGTGCAGGGCTGGCGCACCACGAGCGTGTTCATACGGTAGGCAATGTAGGAGTTCTCAAGCCACTCGGAGGTGGGCAGCAGGATGTCGGCCAGCTCCACCGAGGAAGCCGTGGGATACATGAAGCAGTGCACGGCCAGCTCGATATTGTCGCGCATGTCTTGAATGAAGCCGGCGGCATTGCCCATCATGATGGGCTTGTTGCCCGAGAAGTCCACCCAGATCTTCGGACGATAGGGCTTGCCGGTGCGCACGGCCTCCAGAATGGTGGGGATGTGCGAGGCGTGCCAGTGCTCGAGGCCCTTGTGCTCGATATAGCCAAGCTTGGCAGCCTGCTGCTCGGCGGGCACGCAGAGCGTGGGCACGAGCTCGTTGAAGCCGTTGTTGTCCCAGGGCTGGGCCACGCCGGCCGGGCCGCTCGGGCGCTTCTGCACCCAGGAACCGGGACGGTTGATGTTGCCCATGAGAATGTCGAGGATGGCGATGGCCATGGGGCCGTCGGAGGCGGCCACGTACTGGTCGGTGGGCACGCCCAGGCTGATGCCAGCGGCCGGAGCGCCCTCGGCATAGGTGTTGATGGCGGCCTCAATGCGGTCGGCGTCGAGCCAGCAGATCTCGGCGGCCTTCTCCAGAGTGTACTCCTCGCAAGCCTCCCACAGCGCACGGTAAGCGGTGCGGCTCTTCTTGCCCTTCACCTCGAACTCGCCGTCGAGCACGGGCTCCAGCTTGTCGTCCCAGGGATAGGGCATGGCGGCCGGCTTGTTGGTCTTGGCATCCCACACCACGTAGTCGTCGTGAGAGCCCAGGCCCAGCTCATCGGCGCGATAGGTGAGCTTGGTCTCCTCGTTGATGAGGTAAGGCAGGTTCGTCCACTTCATGACGAACTCCTCATCGTAGAGCTTGTTGTCCAGAATGTAGCGGATCCAGGACAGCGCCAGGGCCACGTCGGTGCCGGGGCGGATGGGCAGCCACACATCGGCCTTGGCGGCGTCGGGCGTCAGGCGCGGGTCGACAACCACGGTCTTGCAGCCGCTCTTGCGCAGCTGGGTGAGGGCGCGGCCGCCGGAGG
>CAJUFS010000016.1:1663-47405 GCA_910585575.1 uncultured Adlercreutzia sp. | reverse complement strand
AGTACATGACCACGCCGTTCCACTTCCTGTACGTGGACAAGTTCTTCGAGCCGGCCTGTGCCGAGTGGGTGGCCAACGTGAACCTGTGCACCCCGTACATGGCCCAGGAGAAGCCCTTCCTCGCGAACTTCGCCTAGCGAGAAAGCGCTTGGGCCCGAGCTTCTCCACGCTGGAGCGCGGTGTGGTCCGGGTTCCAGCTGGCTGGAAAGCGCCTCAGCTGGAGCTTCGCCCAGCCGGAGCGCTGTGCAGCCTGAGCTTCGCCCAGCCGGAGCGCTGTGCAGCCTGAGCTTCGCCTAGCTAGAAAGCGGCTCGATTCAAGTCTCGCTTCAGCTGGCCGGAAAGCGGCTCGGTCCGAGTTTTGCTTCCGCCGCATCTTGCGGTTCCGCTTTACGCCCCCGTCTACCTCCCGACGGGGGCTTTCTTTTTTGCAGGGTGGTCGGGGGCGAATTCTCTCAGGGAGGAGGTGGCCAATCAGAGGCCGTTTTCCATCGACAGATAGTCAACAAGCTTTTTTTGGCCAAATAGCGGGAGTTTTCCGTCGATTCGGTGGTCAATCAGCCTGTGTTTTCCATCGGCGTTTTAGGGCTTTAGCGTATTCCCAGGTCAGACGAGCGCGGGAATTTGAGCGTGATTCGCAGCGTGGCTAAATCGATGGAAATCGCAGCCTGATTGGCCAAAAAACTACTATTGACACTACGTCGATGGAAAACGGCCTCTGATTGGCCACCTTTTCGGGCTTGGGCCGCCCGTCACGCCCCGCCCGCCCCCTCCTTCTTCGACGCTCTGACAATAAGCCGACCTTCCTAGTCATAAAATCATGGCTCACGTCGTGTTTCCCCCTGCGGGATTACCGTGGAGTGAGCCCCCGTACAGGGCTGGAGTTTGCTAGAATGAAGCACACTTGAGAGAAGTGTGGATTTTGAAGGAGACTCGACCCCCATGGAAATGACCGAAGAGCAGCTAACAATGATCACGGGCCAGCTGGCCACTATCAAGGAGCGCTCGCCGTTCTATGCGAAGAAATTCGAGGGGATCGACGTGGCCACGGTGCGCACCCAGGCCGACTTCGAACAGCTCCCGTTCTCGGAGAAAGACGACCTGCGCGCGGTGTATCCGCTGGGCTTGCAGGCCGTTCCCGACGACGAGATCGTGCGCATCCACAGCTCTTCGGGCACCACGGGCACGCCCGTCATCATCCCCTACACCCAGCAGGACGTCATCGACTGGGCCACGCAGTTCGCCCGCTGCTACGAAATGGCGGGCATCACGCCCTTCGACCGCATCCAAATTACCCCTGGCTACGGTCTGTGGACGGCGGGCATCGGCTTCCAGCTGGGCGCCGAGCGTCTGGGCGCCATGGCCATTCCCATGGGTCCCGGCAACACCGAGAAGCAGCTGAAAATGATGCAGGACCTGAAGTCCACGGTGCTCTGCGCCACCAGCTCCTACGCTCTGCTGCTGGCCGAGGAAATCACCAAGCGCGGCCTGAGCGACAAGCTGCACCTGAAGAAGGGCGTCATCGGTTCCGAGCGCTGGGGCGAGAAGATGCGCAGCCGCATCCAGGACGAGCTGGGCATCGAGATCTACGACATCTACGGCCTCACCGAGGTCTACGGCCCGGGCATCGGCATCTCCTGCGACGCCCACGACGGCATGCACATCTGGGACGACTTCGTCTACATCGAGATTGTCGACCCCGAAACCGGCCAGGTGCTGCCCGACGGCGAAGAGGGTGAGCTGGTGCTCACCACGCTGCGCAAGCAGGGCGCGCCGCTCATTCGCTATCGCACTCACGACCTTACGCGCATTGTGCCGGGCACCTGCGCCTGCGGCAGCCGCCACCCGCGCATTGCCACGCTCACCGGCCGCACCGACGACATGTTCAAGGTGAAGGGCTGCAACATGTTCCCGGCCCAGGTGGAAGAGGTTATCAAGGCCACCGACGGCACCAGCTCGGAGTACCAGGTCATGATCGAGGCCGTAGACGGGCACGACGTGCTCACCGTGCTGTTCGAAACGCCGCTGGAGGGCGAGGCCCTGGCCCGCTGCGAGGAAGAGCTGGCCCTCATCTTCAAGGCGAAGTGCGGCTGCACGCCGGAGGCCAAGGGCGTGCCACTGGGCGAGCTGCCCCGCTCCGAGAAGAAGACGAAGCGCATCTTCGACAGCCGCTACTAAGGGGCTGTTTGGGAAGCACCGGACGAGGGGCGTCCGGTGCGCACCCCGCCCAAAAGGGGGTGCGCACCCAGGCGCGTGGGGCGCTTGGCAGAGAGCAGGCGCTGTGGGGCGCCGAGAAAGAACGAGAGCCGCCGATGGAAGGAGAGAGCCATCAACACGAGCTTGAACAATAAGCAGACGATCCTCATCGTCGATGACTCGATGCTGAATCGAGCGCTGCTCGCCGACATGATCGGCGACAGCTTCCGCATCCTGGAGGCCGAGGACGGCAAGCAGGCCGTGGCAGTTATGCAGAAGGAGGGCTCGGGCATCTCGCTGGTGCTGCTCGACTACGTCATGCCGCAGATGGACGGCTTCGGCGTGCTTGAGGTGATGAACCACAACGGCTGGATCAAGGACATCCCCGTTATCATGGTGTCCGCCGAATCGGACGCGGCCTACATCGAGCGCGCCTACGAGTTGGGCGTGACCGACTTCATCAATCGCCCCTACGACGTGAACATCGTGCGCCGCCGCGTGATGAACACGCTCATGCTGTATCAGAAGCAGCGCAACCTTATGGGCATGGTGGCCGACCAGGTGTACGAGCGCGAGAAGTCGAACAACCTCATGGTGTACATCCTGTCGCACATCGTGGAGTTCCGCAACGGCGAGAGTGGCATGCACGTGCTGAATGTGCAGGCCATGACCGAGATGATCCTCACCCACCTGGTGCGCCTCACCGACCAGTACAACCTTACCGCCGAGGATATCTCGCTCATTTCCATGGCATCCAGCCTGCATGACATCGGCAAGATTGCCATCCCGGAGGAAATTCTCAACAAGCCGGGTCGCTTCACTGACGAAGAGTTCGCCATCATGAAGACGCACTCGGCCGTGGGCGCCCAGATGCTGGACGATTTGGAGCTGTACAAGGATGAGAAGCTGGTGAAGGTGGCGTGGGAAATTTGCCGCTGGCACCACGAGCGTTACGACGGCCGCGGCTATCCCGACGGCTTGGTGGGCGAGGAAATTCCCATCTCGGCTCAGGTAGTAGCGCTGGCCGACGTGTACGATGCTCTGACGAGCCCCCGCGTGTACAAGCCGCCCTTCAGCCACGAAGAGGCCCTGCGCATGATTCGCGACGGAGAATGCGGCACCTTCAACCCGCTCATTCTCCAGTGCCTCACCGAGGTGGCTGGCGAGCTGGAAAGCCGCCTGAACCGCGGTGTCACGGGCCGCGAGGTCACGAACGACACCCAGCGCCTGGTGGAAACGGCCCTCGATGCGGCGGCTGGCGACGCCCAGGCGTCCAGCCGCACCCTGGAGCTGCTGGACTACGAGCGCATGAAGTACCACTTCTTTGCTTCCATGAGCAACGAGGTGCAGTTCGAGTTCACCGAGGAACCGGCCATGATCGTGTTGTCCGACTGGTCCGAGCGCAAGCTGGGGCTGCCGGAAATTGTCATGGACCCCTACAACGACGAGGCGTTCTGCCAGGTGTTCGGCTCGGAGAACTTGGCGGCCATGAGCAGCCTGCTGCGCTCCACCACGCCGGACGACCCGGTGGTGGACATGGAGATGCAGGTGACCGTGGAAGGCGAGACGCGCTGGCTCCATGTGCTGGCCCGCGCCCTGTGGAGCGAGGAGAACCCGCCGTCCTACATGGGCTCCATCGGCAAGTTCATCGACATCGACGACCAGCAGGCTCAGCTGCGCGACCTGCAGTTCAAGGCCTACCACGATCCGCTGACGGAAGTGGTGAACGGCGCCTTTGCCCGCAAGGTCATCGCCGACCGCCTGGGCGAGGGGCATGATCACGATCGCGACACCGATCGCTTCGTGCTGGCCGTGTGCGACCTGGACCTGTTCAAGCAGGCCAACGACAACCACGGCCATCAGTTCGGCGACAAGGTGCTGCAGCACTTCGCCAGCCGTCTGCAGGACAGCGTCCGCGGTGATGACATTGTGGCTCGCGTGGGCGGCGACGAATTTCTGCTGTGCATGGAGTGCCCGGTGAACCCGCAGCCGCTCATCGAGCGCATCCACGGCTCGCTGGAAGGCGAGTTCGAGGGCTTCCCGCTGTCGGTGTCCATGGGCGTGGCCACCACCGAGGGCGGCGTGCGCGACTACGACGAGCTGTTCCGCCGCGCCGACGTGGCCCTGTACCACATGAAGCGCAGCGGACGCGGCGGCTTCGTCTTCTACGACGAACTGAACGAGGAAGAGCAGCATTCGCTGACCGATGGCAGCCACACGGCGCTGTCAGGCATCGATAAAGGAGAAGAAGGCCAGTAGCAAGGCCGCCCCTATATAAAGGAGAGAGATATGTCACTGGAGATTGCCTACGCTGCCATGGGCGGCGACCTGGAAACGGTGCGCGGCCGCTTGCTCACCGACGAGCGCATCGAGAAGTTCGCGAAGATCTTCTTGCAGGACACCTCCCTGCAAACCCTGGAGAACGCCCTCGAGGCGGGAGATTTCCCCGAGGCCTACCGCGGTGCCCACACCCTGAAGGGCGTCAGCCGCGACCTGGGCTTCACGCCGCTGTTCGAGGCATCGGCGGCGCTGTCCGATGCTCTGCGCCTGGACGATGCCGGCATGCCGGCGGCGCTGGACAAGGTGCCCGAGCTGCTGCCGGCGGTGCGTGACGCCTACTCCTTGGTGGTCGACTCCATCGCTATCATCTAGCTCACAGGGCCGCCGGCGCTCGCGCCCTGCGCAAGCGCCGACATCCCTGGAAGGAAAGGTTCATGACCGGAACAGACAGCAAAACAAAGAGTGGACGCGTCATTGTCATCGTGCTGGCCCTGGCAGTTATCATGGGGGCCTTCGCGGTGTTTCTTACCATGAACACTGAGCGCATCAACGCGCAGAACGCCCAGTACCTGCAGGGGTCCACCCAGCAGTCGGCGCGCCGCATCAGTGAGTGGATGACCGATTCCCAAACCGAGGTGAAGCTGCTGTCCTCTATGTACGAGCGAGGTTTGACGCGCGCTGAAGATGCCAGCATCGAGGGCATCAAGGTGCTGGCCGAAACCACGAAGTTCGACTATGTCACCTTTTCGGCCATGGACGGCCTGACCATCGACGATCGGGGCCAGACGGGCAATGCCGCGGACCGCGAATATTATGTGCGCGGCATCGAGGGCGACTCGGGCGTGTGCGCCACCGATGACTCCCTGTTCTACGGCGACCTTTCCGTTATCTTCTACACCCCCTTGCGCTATGACGGCGAAGTGATCGGCGTCATAGCGGGCGCCTATCGCGAGGACTCCATGGAGGAGTTCCTGGCCACCTACTTTTTCGGCGAGCAGACGAGCACCTACCTGTGCACGCGCGACGGCACGGTGGTGGCCCACTCGTCCTCGTTGGCCTACGCGAACGAAGTGGGCAACGCCCAGGATCTGTACTTCGAGAACGGCTCTACCAGCGACATCTCGCGGGCCGATCTTGAAGAGGCGTTCCACAACGGCTCCTCGGTCACCTTCGACTACAAGGGCGAGTCGGGAAGCGGCATGGCCTATGTCATGCAGCTGCCCGATTACGACTGGATGCTCATGCGCACTTTCCCCAGTTCGATCACTGACGACATGACGGCCAGCGCCAACTTGGCCGGCATGGTGTTTGTCTCGCTGGTGGCCCTGGCCCTGGCGGCCGTGGCGGCCTACTTCCTGGTGCAGTCCATTCGCCAGCGCTCGAAGCTGATCTCGGAAAGCGAGCACGTGACGGGCATCGTCAATTCCTCGCTGGCGCTGTTCCGCCGCTTTGCCGTTATCGATTTGACGCGCAACACCTACGAGTATCTGAAGGACGACGGCATCAACGACGATCTGCCCCGCCATGGCGAGTACAACATGTTCCGCTATTACTGGCAGACGCGCTTCTCCGACGAGGAAGAAGCCGAGCGCATGAAGGCCATGCTCACGCCCGAGTACATCCAGGAACATTTGACGGCGGACATGCCCTACCTGCACCTTGAGTACCGCCTCACCGACCCGGCCACGGGCGACGTGTCCTGGAACCAGGCCTCCATGATCCCTCTGGTGCGCGACAATAACGGCGTGGTGCAGAGTGTGCTCATGTCGGTGCAGGACGTCACCGACGTGAAGGAACGCGAGATTGCCAACCATAATGCGCTCGAGGACGCCTTCCGCGAGGCCGAGCGTGCCTCGAAGGCCAAGAGCGACTTTTTGAACTCCATGTCCCACGATATCCGCACGCCCATGAACTCCATCATGGGGCTGACGGCTATTGCCACCATGTATTTGGACGACCCGGAGCGCGTGAAGGACTGCCTCACCAAAATCACCACCTCCAGTCGCCACTTGCTGGGCCTCATCAACGAGGTGCTCGACATGGCGAAGATCGAGAGCGGCAACTTGGGCCTGTCGGAGGAGGACTTCGACCTGCCCGAGACGGTGGAGAGCCTGCTGTCCATCATGACGCCGCAGATCAACGACAAGAAGCTCGAGCTGAAGGTGGAAATTGCCGACATTCAGCACGAGCACGTGGTGGGCGATCCCATGCGCCTGCAGCAGGTGTTTGTGAACATCATGGGCAACTCGGTGAAGTTCACCCCCGAAGGCGGCATTGTCAGCCTGCGCATCAAAGAGCTGCCGAGCCGCATCAAGGGCTCCGGCTGCTACGAGTTCACCTTCTCGGACACCGGCTGCGGCATGTCCGAGGACTTCGTAAAGAAGGTGTTCGAGCCCTTCACCCGCGCCAACGACTCCCGCGTCACCAAGGTAGAGGGCACGGGCCTGGGCATGTCCATTGTGCGCTCGGTAGTGAACCTCATGAACGGCACCATCGACGTGCAGAGCAAGCTGGGCGAGGGCACCACCTTCACCGTCACCGTGTACATGAAGCTGCGTGAGGGCGACTCCCACGATCTGTCTACCTTCGAGGGTTTGCGGGTGCTGGTGGCCGACGACGAGGAATCGGCCTGCGAAAGCGCGTGCGAGCTGCTGCGCAGCGTGGGCATGGAGCCCGACTACGTGCTCTCGGGCGAGGATGCCGTGGAGGCGGTGCGCCGCGCCGTCGACGAGGCGCGCGACTACGTGGCCATCATTCTCGACTGGAAGATGCCCGGCAAAAGCGGCATCGAGGCGGCCCAGGAAATTCGCGAGATCGTTGCCGACGATCTGCCCATCATTATTCTTTCCGCCTACGACTGGACGGCGGTGGAGCAGGAGGCCCGCGCTGTGGGCGTCGACGCCTTCATCGCCAAGCCGCTGTTCCGCAGCCGTCTTATCCATGTGATGAAGGGGCTCCTCGAGGCAGAGGTCGACGAGCCGGTCAGCGAATACGAGGTGCTGCAGCAAAGCGACTTCAGCGGCCATCGCGTGCTGCTGACCGAGGACAATTCCATCGCGGCGGCCATTGCCCTGGACATTTTGGGCATGACCGGCCTTGAAGTGGATCATGCGGAAAACGGGCGCCGAGCGGTGGAGATGCTGCTCGATGCCGAGCCCGGCCACTATGACCTGGTGTTCATGGACATCCAGATGCCCGTCATGAACGGCTACCAGGCCGCCAGCGCCATTCGTGCGGCGGCCGAGGGGAAGGGCCTGGACGACATTGTCATCGACGCCCGTCCCGACTTGGCCGACCTGCCCATTGTCGCCCTGACGGCCGATGCTTTCGCCGACGATGTGGCGCGCTCGCGGGTTGCGGGCATGAACGCTCATATGTCGAAGCCCATGGAAATCGAACTGCTCGTGAAAACCTTGAACGAATGGCTGTAACTGCATGATCGCCCGTCGCACATATCGCTGCCTGGCCCTGGCGCTTATGGCGCTTCTGGCGCTGGTTGCCCTGGTCGGCTGCGGCGGAGGCGGCGCGAATGCCGGCGGCGGGGCCGGGGCTGGCGAAGGGGCGGCCGACGACGGCGGCTCCACTTCGGGCCCCGACTACACGCCCCCCTCCTCGCTGGCGCTGTCGGCGTTCCATGCCGATGCCGCCCAGACGGGCAACGACTGCGCCATCGACACCTCCTGCTTGGCTGAGGGCTACGTGGGGGCCGCGGCCACCAGCTCGGCGCGGCTGAAGTTCCAGGTCAGCAAAGGGGAAATGAGCTACAACTACGACCTTCCCGGCGACAACACGCCCATTGTGGTGCCGCTTAACATGGGGGACGGCCCCTACAATTTCCGCGTCATGCAAAATACCTCGGGCAACAACTACGTCGAGCTGTTCAGCGTCATCGAGAACGTGAAACTGAACAGCGAGGCGGCGCCGTTCTTGGTGCCCAACATGTTCGTGGACTACGACGAGTCCTCGGCGGTGACGGCCAAGGCGCGCGAGCTGGCCGAAGGCTGCTCCAACCAGGCCGACATCGTGCGCAATGTATACGAATGGGTGGTGAACAACATCACCTACGACCACGACAAGGCCGCGCAGCTGGCCTCGTCGACGGGTTATGTGCCCGACCCCGACGCAACCCTGGCCTCGGGCACGGGCATCTGCTTCGACTACGCTTCCCTGGGCGCGGCCATGCTGCGCAGCCTCGGGATTCCCTGTAAGGTTGTTACCGGGTACGTTTCACCTGATGACGTATACCATGCGTGGAACATGGTATATATTGATGGTGAATGGGTGAGCGTAGAAATCAGCATTAAGCCAAACGACTGGACTCGCGTCGATTTGACCTTCGCCGCCAGCGGGGCGGCCAGCACTATCGGCGACGGAACCAGCTACACCGATCGATACACCTATTAGGAACAGGGGAGACCATGGCCAAACCAAAACTCGACAGCGCGGGCATCAGCCTTTTCTGCGAGAGCGTCGCCATGATGCTGGCGGCCGGCATCCAAACCGACGAAGCCGTGGGCATGTTGTCCGAGGACATCGGCGACGCGGCGCTGCAGGCAACGTGCGAGTCGGTGTACCGCAGCCTGAACAGCGGCCGTAACCTGGCCCAGGCCATGAAGGAGTCGGGCGCCTTCCCGCGCTATGCCGTGGACATGGTCAGCGTGGGCGAGGGGGCCGGGCGCCTGGAAGAGGTGCTGCGGGCCCTGGGCGTGTACTACGACGAAGAGGATCGCCTGTTCGCCAAGATTCGCTCGGCCGTGGGCTACCCGGCGGCGCTCCTGTGCATCATGAGCCTTATTCTGGCGTTTACCGTCGTCATTATCCTGCCCGTGTTCGAGGACGTCTACGTGTCCATTGCCGGTTCGCTGACCAACGGCTCCTTCAACGCCGTGGGCCTGTCCATCGGCATTGGCTGGGTGGCCCTGGGCATCACCCTGGTGTGCACGGTCATTGCCCTGGGGCTCGTCGTTGCCTGCCGCTCGGAAAGCGGCCGCATGGCGGTGATGAGCATCTTCGAGAAATTCCCCGCCACCCGTGGCGCCATGGAGCAGCTGGCGGTGTCGCGCTTTGCCTCGGCCCTGGCGGCCTACACGGCCTCGGGCGTGAACACCGACACGGCCATGAAAGAGGCGCTGGAAGTGGTGGAGCACGCGGGGCTCAAGGCCAAGGGCCAAGCGGCCTACGCGCTGATGATCGACGCCACCGAGCCGCGCTCGCTGGCCCAGGCCATTACCGAGGCCCAGGTGTTCGAGCAGATTCACGCGCGCATGCTCACCATCGGCACGCGCTCGGGCTCGCTCGATGCGGCGCTCGACCGCCTGTCGGCCAACTTCTTCGATGACGCAATTCTGCAAATCGACGGCGCCATCGACAATATCGAGCCCGCTCTGGCGGCGTTTCTGACCATCGCCGTGGGGGCCACGCTCATCTCGGTCATGATGCCCCTCATCGGCATCATGGGATCGATCGGATAGCCCCATGATTCACGGACGGACAGCCGAGACCAAAAAGCGCGAGACGCGCCGGGTCATCGCGGTCATTGTGGCCGTGGTGCTGGCCGTCGTGCTGTGGTTCACCTGGGACTCGGCAAACGTGGAGGCCGAGGCGCAAAGCGCCCTGTCGGTGCGCAACGCCGTGATGGACGCGGCGCTCCAGTGCGCGGCGGTGGAGGGGGCCTACCCCTCGTCGCTTACCTACTTGGAGGAACACTACGGCCTTATTGTGAACCACGCGGACTACGCCGTTACCTACGAGGCCTTTGCGGCTAATGTGCCGCCCAGTGTGGTGGTGGTGCCCCGATGAGCAAGACGGCCACAGCCATGAGCGCCCAAGCGACGGACAAAGCCTATGGCGGCAACCCGCGCCGCCGCGAGCGCGACTTCGGCCGCGTGTTCACGGGCATCCTGTTCGCCCTGTTCGTGGTGACGCTGCTCATGGCCATTCTGGTGGGTACGAGCGTCTACAAGGCCCTGCACCAAGAGGGCGAAGTAGCTGACAATCAGCGCCTTTCCCTGACGCTGCTGGCCAACGACGTGCGTGCCAACGATCAAATCGACGCCGTGGCCCGCGCCTGGGTGACCGAGGAGAAGATATCTCTGGAGATAGCCGAGGGCGATCAGGAGCTCGGCCAGTCGACCATGGCGGAAAGCGCGGAGCTTGCCGAGGAGAGCCTGCTGCAAGGGCCGGCGCTCGTGCTGCGCGAGACCATGGACACCGGCGTCTACGAGACGCGCATCTATCGCTACGACGATGTCATCATGGAGGAATACGCCCTGGCCGATGCCCCGTACAACCCCGGCAAGGCCACGCCGCTGGTGCAAGCCTCGGTGTTCGATTTCTCCTACGAGAAGGGGCTGCTCACCATCACCACGGACGCGGGCCAGGTGACGGTGGCGCTGCGCTGCGGGGGAGGTGAGCGCTAATGGCCGGAGGTTCTACGAAGCGGCGCTCCATGACGGCCTATTCCGTGGCCGCCCACGCCGAAGGTGCCCGCGAGGGCGATCGTCGCCTCGAGCGCTACCACGGGTACGTGGGCCGCGCCCGGGCCGATCGGGCGGTGTGGCCCGGGGCGGCCTTCATTGTCGAGGCGCTGCTCCTGCTTGTCTTCTTGACGGGGTCGCTGGCCGTGCTCATGTCGCTGAACGCCGATGCCGACCGCAGCGGTCGCGAAAGCGCCCAGCTTATGGACGCGTTGGTGATGGCGTCGAATTCCGCCGAGCAGTTCGCCGCCGATCCGCAGGCAGTGGTGGGGGCCCAGTCCCTGGCGGCCGACGAGGTTGACACCAACGTGGCGTACCAAGACGATCTGCTGCTCATTCGCGAGGTGGCCGTCGAGCCGACCGAGGCGGGCAGCCTGTTCCACGCCACTATTACCATATGGGATCAGGCCGACGTGGTGAGTGTGGAAACCCCCAATGCCGACGAGGCGGTCTACGAGCTGACGCTGACCGATCGCACCGTGCAGCCGGTGTATACGCTGGAGACCTCGGCCTATGTGTCGGGTGTTTTCGATATCCGCGATGACCGGCTGCCGCTGGCCAACGTGAAGGGCGCCCCCGGTGCCGCCGAGGAGGTGGCGTAAATGGCCAAGCCCCATGGATCGGTACGCATCGGCCCCATCAGCCTGTTCACCCTCATTATCATCTTGTGCCTGGCGGTGTTGGCGGTGCTGTCGCTGACTACGGCCCGCGCCGAGCTGTCCATTACCGAGCGCCAGGCGGCTACCACTACGGAAACCTATCAGCTGGAACGCGTGGGCCAGACCTTCCTCTCTGAAGTGGACGGCGCCCTGAAGCAGGGCGATCTGGCGGCGGTGCTGCCCGAGTGGGGCATCGCAGAAGGCGCGGCGCCCGCAAACGCTGCCGCGGCGGAGGGCGAGGCGATTGCCGACGACGGTGCTGCCGGCGAGGCCATCGCTGACGAGAGCCTAAGCGGTGAGGCGGCGGACGGCACGAGCGTGGTGCGCGATTCGCTGGTCACCTGCTCGGGCACGTACGATGGCACGCGCCTTGCCGCCACGTTCGCCATGGAAAGCGGCCGCCAACTGGCCTGCGTTCTGAGCATTCAAAACGACACCTATACCCTTGAGGAATGGAAAGTTACTACCCAGTGGATCGACGACGGCACAGGCGAGAACCTGTGGCTCGGCTAGCAGATAAGGAGAGCATTTCATGGAACTGAAGGCACTGCTGCAGGAAATGATCGACAAGAAGGCCTCGGACGTCTTCATTGTCGCTGGCTTGCCGCTGACGTACACCGCCGACGGCCGCCAGGTGCGCATGGATATGGCGCCGCTCATGCCCGCGGACACAGCGGCTCTGGTGGCGGCCATCTACGAGCTGTCCGGGCGCGACGAGGCCGTCTTCGTTGAGGGCCACAACCATGACGACGACTTCTCCTTTGCCGTGGCCGGCCCGGGGCGTTTCCGCGTGAATGTGTTCCGTCAGCGCGGATCGCTGGGCGCGGTCATTCGCGTCATCCGCTTCCCGCTGCCCGATCCTGCCGACTACCACATCCCCGACGACGTTATGCGCTGCGCCGACTTCCAGAAGGGCCTCGTGCTGGTGACGGGTCCGGCCGGCGCCGGCAAGTCCACCACGCTGGCTTGCATTATCGACAAGCTGAACAAGAACCGCACGGGGCACATCATCACCATGGAGGACCCCATCGAGTACGTGCACCGTCACGAGGGCTGCATCGTCACCCAGCGCGAGATTCCCTCCGACGTGGCCACCTACGCCGAGGCCCTGCGCAGTGCCATGCGCGAGAGCCCCGACGTTATTCTGCTCGGCGAGATGCGCGACTCCGAGACCATCGGCACGGCCATGACCGCCGCCGAGATGGCGCAGCTGCTGTTCTCCACCCTGCACACCACGGGCGCGGCCAGCACCATCGACCGCATCATCGACGCCTTCCCGGCCAACCAGCAGCGCCAAATTCGCATGCAGCTTTCGCTGGTGCTGCAGGCAGTGGTGTCCCAGCAGCTGGTACCTACGAAGGACGGCGGCATTGTGCCGGTCTTCGAGATCATGACGGCCACGCCGGCCATCCGCAACCTCATTCGCGAGGAGAAGAGCCACCAGATCGACAGCGTTATCGCCGCCAGCGGTGCCGAGGGCATGCGCACCATGGACCAGAGCCTGTACAAGCTGGTGAGGGAAGGCACGATTACCAAGGAGACGGCGCTGCAGCACGCCATCCACCAGGAAGCCCTGAAGAAGCGCTTCGAGACCGAAGGTATCTAAGGGCACGGTCGCAACCTCGCTGACGTTGCGAACGACCAGTAAGACAAAAGTAGGATTAGGAGTAGTTTTGACGAAGTACGAATGGAAGACGGGCAAGGAGTACCAAGAGATTCGCTATGAGCTGTGCAACGGCGTGGCGAAGATCTCCATCAACCGCCCCGAGCGCCGCAACGCGTTTACCCCGCGCACGGTTATGGAAATGTACGACGCCTTCAACGAGGCGCGCGACGATGTCTCCGTGGGCGTCATCATCCTTACGGGCGTGAACCACGGCGGCCGCCACGAGGACGAGGCCTTCTGCTCGGGCGGCGACCAGAAGAAGCGCGGCAACGGCGGCTACGTGGGCGAGGACAACATCCCGCGCCTGAACGTGCTCGATTTGCAGCGCCTCATTCGCGTGGTGCCCAAGCCGGTTATCGCCATGGTGAACGGCTACGCCATTGGCGGCGGCCACGTGCTTTCCATTCTGTGCGACCTCACTATCGCCGCCGACACGGCGAAGTTCGGCCAGACGGGCCCGAAGGTGGGTTCCTTCGACGCAGGCTACGGCGCGGGCTATTTGGCCGCCATTGTGGGCCAGAAGAAGGCCCGCGAAATTTGGTACCTGTGCCGCCAGTACACCGCCGCCGAGGCCCTGGAGATGGGCCTGGTGAACAAGGTGGTGCCCTTCGACGAGCTGGAAGACGAGTGCATGGCCTGGGCGGCCGAGATGATGCAGTTCAGCCCCACGGCCCTGCGTTTCATGAAGGCTTCCTTCAACGCGGCCACCGACGGCCTGGCGGGCATTCAGCAGCTGGCCGGCGACGCCACACTGCTGTACTACACCACCGACGAGGCGAAGGAGGGCCGCGACGCTTTCAAGGAGCACCGCGCCCCCGACTTCACCCAGTTCCCGAAGTTTCCCTGATCCTCACGGGCCTGGCCGCTTCGGCGCAGGCCCGTTCACTTCCCAAGGCGTACTTCCGAAACCGATAGAAACCGTGCCCCTGCATGATCGATATTTTTGAAAGCACGGCCCAGATGCGGCCTGACCAGGTGTTCCTCTCCTTTGTTGATAAGCAGGGGGAAGAGACGACGTGCACCTATCGTCAGACGCGCCTTATGGCCGCCCAGCTGGCGCGCCGTCTGCGCGACAAGGGCGTGTTTCCGGGCGATGTGGTGGCGGTGGATTTGCCCAACTGTCCCATGTACGTGTTTCTGGCCCTGGCTGCGGCCTATGGCTCCTTTGGGCTTGTGGCACTCAATCACCGGCTGACGGCCTCGGAAAAGATGATGCGCCTTATGGAGCTGGAGCGGTGCGGCGTACGCGTGGCCCAGCGTATCGACGAAGTCGCGGCGCAGCGCCTGTTCGACCAGGTGCGCGTGTCGCTGACGCGGGGCGAGTCGCCGCTGCGCCGGGTGGACGACAGCCTGGGAGGTTTAGTAGAGGACGCCGTTCACTTTGCCGAGCGTGCGGCCCATACCTTCGATGCGGGCCATCGGGCGCTGATCATGTTCACCTCGGGCACCACGGGCAAGCCGAAGGCGGCTGAGCTGACCTGGCGCAACCTCATCGAGGCGTCTCAAGCGTCCAACCGGGTGCTGGACGGGCGCAACCGCGGCCGCGGCCTGTGGCAGGCCGTGCTGCCGTTTTTCCATATCGGCGGTTTCCAGGTGCTGGTGCGCAGCATTTGCAGCCACTGGCCCGTTCGCATTTACGAGCGCTTCGATGCGCGGCGCGTGCTGACCGAGGCGGCGTCGTTCCACGTCACTCATATTTCCGTGGTGGACAAAATGCTGCAGGATATGCTCGATGTCGAGGCGAAGGTCGAGCCCGGGCAGCGCGTGATCAGCCATTACCAGTGCATTCTGCTGGGCGGCGGGCCGCTCAATGCGAAGACCATCGGCCGCTCCTTGGAGGCGCGGGCCCGGGTGTATGCCAGCTACGGCATGACCGAGACGTCAAGCCAGGTGGCCAACGCCCTGGTCACGCCTAATTTCACGGGCGGTATGGCGCTGCTGCCGGGCTATACGGCCCGCATCACCGAGCCCGATGAGGCCGGGTTCGGGCGTCTCGCCCTGCGCGGCCCCGGCGTGTTCTCGGGTTATGCCAATGCCCGGGCGGCATTTACCGTCGACGGGTTCTTCCTGACGGGCGACACGGCGGCGCTCCATGAGGGCAAGCTGTACATTCGTGAGCGCACTGCCGACATGTTCGTGTCCGGCGGCGAGAACGTGTACCCGGCCGAGATCGTCGACGCCCTGGTGCGGGTGCCCGGCGTGGCCGATGCCTACGCGTTCGGCGTGGCCGATGCGCGCTGGGGGCGCCGTCCCGTAGCCTTGGTCGAGCGCGCCGCGGGGGAGGGCGAGCCGCGTCCGACGGGCGATGAGATTCGCGCGATGGTGGGCGAGCGCCTGTCGCGCCTGTACGTGCCCGAGCGCATTTGCCTGGTGGACGAGCTGCCACGCTCGGGCATTGGCAAGATCGATCGTGCGGCCTGCGAGCGGTGGTACGACCAGCGCATCGAGGTGAAGCGCGTCGTGCTCCATCGGGTGCGCCTGCCGTTCTCGACACCCTTCCACACGCCGAAGGAGACACTGACCTACCGTGAGTCGGTCATCGTGGAAATTGTGGACCACCAGGGTCGCGTGGGACTGGGCGAGTGCACCGCCTTCGACACCGACTGGTACCTTCCCGAGACCTTGGGCCAGGACATCGCCGTGCTGCGCGAGGTGCTGGCGCCCCGGGTGCTGGCCACCACCTATCTGCACCCGCGTGAGATGTCGGCGGATTTCGCCCATCTTGAGCGAGCCGCCGCGGCCCCCATGGCGTGCAGCGCCATCGAGATGGCCTGCTGGGACCTGTACGGCAAGATTACGGGGCGTCCCCTGTGGCAGATGCTCGGCGAAGAGTTCGATCGCTTGACCGCCCTCGACCAGGCAACGCGCCCAGGTGCGCGCCGTGCCGTGGGATCGGCGCTGGCCCAGGCGCCGCGCGGTGCCAAGCGACGCGTGTATTCCGGGGCCGTGGTGGGCCTGGGGACGCCGGCGCAGACGGTGGAGGAGGTGCGCGCCTGCGTGAAGCAGGGCTACCAGCGCATCAAGCTGAAGGTGGCCCCGGGCAAGGGCCTGGCGGCGGTGCGCGCAGTGCGGCGGGCCTTCCCGCGGCTGCTGATCACCCTGGATGCAAACCAGAGCTTCAGCCTGCACCACATGGCCGAACTGCGGGCCTACGATGAGCTGGACATCGGCTGGATCGAGGAGCCCCTCGACTTGGGCACGGCGGGCGTGCGCTCGCGCGAGGACGCCTTCGGGCGCTTGGCCTCGTTCCAGCACACTTTGGCCATGCCCATCTGCGTGGATGAGTCCTTCGTGAACGCTGCCGAGGCGGATCGCCTGTTCGACTATCCCGAGCTGCGCTGCGCCATGGTGAAAATTGGGAAGTTCGGTGGCATCCAGCCCTCGCTCGAGTTTGTGCACAAGGCCCTGTCCGAGGGGCGCGAAGTGTGTATGAGCGGCATGTACGACACGGGCGTATCGCGGTTTGTGCACGCGGCGTTCCAGACGCTGCCCGGCGTGGTGATTCCCGGCGACCTGGGCGCTACGTCCCGCTACTTCGATCAAGATTTAACGGTGCCGCCCTATGAGGCGCCCCAGGGCATCATTACCCTGAACGGCGCGGGGCACGAGTACGGCATCGGCTGTGCCCTTGCGCTGCCGGCGCTTACCGAGGCGCGCATGGGGCGCTACGTCATCGAATAGCACTGGCAGAAACTTTCGCCCTTTTTAACACCCAGGCAACATTCACTCAGACGCACGCTTTATACTTTCATCGTAAAGTGAACTTCCTTTCTGAGACGGAGGACCACGTGGGCGGCTTTTTCGGAGCGGTTTCCAAGCGCGACGTCGTACATGACGTATTTTTCGGGGTAGATTACCACTCTCATCTGGGTACACGCCGAGCAGGCATGATTGTGCTCGACAAGGAGGACGGCTTCCAGCGTCAAATTCACTCGATTGAGAACACGCCGTTCCGCACCAAGTTCGAGAACGACATCGTCACCTTCCACGGCAGCAGCGCCGTGGGGTGCATCAGCGACGCCGATCCGCAGCCGCTGTTGGTGCGCTCGCACCTGGGCACCTTCGCCATCACCACCATCGGGGCCATCAACAATGCCGAAGAGCTGGTGGAGGAATACTTCTCGGATCGCAATACCCAGTTCATGGCCTTGAGCTCCGGGGCGGTGAACGCTACCGAGCTGGTGGCGGCGCTGATCAACCAGAAGGACGACCTGGTTTCCGGTATCCAGTACGCGCAGTCAAAGATCGACGGTTCTTTGACGTTGCTGATCATGACGGCCGACGGCGACCTTATCGCAGCCCGCGATTTCCTGGGACGTTTGCCCGTGCTGGTGGGACGCGACGAGAACGGCCATTGCGTGGCCTTCGAGAGTTTCGCCTATCAGAAGCTGGGCTATCATGACGAGTACGAGTTGGGTCCTGCGGAAATTGTGCGCCTTACCCCCGACACCGTCGAAGTGCTGGCCCCGGCGCGCAGCGAAATGAAGATGTGCGCCTTCATGTGGGTGTACTACGGCTATCCGAACTCCAACTACGAGGGCATGAACGTGGAAGTGATGCGCTATCGCAATGGTGCCATCATGGCCCGCGATGAGGCCGCCCGCGGCGCCTGCCCCGAGGTGGACTACGTGGCTGGCGTGCCCGATTCCGGCATTCCCCATGCCATTGGCTATTCCACGGAAAGCAAGATGCCCTTCGGGCGTCCCTTCATCAAGTACACGCCCACGTGGCCGCGCTCGTTCATGCCGGCCAACCAGGATCTGCGCAACAAGATTGCCAACATGAAGCAGGTGCCGGTGCCCGAGCTCATTCGCGATAAGAAGCTGCTGTTCGTGGACGACTCCATCGTGCGCGGTACCCAGCTGCGCGAGACGGTGAACTTCCTGTACGACTCCGGCGCTGCCGAGGTGCACATGCGCAGTGCCTGCCCGCCTATCATGTACAGCTGCAAGTACCTGAGCTTCTCGTCCGGCAAGTCCGATATGGACCTGATTGCCCGTCGTGTGGTGGATCAGCTGGAAGGCGAAGAGGGCGTGGAGCATTTGGACGAGTACGCCGACGCCACCACCGAGCGCGGTCAGTGCCTGCTGCGTACCATCTGTGAGGACATGGGCTTCGACTCCCTGAGCTATCAGAGTCTGCAGGGCATGCTGGAGGCCATCGGCATCGACCCGGAAAAGGTGTGCACCTACTGCTGGGATGGTAGGGAGTAAGCAGTTCCGCTTGCCCTGACGGGACAAGCGGACTACGCCGATGCTGCGAGTCGAATTTGACAGTAACTTACCGTAGAAACGCGTCGGCTTCTTCGAGTTCGGTCGCCGCTGCTTCGGCAGCGGCGATTTGCTTTTTCTCGGCCCGAAGAGGCAGGTACTCGCTGATGACGATACCAGCAAAGATAAGGGCGAAGCCTGCGAAAGACGAGACGGTGAGGGCCTCGCCCAGCAGCAGAATCGAGAATGTTACGCCGAAGACCGACTCGGTGGCCAGGAACAGGGCCGCCTGGGCCGGGTCGACCCGCGCCACGGCCGCATTCTGCAGACCCAGGGCCACGCACGAGGCGAAGACGGTTAGGTAGATCAGGCTTACCCAGGTCTCAGGGGAGAGGTGGGCGAAATCGGGCGTAGGCTCGGTGATGCCGCCCACGATGAATCCCAAGATGCCCGCAACGATGAACTGGATAACCGTCAGTAGGGTCATGGAGCGCCCAGGCGCGTACTTCGCCGTGTACAGCACGTGGAAGCTGAGGAACAGCGCCGAGAGCAGCGTGATGAGGTCGCCGAACCGCAGCGAGAACCCATCGGCGCCGCCGTAGGCCACGCAGCCGACGCCCGCCACGCAGAGGAAAGCGGCAGCAAGGTTGAAGCGAGTGGGCTTTTTGCGGATGATAATCCAGCCCAGGAAGGGAATGATCACCACGTACAGCGTGGTAAGGAACGCGCTGTTGGAGGCAGTGGTGTCGGTGAGACCCGTGGAGTTCGCCCAGTAGGAGAGGAACAGCATCACGCCGAGCACTGCGCCATCGCGCAAATGCCCCCGAGGGTTAGCGCGCCACCGCGCAGCGATGCGCGGGGCGGTGGCAATGCCCAAAATGATGCCCGCACCCAGGAAGCGCACGCCCACCAACCACGAGGGAGGGAACTCGTCCACGGTGGACTTGATGACCACGGTGCCCATGCCCCAAATGGCCGCCGCCAAAAGCAGCGCCGCTTTGAAGACCCACAGGGGCAAACCGTTCTGTCTGAAGTGGGAAACCATAGTCGCAGCATCATAGCATGAGAAACGGTAGGAGACGGGGAGAGGGGGTAGAAGAATGTGCAGGAATTGTGCCGTCCCTCTTTTCCTGCAAGATAGTTCTTGCAATGTTTTGAGATCAGCGTAATATATTTCCTTGCCCTTTGCGGCAACCCATTGCGGGGTGGAGCAGTCTGGTCAGCTCGTCGGGCTCATAACCCGAAGGTCGTCGGTTCAAATCCGGCCCCCGCGACCAAGAACTTTCAAAGCCGCTCGTTTTCGAGCGGCTTTTTTGCATATGGGAGGGTAGCCTGCAAAAGGTTGGTTTTATTTTTTTCCTTCTGCATAAGGCAGGTGTCTGGTGCGCCTCTATCACGCCTCTACTCAGATAGTCGATCATCCCCGCATCGTCAATCGTACCCCCTACCTTGATTTCGGAACGGGCTTCTATACGACCACCAATCTTGAGCAAGCGGAAGACTTTGCGCGCAAGGCTTTTGTCCGCCGCGGTATGCAGGGGCAGCCCACTCTTAACGAATACGAGTTCAATCTTGAAGAGGCGCAGGATCAACTCAATGTGCTGGAGTTCTCGGCGCCTGATCAGGCATGGCTCGATTTCGTCGTGCATAATAGAAAACAAGGTCGCGACGCTGCTCTTGAGCTTGATCTTATTGTGGGCCCAGTGGCAAACGATGACGTGTTTACCACCGTGACTCTTTACGAGGGCGGGCAGATAACCGCTACGGCGGCATTGGAGATGCTGAAGATAAAGAAGCTCTTCATGCAAATATTGTTTTGCAGCGAGCATGCCCTCGAATTTCTTCAGTTCGTATCTGCGCGAACCGTTGAAAGGTAAACCAATGGCGAAGTCGGCAGAACAAGTTTCTCTTCTTCTGGGCACGGCCATTCTTCCCGTGCTCTTTGAGCGACTGGGGATGGTTGATCCACAGCAAATCGAAGCCTTCTACGAGACATCTTTCTACGAGATGCTTCGCAACCCAGAAAGTGGTTTGTGGCATATGAGCACCGAAGCTCTTGCAGATCTGTATCAGCAGGAGCAGACCGACGGCACGCTTCCCGATCCCGAGGAGCAGTCATGAGCAAAGAGCTGCGCTTTCTCGTCTTCGCCATTGAATACTACCGACAGGCCAAGAACCTAACGGGCTCAGAGGTAGCCGCCCTCTTCCGCGACCGCGGTCTTTCCCAGATGGTGCTCGATAACTATTACCTGTACCATATCGAGTCCCCGGACAATATGGTGGCCGACCTCGATCGCTACCTAGTGACAGGGGAGCCACCGGTTCTGTAGCGAGCCGTCTTGCTGCCCCATATCTCTCGATGGCGCGATTTAGGCGCAATTCGTCTGGGGCCGCGTAGGATGCTTGGCGCCTCCCCCTACCCTCGATCGAAGAACGGGCTCTTGCTGCTGATACTCACGGGGATGGCGTATACCTGGCCCACGCCTTCGCCCAGGAAGCCCAGCTTCCAGGCGGCTTGGCCGGCGCTGAACATGATGCGGGTGTCCACGCCGTAGGCCTGGGCGCGCGACACGGCGGCTCCCAGGGCGATGCCCACGTCCACGGCGTTGATCTCGCAGGGGGCTTCGGCTGGCTTTTCGCCGCAGGTGGCAAAGCCGCAGTAGCCGCAGTTCAGGCCCTGCAGCTTGGTGCGCGTGCCCACCAGCACCACGCACTGGCTCTTGCGCACGCAGCCGGCATCGCGTCGAAAGAACTTATGGCCGCGCTCTTCGCCGAGAGCCTCCATGGCGCATGCCAGCGCCTCTTGCTCGTCACCATTCACCACGGCGCACTCTACGACGTCGACGCCCTTGCCCTTCGGCGCGGTCCGAGCGGCTACCAGCATCTTCTGGGCAATGTCCAAGGCCTGCTTGTGGCGTAGCGTGCGTTCGTCGTAGATCATGGCGGCTCCTTTTCGTCGGTTTCTCGCATTCTAGCACCGCTTCACACCCCACGATGGCACGCAACGGTCTTCCAACAGTGCGGGACGCGTGGGGCGTGCAACGGTGACCCTCCCCGTAAGATGACCCCAACGACTCACACCCCCGGTCAGGAGGCTTCCATGCTTGAAGGCGATAAAATCCTCGTCGCGCGCGGCGAGAACCCTTGCTATCTTCTGCTCGATCAGGCCAACCGCCACGGTCTTATTGCCGGCGCTTCGGGCACGGGCAAAACCGTCACGCTGAAGGTGCTGGCCGAGGGCTTTGCCCAGGCTGGCGTGCCGGTGTTTCTTGCCGACGTGAAGGGCGACGTCACGGGCATGGCCGAGCCGGCCGACAATGCCGAGGCCATGGCCGAACGCGCCGCTTCTCTGGGCGCCCAGGGGTGGACGCCTCGTGGCTGCGACGTGCGCCTGTGGGACATGCTCACCGCCGACGGCGTTCCCGTGCGCATCACCATCTCCGACATGGGTCCCGATCTGCTCGCGCGCTTGCTGAACCTCACCGAGGTGCAGCGCGGTGTGCTGGCTATCGCCTTCCGCCTGGCCGACGACAACGGCATGCTGCTCATCGACCTGAAAGACCTGCGCGCCATGCTCGCCTACCTGGCCGAACACTCCAGCGAAGTGGAAACGCTGTACGGCCGCGTGTCCTCGCAGTCCATCGGCGCCATCCAGCGCGCTCTGCTCACCCTGGAGGATCAGGGAGGCAACATCTTCTTCGGCGAGCCGAACCTGGACATTACCGACTGGCTGGTCACCGACGACGCCGGCCAGGGCGTGGTGAACATCCTGAACGCGGCGAAGCTCATGGCTAGCCCCCAGGTGTACGCCATGTTCCTGCTGTGGATGCTCGGCGAAATCTACGAGATGCTCCCCGAAGCGGGCGATTTGCCCAAGCCGAAGTTCGTCTTCTTCTTCGACGAGGCGCACCTGCTGTTCAGCGACATGCCCAAGGAGCTCACGGACAAAATCGTCCAAACGGTGAAGCTCATCCGCTCCAAAGGCGTGGGCGTCTACTTCATCAGCCAGTCGCCTTCCGACATTCCCGATGAGGTGCTTGCCCAGCTGTCCAACCGCATCCAGCACGGGCTGCGCGCTTACACGCCGGCTGAGCAAAAGGCCGTGAAGGCCGCGGCGGCTTCGTTCCGCGAGAACCCGGCCTTCGATTCCGTGGACGCGCTGCAGGAAGTGGGCACGGGCGAGGCGCTGGTGTCGCTGCTCAACGAGGACGGGCAACCCTGCGTGGTGGAGCGCGCCAAGGTGCTGCCGCCCGAGTGCAAGATGGGCGCCGCCTCGCCAGAAACCCTTGAGAAGGTGCGCCAGGCCCAGGCCGCGCTCATGGAGAAGTACGGCCAGGCTATCGACCGCGAAAGCGCCTACGAGAAGATCGCGGCCGAGAAGAACGCCGCCGCCGAGGCCGACGAGCTGGCCGCGCAAAAGGCCCAGCTGGAAAAGGAGCGCGCCGAGTTCGAGAAACAGAAGGCGGCCGAAGAGGCCCGCGCCGCGAAGGCGGCCGAGAAAGAGGCCGAGCGCGCCCAGAAAGCCGCCGAGAAGGAGGCCGAGCGTGCGGCCCGTGCCGCCGAAAAGCAGCGCGAGCAGGCCATGAAGACGGTCAGCTCGGTCATCGGGCAAATCGGCCGGGAAACCAGCCGTCAGCTGCTGCGCGGCATCTTCGGAGGTCTGCGGAAGTAGCACGAGCTGGCTTTGGCGATTCGCAGAAGGAACGGCGAGCTGCTCTCTGCCATCGCTCCTTCGCAGGTCATAAAGCAAAAGCAGAAGCGCCAGGGAGGGAAGAGCACTTCTGCTTTTTCGGGAAGGGTTTCGTAAAGAGCGAGGGAGCCGCCCGGCGCGCAATGATCGCTGCACGCCCAAGAGGTAGTGCTGGGCGGCCGGCTTCCTCGCTCAGCGGCTATTTCGCCGCAGCGGCGTTCATGCCAGCCAAACGGCCGAACACCAGGGCCGTGGCCAGGCTGATGCCGGCCTCGGTGACGGGGTACTCCACCAGGTAGCGGCCGCCCATGTTGTTGCCGGCTACGTACAGGCCGGGGATGGGCTGCATCTCGTCGTTCAACACGTGCAGGTCGAGGTCGCAATCGAGGCCGCCCATGCACACCAGCATGCCAGCGTCGCCGAACTCGCAGGCGTAGTACGGCGGGTTCTCCAGCGGGAACATGCGGTCGGCGCGCTTACCGAAATCCTCGTCCACGCCCTTCTTCGCCAGCTCGTTGTAGCGCTCCACCGAAGCCACCATGGTCTCCACCGGCACGCCCATCTTTTCGGCCAGTTCCTCGATGGTGTCGGCCTGGTGGGTGATGGCGTCCAGGAACATCTTGTCGGTGGTGTAGCCGCTGAAGCTGGCGCTGAAGTCGTCGCCCACCACGGCGGCCCACTTATCGGCCTCGGCGTCGGGGATGTAGTAGTTCACGTAGCCGTGGCCGGTACCCTGGCAGGCTAGCTGCTCGGGCCACTTCGCGTCGATGATCTGCCACGAGCGCGCCTCGGGCTGGCGAGACAGCTGGTCCTGGATGTTCTGGCCCGGGATGTCCTCGTTCATGAAGCGCTCGCCGTTCACGTTCAGCTGCAGGAACGCGTCCACGCCCAGGGCAGCGCCCATGTGGTGCGTCATGGGCGCCAGCGGGCCCAGCTCCATGTGGCCGCCGGCCCACATGCCCATGCGGTGGCCGTCGCCGGTGTTGGCCACGTTGCCCTCAACGTCGATGTTGGGGTAGAACGGCGCGATGTTTTCCACCCACGGCACGTAGTAGTTCAGCATCTCGGGGTTGCCAGAGATGTCGCCGCAGCACAGGATAACGCCGTTCTTTGCGTTGATCTGCGTGTACGTGCCGCTCTTGTCGCGCACGTAGGCGCCGGTCACGCGGCCGGAGTCGTCCTTGATCAGCTGCTCGGCGAAGGTGCCGAACAGGAACTCGGCGCCGTTGCCCTCGGCCAGGGCCTGGCTCGATTCCATGCACCAGCCCACGCTGGGCTCGGTGGTCACGGTGCCGTTGAAGAAGGGGAACAGCTCGGTGGAGCGGTCGTAGCCCTCCAGCACGGGGAAGCACTTCGGGCGCACCACATATTCCTTCTCGCCGCTGGCCGGCGTGGCGGAAGTGGGCACTACCTCGTAGTCGGCGCCCTCCACCAGCCAGTCGAAGTCCTCGCCGGAATGGTCGTACCAGTAGCCCAGCAGGCGCGCGTTGGGACGGAAGGTCATGTCCTTCATCAGCTGGTTGACCACCTCGCCCTTACTGGCCAGCTCCATGCCCAAGTCTTTCTGGATCTTCGAGCCGTAGATGCCGAAGTCGCCGGCCATGCCGATGACGCCCAGCTGCTCCTGCTTCTCGACACCGATCACCTTCACGCCGGCCTCAGAGGCGGCACGGGCGGCGCAGATGCCCGACAGGCCCAGGCCCAGCACCAGCACGTCGCAGTCCTTCGTGTCGGCCACGTCGGTGGGCACGGCCGGCGCGGTCATGAAGGCGGGCTGGCCGCTGGCGGCCGCGGTGCCTTCCGTGCCCGTCTCGCTGAGGGCGGCCTCGCTGTTGCCCGAGGCGGCCGGCGCGCAGCCAGCCAGGCCGGCAGCGCCGACGCCGGCGGCGGCCAGGGCACCCAGGCCCAGGAACGAACGGCGGCTCATAGATTCGCGTGTCATAGGTTCTCCCCTTTCTTCGAGCGCTTGAGCGCTCACTCCCGAACGATGCGCGGGTCGTGCACATCGGCATTGCTGGCGAATTGAGGGGCTGCTCGCCGACGAAAAGGTGGCAAGCCCCTCGGGTGTTACGAAGGCTTCAGGGCTGTCCTGAAGCGGCTTCGCTGCAATGCGTTTGCTATGGTACGGAGAGCGCGCCGCTCGCACGACACCCGCCAGTAATGAAATTGACCGATAGGGAGGCCTGTCACCTCTCACCCGTGACGGGTGGTGCGAAATGTCATCAAGGCCTTATACTGGGGCTATGGGAAAAAGCTTCATCGAAAATGCTCGCGCATCATTGGAGGGGATGCGCGCGAAGGCCCGCTGGTATCACGGCGGGTACGCGCTGTACGTTGCCTTCAGCTTCGTTTACTTCCACGATGCACTGCCCCTTATCGGAGAGGCCGGGCTGCCCACCGAGGTAGGGGCGCTGTTCCTTGCCGCGTTTCTGCTGGCGAAATCGGTGGGATTCTTGGGCGGGGCCGTAGCCTCACTGCGACGCACGCGCTCGGTGCCGCCGGTTTTTCTGGCCGTGGTAGCCGCGTTGCTGCTTATTTTGGGCGTCACCTTGTCCACGGCCGTGCTGCGCCTGCCGTTCTTCGCATTCGGCTCGGCGGAAAGCGCGGCGCTGCTGGGGCTGGCCGCCGTGCTGCTGGGCATGGGGGACAGCCTGCTGCTGTTGCTGTGGGGGCGTTTCTGCAGCACGCTTTCGGTGCGCACTACTTACTTGTTCGTGCTGCTTTCCTACGTGGCGGCCCTGGTGGCCTATGGTGCCATGATGGCATTGCCGGCAGTGGCGCTGATGGTGCTGGCGTGGCTAGGCTTCGGGGTGATGCCGTTATGCTTGCAGCGCAGTCTGGCGCAGACCAAGGCCGACTATCAGCGCCCGGTCCGCGGGCTGGCGGCGCGGGCGGCGGGAGCCCTGTGGCGCCCCGTGGTGCTGACGGCGCTGTTCGCGTTCCTCAGCAGTTTCACCTTGCTGGTGTCGGGCCAACAATCGACGGGGGCGGAATCGGCCCAGTTCACTTCCACCGCCGTCACGTTGCTGATGGTGCTGCTTCTGCTGGTGCCCGCGCTGTTCTCGTCGCGGGCCATGGATGTGGGCGCGGCCTACCGCATTGCGCTGCCCGTTTCCACGGGCGGTTTTCTGCTGCTGGCGTTTTTGTGGAACGGAGGCGGCGGGGTGGCCAACTCGATGGTGGCCATGGGCTGGCTCATTGCCGACATCATTTCGTGGTGCATGATTGCCGACGCCGTGCGCAAAACCGACATGTCGGCGTTTCTACTGTTCGGCCTGTGCGAAGCCCTGATCGGGCTTGCTTCGCTGGCGGGCGTGGGCGCGGGGTTCTTCTTCGCCACCCACATCGGCACTGAAATTGTGACGCTGCTGGTGCTGGCGCTTATTGTGGTGTACCTGTGCAGCATGGTGGTGCTGCTGGTGATGAAGGATCGCCGCATGGGCACGCTGTCGGTGGGCGAGGGGGCCGGTCAGGAGGGTGTGGGCGAAGATGCTGGCAGCGCACGAGCGGGTGCGGGCGCAGCGCTGGGCGCGGCTGTTGGCACGCCTTCGGGCGCGAGTGTGGGCGGGGGCGCCGGCACCGGTCAGGCCCCGGTGGTGGAGGATCGCGCGCAGCGGGCCTGCGACCGTCTGGCCGCCGAGGCGCGGCTCACCCCGCGCGAGACCGACGTGCTGCGTTGCTTGGCCCAGGGGCGCAACACGCAGTACATGGCCGACCACCTGTGCATTTCCGAGAATACGGTGAAGTCCCACGTGCGCAAGGTGTACCAAAAGCTGGGGGTCAACTCCAAGCAGGAGGTCATCGACATGGTGAACTCCGACGAGGTCTAGCGTTTCGTCGAGGACCGCGCGCCGCCTACTTCTCGGTTTTCTGCCAGTTTGCGGCAGATTCGATGCAGAAAAACACGCTCCTATACAATAAGGAACGCCAAGGCCCCGCTGAGTCTTGGCGAGAATGCCAGGATGCTCAGCTTGCCCAGGAGGAACTTCGTGACTGCTCATTCGCCTCTTCTGACCCGTCGCTCGTTTGTGGCCGCGGGGGCGTGCGCCGCGGCAGCTCTGGCTTGCGGTTCTGCATCTTCGCTGGTTGGTTGCGCTTCAGAAACCCAACAGGAATCCGCGCCGGAGCCCGAGCCCTATGTGTGCCCCTATAACTGGGAGGGCCTGGTGCGCGATGGCGACAAGCTGGCGTACTACGAGGGCGACCAGCTGCGCTCGCGCTGGGGCATCGACGTGTCCGAGCACCAGGGCTTCATCGACTGGGCTGCCGTGGCCCAGGCCGGGGTGCAGTTCGCCTTCGTGCGCGTGGGCAACCGCGGCGCCACCGAGGGCGTGCTGGGTATCGACGAGTATTTCGAGTACAACGCCGCCAACGTGACCGCGGCCGGCATCGAGGCTAGCGCCTACTTCTTCTCCCAGTCCATCAATGAGGACGAAGCGCGCGAAGAGGCCGCCTTCGCCATCGAACAGCTGCGTGCCGCCGAGGTCAACGGCGCCCATTTCACCGCCTTGGCCTACGACCACGAGCCGGTGGAAATCGAGGGCGCCCGCGCCAACGATCTTTCACGCGATCAGTTCACCGCCAACGCGCTGGCGTTTTGCGAAGAGGTGGCCAAGGCGGGTTACCAGCCCTTGCTCTACGGCAATCAAAAAGATCTGCTGCTCCTTACCCCCGAGGCCCGCGTTGCCTATCCCGTGTGGCTGGCGGAGTACGACGTGCCCAATCCCACGGCCCAGATGGATTACGTGCTGTGGCAGTACACCAACGCCGGCACCGTCGCCGGCATCGACACCCCCGTGGACCTCAATCTCTGGCTCGAAGCGAAGTAGGAGGCTTGGGGTTTTCGCGCGGGCTTTCGGTATAATACGCTTCCGAAAAATGCTTGCTCGTAGCGAAAGGCTTCCCGTGAAAATCAATCAGGCTATTCTGCATGTGCTCGATTTTGTGTCCTGCGTGAACGTATACGCCCAGGTGCCAATGGACTTTTCCAACAAGGTGGCGAAACGCTACGTGACGTCCCAGGCGCGACGCACGCTCAACAACCTGGACAGCAAACGCGGGCAGTTTGCCGCCGATAGCCTGTTTGCCGAAGAGCTGCGCAGCTACTTCCGCGGTGAGCGCGATTTCGTGGGGCTTTCCCAGCAGATCGCCGAGTTCGTGGCCGGCGAGCTGGGTCGCATGGAGAAGACGCCTTCCACCGACGTGCTGGTGGTGGACTTCGAGGGCGATCTTGATGAGACGGTGCGCGAGATGACCGACGAGGAGGCCGAGGCCGCCTACAAAGCCGCTGGACCGCGCTACTTCGCCATTATTTTGCTGGAGGCGCGTCAGGCCTATATGCACGAGGTGGGCTCCAACGACTTCGGCGACACGGCCACCACCATTGCGCGCCATCACGCCATCCTGCCGAACCCTTCGCAGAAGGTGGCGTCTTTTGCCCTTATTGCCGCTGATGGCATGGAGGTGTGGTTCGTAGACAAGGAGCGCGAGATTGCCGGCGAGAAGCGCTGGATCATCCCCGATGGCTTGCTGCAGTGCTCCATGGAAGCGTCCTCTAAAGAGGTGCTGGAGGCCGTGACCACGGTGGTGGAGGAAATGGCGGAAGAGTACGGCGCCAACACGGCGGTGGCGCTGTCGCGGGCCAAGGCCTACGTGGCCGAGCGTGCCGAGGAATCCGATGAGGTGGACGCCCACGAGCTGGGCCGCGAGGTGTTCGCCGACGCGCCCCAGGTGGCGGAGCGCTTCGACCGTGCGGTGGATGAGGGGGTGCTGCCGGAGCGCGTGGTGGTGGAGAAGGCGGTGGCCAAGCGCGTTACGCGCACCCACAAGATTCGCACCGACACGGGCATTGAGCTGACCTTCCCGGCTGAGTATGGCGAAAACGCCGAGTTCATTGAGTTCTTTAGCACGCCTGACGGGCGCATTGAGATCGCGCTTAAGAATATCGGGTCTATTGAGAATCGGTAAGCCGGGTTGGGTCGTCCGCGCGGAAGGGCGGCGGACTCGTCGTCTGCCCACCCGCTCCGCTGCTCGCTTCGCTCGTGCGCTGCGCTCCTTCATGCTTTTACTTGGCGACCTTTGGTCGCCTTATTTTTTGGCGTTCAGAGAGCCTGGCCGACGAGTCCGCCGCCCTTCCGCGCTGCGTTTCTCTGGTCGGTCTCGAAGTTGGCGTTAGGAGGTAGCCTCGGACGGCTCCAGCGCTCTGTCTCGTAGCCTCTCTCCATCAGGCCCTGAACTTCGGCGGCTTCTGCTGCTTGGCTAGGGCGGCGCTTTCTTCTACTTCGTCGGTGTCGGGGTCGGGGGCTTCGTAGCGGTGCTTTGCCAGCTGCTCGCCTACTTTGTAGACGACGTACCAGAGGACGCAAGCCGCCAGAAGAGGTACGGGGGCGAAGTTCGTGTGCAGCGACGGCACGGCCCAGAGCATGATGGTAAGGAAGATGCCCACGCCCAGAATGCAGCGGTTGACCACGCGGAAGCGGGAGGCAATGCGCTGCTCGCCCAGCATGACGCGTTGGCGGGCGCCAGTCTGGTTTACGCGGATATCGTAGCGGTTCGTTAGGCTTAAGGCCTGGTAGTTGTACTCGAAGATGTCCACACGGTCGCCGACGATGATGCCGTGGGCAATCATCCACAGGCTGGGGGCGGCGCCGAGCAGGAACAGGCCCACGGGGATGGCTGAGCCGCGATGGGTGGTAAGGTCGAGCCCCAAGGGTGCCTCGGCTGCGGCTACGGCGCCTCCCAGGCCGGCCGACAGTGCCAGACCGGTGACTCCCGCTAAGAGCCAGCGGCGGCGCACCTTTAGGGCCTCGGCCTTTTGCGAGGGAGTGTAGAAGTTGGTGATGCGCGGATAGGCGGTCATGTAGTTCTTCCGGTTGTTGCGCGCATAGCCCAGCAGGGCGAAGCCGATGATGATGAAGATCATGACCACCAGAGAGATGGTGGCGTTGTTGTCGGCGAAGCCGATATTGAGCGCGCCGCCCGACACCATGCCCAGAAAGTCAGTAAGCTCGGTGGCGATGGCGTGGGCGTCCTCGTTGCGCAGGGGCGGCAGCCACAGGGAAAACGAGCCCAGGGCCATGCCCAGCACAATGGTGGCCAAACCTGCGGGCACCACTTTCGAGCGCAGCAGGCGATAGGCGTCGTAGCCATAGGGATCGTCCAAGGGTTCGAGGAATAGGCTCACGGCTTCTGCCTCCTTTCGCTTTCATCCTAGGGTTTTCTGACGGGCGCGGCCTTTTCATGACCGAAAGCGTCACCGGATTGTGGGCGGATTTGTGGCTTCAGAAGCACGGTTTTGGAACGGCAGCGGTTGCTTTTCGCGTAGTAAAGGCTTGGATTGGCTGCGAATGATCGGTTTTGGAACGCTGAGCGTCAAGAGACGTTCCAAAACCGTGCTTCTGAAGCCAATTGAGAGACGAGAAGCTTGTTTTCGCGGTAGTCTCGTTCCAAAACCGTGCTTTCTCAGCCAATCGAGCAGCTCTTAGGGGCTATCGGAAAAATGTAGGGCCGTGCGGCGGCAAGACGAGTAGAATCGAGCGCGGACGAAAGTGGTGGGAGTTGCGCCATTTGAACCTCGACGCGGACTTCGGAGCACGTTGCCCCGCGCTCGCCCTTGGGCGAGCTTAAGCGCTGGTCGGCAGGCACTCCCGCCCCTCATGGAAGGAGCCTTCATGGCGAATCTTTACGAACGCGAAGATGCCTACATTCCCCGCGTGGCGGCCATTCACGACCTGTGCGGCTACGGCAAGTGCTCGCTCGGCGTGGCCATTCCGGTGCTCTCGGCGGCCGGGTGCGACGTGTGCCCCGTGCCCACGGGGCTGTTCTCCAGCCACACGGCCTTTCCGGGCTGGTACATGCACGACACCACGGACATCCTGGAGGATTACCTGGCGGCCTGGCAGGGCATTGGCGTCGACTTGGATGCGGTGTACTCGGGCTTTTTGGGTGCGCCCAAGCAGGTGGACATCATCAAACAGGTGTGGGAGCGCTACCCCAAGGCCCTGCGCGTGGTGGATCCGGTGATGGCCGATCACGGCAAGGTGTACCCCACCTACACGCCGGAGCTGGTGGAGGCCATGGGCACCCTGGCCAACGGCGCCGACATTCTGACGCCGAACCTTACCGAGGCAGCCATTATCCTCGGTCGCGAGTGGCAGGGCTGCGACGTGGACGAGGAAACGGTGCGCGCCATGATTCTGGAGCTGCGCGAGCGCGGCGCGAAGAACGTGGTGCTCAAGGGCATCGAGCACGGCGACGGCCTCATTCACAACTACGTGTGGGGCGACTCGGTAGAGTTCACCGAGACCACGAACGCCAAGCTGCCCTACATGCTCCACGGCACCGGTGACGTGTTCGCCAGCACGCTGCTGGGCGCCGTCATGACCGGCTCGAGCCTGGCCGAGGCCACGGCCTTCGCTGCCGACTTCACGGCCGACGCCATGCTGGTATCTGCCAAGCAGCCCGACTTCGAGGCCCGCGGCGTTTCCTTCGAGCCCCTGCTGGGCAAGGTGACGGCGCTGCTGGACTAAGCGCCTGCGCGGCGTTTCCTCTGTCAAAATCGGCTGAGCCGCTTCGTCGCGCTTCTTCTTTTGCTGCGATGCCTGTCGGGAGCAGTTGAAGGAGCGATCGAAGCCGCAGCGCGTTGCAGACACAAAAAAGCGACCCGCCCTTACAAGGGCGGGTCGCTTGCGTTTGGGGCCGTTCGCTCGAGCCTAGTTATCAGCGGCACGAGGCACGGCGTCCTTGATAAGGTCGTTCAGCTCATCGTCGGTCAGGTCGTAGTTGTACATGGTCTTGTAGTAGCCACGGGTGACGTCGGCGATGGAGTCGTCGAACTTGTCGGGGTACAGCAGGCGCGGCAGCCACTGCAGGCCCATGAGCTGGTTCACCGTCGGCGGGTTGTTCATCCAGCACCACGGATCGTTGGGCACCTGGTAGTAGTTGTCGTTGTCGATGGCGGCGATGCCAGCCCAGGCCGGGTTGTCGCCCACGGTGTCGTAGATGCTGCCCTCTTGGAAGATGATGAGATCGGGGTTCCACAGGGCGATCTGCTCGAGGCTCACCTCGTTGCCCGTGCCCTTGCCCGAGGCTTCTTCCACCACAACCACGTTGTCGGCCACCATGTCCACGACGGCGCCCTGGAACGAGGTCTTGGCGATGGCGTTCAGGCCGTTCTCGCCCAGCAGGTAGGCCATATGCACGCGCTCATCCTCGGGGATGCCCGCCATGGTCGTCTCAACCTTCTGGTACACGTCGGTGCAGTACTGGGACAGCTCGTTGCCGCGGTCCTCCATGCCCAGCAGCTCGCCAAGGCGCGCGTAAGCCGCGCCGTAGTCGGACAGCTTCGCCTCGATGAACACCACGGGAATGCCCAGTTGCTCCTGCAGGGCGTTCAGGTCGTCCTCAGCGCCCTCCTTGGCCTCACCAGTGTCGATAATAACCTGCGGGTTCTCGGCGGCCACGGCCTCGCGGTTCAGGTTGTCGGTGGCACCGAGAACAGCGCCGAACACCGGGTAGTCGGCGAACTTCTCACCGAAGATCTTCAGCTGGTCGTCGGTCAGCTCCTGGGCCAGGCCCACCATCTTGTCGGGGGCGATGGTCAGCAGCACCTGCTGGGCCGTAAAGCCCGAGGGGCAGATACGGTCGATGGTGGCGGGCAGCTCAACGGTGCGGCCCAGGTCATCGGTGAAGGTAATGGTGTCGGCGGAAGCATCGGCATTGGCGTCCGTGGAAGGGGCGCTCTGCTCGGTGCTCGGGGTGGCTTCGGTGCTTGCGGCTTCGTCGCTTGACGAGCATGCGCTCAGGCCGAAGGCCAGGCAGGCGCTGAGGGCCAACGCGCCCGCGAAGGCAGCCCACGTGCGGCTGCGAGCTTGCAGGGTTTTCAACATACGGGTAACTCCTTTTCTGTTCCTCCCAATTAGGACTCTATTTCGCTGACGGGCACGCAGACGCGCACCTTGTCGCCGTAAAGGGAATTGACGTCCACTTCGATGCCGTAAAGCTCGCTGATGAGCTCGGAGGTGATGACGTCATGGGGATTGCCGAAGGCCTGGATATGACCTTGGTTGATGACCATGGTTTTATCAGAATACAGAAACGCATGGTCGGGGTTGTGGGTCGACTGCACAATGGAAAGCCCCTCGCGGGCTAGCTGGCGCACGCAGGAGAGCACGCGCACGGTGTTGCCGTAATCCAAGGCGCTGGTGGGCTCGTCCATGATGATGGTCTGGGCGTTTTGGGCAATGGCGCGGGCAATGAGCACCAGTTGCTGCTCGCCGCCGGAAATTTGCGTGTAGGCGCGATGGGCCAAGTGCCCGATGCCGATGCGGTCGAGGGCCTCGTGGGCTCGCTTGAGCTGCGCGGGACCCGGCGAACTGAGCATCTTCAAGTCGTTGCCCGTGGCCATGAGCACCACGTCCACCACCTCGTAGTCGTAGACCGAGGCGTGGCTCTGGGGAATGTAGGAAATTTCCCGAGCGCGTTCGCGGATGCTCAGGTGCTTGAGATCCTTCCCGTTCACTAAGATGGTACCGAGGAAGTTGGGATTGAGGCCCAAAATGCAGCGGAAGAGCGTGGACTTGCCCACGCCGTTGGGCCCCAGCACGTTGACCAGCGTGCCATCAGGGATGGTGAAGGACAAATCGTGCAGGATTTCACGCGGGCCGTAGGAGAAGCAGAGGTTTTTGACTTCGATGCTCATATCTTCTTCTTCCGCGTGATGAGGTACAGGAAGAACGGTGCGCCCACGAAGGCCGTGAGGATGCCAATGGGAATTTCCGCGGTGGTGGCCAGGCGCGCAATATCGTCAACGACCAGCAGGAACGTGGCTCCCATGAGCATGGAGGCGGGAATGAGCTTGCGGTAATCGGCACCCACCATCATGCGGCACAGGTGCGGAATAACCAGGCCCACCCAGCCGATCATGCCGGTGACGCACACGCTGGCCGCTGTGATAAGGGTGGCAGCCACAATGACCACGATGCGGGTACGGCGTGCATTCACACCCATGGTGGCCGCTTCGTCGTCGCCCATGGTGAGAATGTTGATGCGCCAGCGTAGGGCGAACAGCACCGCACAGCCAACGAACATGACTGGGAAGACCATGGCAATCTCGCTCATGTTCGCACCGGTGAGGGAGCCCATGAGCCAGTAGGTGATGTCGGCCAGCTCGTCGGTGGGGTCGGCTACCAGTTTTGCGTAGGATACGCCCGCTTGGAACAGCGAGCTGACCATGATGCCGGCCAACACGACCACCATCATGTGGTTGCCGCGGGCGCGCGAGCTGATAAGCAGCACTAAAAAGACGGTGATCAGAGCGAACGCGAAGGCGAAAGCTGAGGTCATAACCGAACTGAGGCCCAGCAAAATGGCCACGGCCGCGCCGAAGGCGGCGCCCTGGCTGGCGCCCAGGATGTCCGGCGACACGAGGGGGTTTTGGAAGGTTCCCTGATAGGCAGCGCCGGCGAGGGACAGGCAGCAGCCGACTAGGAGAGCCAGCAGGATACGGGGCAGGCGCACGTTGAAGAAGAGCGTTGCCTGCTGGTCGGTCCAGGTGGGATCGAGGGGGATGATCTGGTTGACGAGCATGCCCAGCGCTTGGCCGGGATCGATGGGATAGCGGCCGAGCATGAGAGAGGCCACCGCTGCCACCACAAGGGCGATGGCGAGACCCAGGACGACCAGACGCCCGCGACGAGCGGCTGCGGAGACCGTAGGGCGAAGGAGGGTGTGCTCATTGTTCTTCATAGCAGATAATTATATCCTTCATTATAGATAATTTACAGAGAAGGATAATTCGTTACCATAACAATGGTGAAAGAAATGAGAGAGCGGATTGAGGGGCGTTTGCCGGAAAGACTTCGAACCGCGGACGAGAGGAAGGAAGCAGATGGGTTGCGCCGAAAAGGATTGCTGCACGGCGAGCGCGGGAGGACCCATTCAGTTCCCGGGCACCAACGAGCCGAACACCCCGTGGAAGCTGTACAACCATCTTATTGCTGGCATTCCCGAAGACGTGGTGGTGCGCGACTACTGCCTGGGCACCCACTCGTCCTACGTGGCCGCTGACAGTGGCATGGGCGTGAGCTTCACCACTACGGGCGGTGCCAAGCGCCGTTATGCCGACGACCTGCGTGGTCTGCCCCTGCGCACGGTGGCCGAGCTGGCGAAGTCGTGGTGCTTTGAGGAGGCCAGCTTGGGCGTGGCAGCGCTGAACGCGTGGTATTCCCAGCACGGGCTGCTCGATGAGTTAGGCTGCGTGTACGATGCAGCCGTCGAGGTGCCCGATGGCACGGTGCGCAAGATGGATGCTTTCGAGATGTACCGACCGGAAATTACGGCAGCGGGGGACGCCTCGGTTGTGGTGGTGGGCCACTTCCCCCATGTGGAGCGCATCGAGGAGTACGCTCGCTTGACCGTGCTCGAGCGCAAGTGCACCCAGGCCAACGACGTGCCCGATCCGGCCTGCGAGTATGTGATTCCTGGCGCTGATTATCTGTTCATGACGGGCGTGACCCTGATCAACAAGACGGCGCCCCGCCTGCTGGACTTGGCCGCAAATACGAAGACGGTGTTCGTGGGCCCCAGCGTGGTCATGGCGCCGTTCCTGTTCCGTTGGGGCGTGGACATGCTGGCCGGCAGCGTGGTGGCGGACCCGGAGAAGGCCGCGTTTGCCGTCAAGAACGGCGCTGGGCAGTTGTTTGGCGAGGCGCTGACCATGGCGGCTTTGAAGAATCCAGAGGCCTAGCGGGCGCTATCGGCTTCTGCTTCAGGGCGATGGAAAGCGGGAGGGCGGCATGCTGTTTTTTCTGACAGGCGATGTGCAGATAGGGAAGACCCGCTGGCTCCAACAGCTGGCTGACGACATCGTTGCGGCTGGCGTGCCGGTGGCGGGGGTGCTGGCGCCTGGAGACTGGGTACCGGCCGTCGGGGGCCGGGCCGATGGCAACGGCTTCGAGAAGCGCGGCATCGACAACGTGCTCCTCCCCAGCGGGGAGCGCCTTCCCTTTGCGCGCCGCCGCGATTTAGCGCAGCAGGAGGGAAGCTTTGACGCTGCCAGTCAGAGCGCACGGGCTAAATTGGCCTGGGAGATAGACGACGCTGCCATCGCCCGGGTGAACGAGCACTTTCGCCAGCTGGCGGGAGAGGGGCGTGGCGGCGGGTCTGAGCGCGGGGAGGCGCGAGGGGGCGCCCGATCGGAGGCGAGGGGCGCGGACGGGCGAGGGTTGTCGGACGCGTGCGTGCGAGGGCGGTCGGACGCGGGACTCGCTTCTGCGGCTTCTGGCCTTCTGATTGTCGACGAGCTTGGTCGTCTTGAACTTCAGCGGGGCGAGGGGCTTACCGAAGCTGTGGCCCTGCTGCGACAAGGGCCCACCTCGGCGTTTCCCCATGCGCTGGTGGTCGTGCGCGAAGAGCTTGTGGGCGAGGCGGAGCGGCAGCTGGGTGCCGCGTGGCCCGATCGGTGTCGCATTGCGCCCGACGCCGAGGGGCGAGCCGCGGTGTTGGAAGCGGTGGGCGTTTGAGTGTCAGCGCCTGCGTAAAGTAGGGCGTTAAAGGCGTCCTTTCATAGAGGCGTCCGGTGCCCCTCCTTACAAAAGTGAAACCTTCGGGTAAGTGAAATCGGTCGCGCAGGGCTCTTGGGGCCGCTATACTGGTGGCAAAGATAACGAACCAAGGAGGCGCCTCCATGTCCGACCAACAATACGATCCCTCGCAATCTCCCGACGCTGCGGCAAATGGAGAAGGCTTCGGGGGAAACTACGATTCTGGCTATACCCAAACGGCTGACGGCCGGTATGCCCCTGGCTATGGGCAGCCCTCGGGCTACCAACAGCAACCCTACGGCTATCAGGATCCCTATCAGGCGCAGCAGGCTTATGGGTATCAAGATCCCGCTCAGGCTCAGCAGTCCTACGGCTACCAGCAGCCGGGCTACCAGCAGGCCTATCAGCAGCCCGTGGCCCCGGTGCAAACGGCGGCGCTTTATCCCATGACCGACACCGATCGCAACTTGCGCCTGGTGGCGTTCATCTTCTGCATTCTGTCGTTGGTGGGATCGTGCTGGCTTATTCTGCCGCTGGCGTGGATGATTCCCATGTGCGTCATTTCCTGGGGCATCTACAAGGGCACAAAGCCCAACACCGTGGCTTTCGACGTGTGCACGCTCATTTTCTGTTCGCTGGTAGCAGGCATTTTGCTGCTGTGCTCCAACAAGGATCGATAGAAGCGGATAGCATCATGCAAGAGCTAGTTGCGTAAGCGCTGCGCACGAGCCGGTCGCGTGTGTGCTTCGCAAGAGTTAATCGCGCAAGTAACGGGCCCTCGGTTATCCGAGGGCTTTTTATTTGAAAAGGGACTTCCTTGCTTGGAGGGTAAGGGCGAAGAAGCGGCCGGGGTAGGCTGCGGGGTCGAGGTTGTCGACGGAGGGATCTACCTGCGTGCGCTCGACCACGGCGGGCTTGCCAAAGCCGGCGGCGGCAAGCCATGCAAGGAGCTCGGGTTCGGCGCACGCGGCGCCGATGCTGCTTCCGGCAGCGCGGGCGGCTTCGATGGCTGCTGCGGTGTGCGGCTCCTCGGCAACAACGACTTCCAGGATAAGCAGGCCTTCCGACGTCAGCGCTCGAGCGCATTCCCGTAGTGCTTCGAGGGGATCGTAGAGCAGCGTGATGCCGTTGTTGAGGTAGACCACGTCGAAGGAGCCGTCTTCGATGGCGGCGTCGCGTAGGTTTTCGGGGTAGGCGGTGCGGAAGGCCAGGTTGCTCTCGCTCAGTCCGCTGCGATCAAGCGCGGCTGCCATACCCTCCTGGGCTTGGGCCACGAAAGCTTCCCGCCAGTCGATACCGAGCACGAACCCCTGGGGACCAGCGAGTTCGCTGAGCTTGTAGGCACCCTTACCGCGGCGGCAGCCGATATCGAGGATGTGTTTACCGGCAAGGTCCGTGTTGGTAAGGGCCATGTGGCAGGCGCTGACGAGCCCGCCTTCGGCAGGAAGTTGCTGGTAGTACGATGCGCGGTTCATAGGCCCTCTCTTTCCTTGGGGCGCTATCGTACCATGAGCGATTCATTCCAAGCCCCAGTGCCAAATACTACTGGTTTGATGCATGGCCTCACCGCCCCTTACGGGCTCTTTGCGCGGTTCGCGTAACTTCTTGAAAACGTTGGGTATATGGACAACATATTGTGGTAATATTCGCAATCGCTAACTAGATATGGTAACTATCCCCTAGGCGATATCAGGGTGTTAGTGGCAAAGGGTTCCCGTAAGACGCCCCTTTTTCATGACAGCGACTTTCGCCTCGTAAGAACAGGAGAGACTCATGAGCACCAAGATGATCGACGGCGTGAAGATCAATGTGAACTACGCCAACGGCAACGACGAGCCCGTGTCCGACAACGAGATCAAGGCTTACCTGCATCGCGCTGCCGAGAAGTATCCCCATGGCAAGCTGGAGTCTCTGACGCTCGATGTCGATGGCGAGGACGTGGGCATTCACTACGGCCTGGCTCCCGTGAAGTTCGATCGCATCCGCCGCATCACCGGTTACCTGGTGGGCACCATGGATCGCTTCAACGACGCCAAGCGCGCCGAGGAGCATGACCGCGTCAAGCACGAGGTTGCCTAAGCGCACCACAGGCTTAAAGCAAGAGGGGGCTGGCGTGTGGGTTCATCCCAAGCCAGCCCCCTCTTTTGTGTTAGCGCATCGCTCAGCATGAAAAGAGGCCCCGACGCAAATGCATCGGGGCCTCTTGCTAATTCCGCGCTGGCGGGGAGGGAGGCCGGCGCGGAAGAAATAGGCAGTGCCTACTTGCTCGCCACGGCGCGACCCACCACGTAGCCCTGCGTATGGCAGCGGCCCAGGGAGAGGCCGGGCACGGTCATGGGGTAGTCAGGGCTGCCGAAGAAGTTGCCGGCGCAGTTGCCGATGGCATACAGACCCTCGATGGGCGCCCCATCCTTGTCGAGCACCTGCATCTCGCTGTTCACATTCACGCCGTGAACGATGGTGGACAGGCCAATGTGACGGTGGATGCCGTAGAAGGGCGGCTGCTTGATGGCCTTCAGGAACTGAGTGGGCTTGCCCATGTCCTCATCGATGCCGTTTTCGGCCAACTCGTTGTAACGCTCGACCGTGGCGACAAAGGTAGGCACGTCGGTCAGGCCCAGCTTCTCGCCCAGCTCTTCCAGCGTGTCGGCGGAATAGGTGTTAATGAGGCTTTCGTACACGCCGGTCTTCTCGCCCTCCACCTCGGGCATGTAGCTGGCCATGGCCTCGGGCGGCAGGGCCACGCCGGGCCAACCCTCGGTGTCGGCCATGTAGTTGCTGTCGAAGATTTGGCTGTACCAGCCCTGGTCGGCCTCGCTGCGCAGGAAGTTGCCCATGACGGCCATCTCGCAGGCGGCCTCGTTGCAGAAGCGGGTGCCGTCGTTCTTCACGGCCAGGAAGGGCATGTCGGCCATGGAACCCGGGCCGGCATCGAAGTCGTGCTGCACCTTGGAGCCGCAGGCGTCTTCCATACGGGCGCCGGCCCATACCATCATCTTCTGGCCGTCGCCGGTCTTGTTGGTTTCCTTGCGGTAGATGTTGGCCATGCCCGGCTCGTAGTAGGCCATCATCTCGTCGTCGTTCTCGTAGTCGCCGGTGGCCACGATAACGCCCTTGGCGGCGTTGAACTGAATGTAGCCGTTCGAGCCCTCGGCAATAACGCCGGTGACGGCGCCGGACTCGTCCTGCACAAGCTGGACGGCCGGCGTGGAGTAGAAGATGTTGACGCCCTGAGCCTCGGCCCAGTCAGCGATGTCGCGCATGCCGCTGCCGGTGTTGTAGGGCTTGGGGCCGAAATCGAAGGCGAAGTAGGAAACATCGTAGCCGTTCACGTTTTGGATGGCGCCCGTCCATTTAGCGGTGGAGTCCACCATCTGGGCGCCGGCCTGCTCGCCGATGTTCCACAGCCACTTCAGGGCCTCGCCAGAATTGTAGGCCCACAGGCGCACCTGCTCGCGGTCGGACAGGTGGCAGCAATCGGCGTTGATGAGGGACACGACGGCTTCGACGCCGCCAGGCGCCGTCTCCTCCACGATAATGGAATCGCAGGTGTTGCCCTGAGACACAGCTGCCTCTTCCTTCTGCAGCAGGGCCACTTTGGCGCCGGCCTCAAAGGCCGAGATGGCCGCCGGTACGCCGGCCGCTCCCGCGCCGATGACGACGACGTCGAAGTCCTGGGTTTCGGCAATGTCGGTGATGGGTTCCGGGGCGACGAAGAACGACGGCAGGCCATCAGAGCCGGCACCGGTTGCGGAAAGGCTCTTGCTGGCGCTGGGGGCCTGCGGCGCGCAGCCTCCCATCATGGAAACGCCAGCAGCGCCCACGGCTGCCATGCCGCCGAACTTGAACAAGTCGCGTCGGGAAATAGAAGTCATTAGATACCCTCCTTAGATAGGTGCAGCCGTTCCAAAAAGCTGCATCGTCCGCTTTGCGCTGTTTGGGGAAGCTGAGGTGCACCCTACTGTTGACGAGGTGTTTTTGCTATGGTCCGATGACAAGATTGACGGTCTAAATAGTGTAACCCCCCAATTTAACCCCCTAATTTTTCCTCGAGTCTTGCCAAGGGGTGGAGCGCCGCACATAATCTAAGCGAATCCCTCAAAGTTCACTTACCCAGAAAGCGCAGACCCTCTGCGCTTATGTGGTTGCGCCGACGGGAAACGAGGGTGGGGAGGTGGAGCAATGTCGGAAGAAGCTCGTGCAGAGCAGCAGAGTGCCATTCGCGATACCGAGGAGGGTCTTGCGACTGATGCCTCTTCCTTCGGCCATTTCATTCCGCTGGCTTTTCTCGGTCTTGGGCTGTATCGGGCCTGGATAGAAATTGTCTTCGTCGGCTCGTTCGCTCCCTTTCCCTCGGTGGAGTTTTCCGTAAGGGACGTATTCGACTGGGCGATGGTGGCGACCTCTCTGCTCAGTATGATGATGGCACGCCGCATCGGCCCCTTCTTCAACAAGCGCTCGATTTTCATTCTCTCCGGAGCGTGTCTGGTGGGGGCTACGGCGCTCATGTTTCTTACCTGCTGGCTGCCGACTCCTCCTTTAGCCGCTATGGGCCTGGCAGCTTCGGTGCTTGGCGGGGTAGGCATCGCTCTTGTTATCTTGATTTGGAGCGAGTTGTACGGATGCCTGAACCCTGTGCGCGTTGCGCTTTATTATTCGGGCTCTATCGTGGTCGGCGCACTTGTTCTCTATGTGTACCGTGGGTTCCTGCTGCCCTGGCTGTTCGTCATGACGGCACTTCTGCCGGTGCTGTCGCTGGTGTGCGCCCATCGGGGGTTCCGCGAGCTTCCTGCCGACGAGCGCCCGTCGTTGGCTTGGGCTCGTTTCAAGGTGCCCTGGAAAGCCATGATGTTTATGGCCGCCTATGCTCTCGGCTATGGCCTCATGGAAGGTGCCATGTACGACAGTTTTTTCGGCCCCCATTCGGCTCCGGGCACGTTGCTTATGGGCGTTCTTGTCTTCGCGCTCGTGCTGGCGCGTGGTGAGCGATTCGATTTCAGCTTGATCTATCGGGTGGCATTGCCCCTTATCGTAGTAGCCCTCTTCCTTGTGCCAGCCTTTGGCCATGTGCCGGGCAATGTGGCGAATTGGTGCATGTCGGCGGCCTATACGGGACAATCGATTCTCATCATGCTGGTTATGTCGAGCATTTGCTATCGCTATGGGGTGTCAGCTGTTTGGCTCTTCGGTCTTGAACGGGCGGTGCGTCAGGTGGCTATGTGGCTGGGGCGTATGCTGGCGACCTGGGCTGAAGGCGCTCAGGTGCTGGGGGCGCCGGGGGAAACAATCGTGTCTTTGCTGGCGGTGGCGGCTGTGTTCGCGGCGGCGCTTCTTTTGTTCTCCGAACGTGATTTGATGAGCCGCTGGGGCGCCGACTTCATCGAAGGCGGGGTGGGGGCAGCCGCCACTATTCGGAAGCAGGCCTTGCCTGATCGCTGTGCCGAGGTGGCCCGCAAGTACAAGCTCTCGGCGCGTGAGGAAGAGGTGCTGCTGCTTTTGGCCCAGCGAAAGACGGTGGGCATCATCGAACGCGAGCTGTTCATCGCCAACGGTACGGCCAAGGCCCATGTACGTCACATCTATCGCAAGTTAGGCATTCATACACGCCAAGAGCTGTTCGACCTGATCGGCGTCGAGCAGGAAGAGATTGGTTGAGCCGTCGAGAACGACCTGGTTTGATCCTGTGGCGGGTGTCCTGTTGCCAAGCAGCTTAACTTCGCTAGACTCATTCATTCAGTTTAGATTTACGATACTTACTATATTTTCTAGGTTTTCTATACTTGGATTTTTGGAGTGACTTTTCTATAAGTCAGGGCCGATAGCGGAGACTCCCTGAGCTCATGGCTGGTGACGCCCTGACTCCTATTCGGCGTGTAATTCGGCTGCTTATGAAAAGAGAGCCCCGAGGGGCTCTCTTGTGCGTTTTGGTGAAGCGAGCAACTACTCCTCGTACAGCGAGAAGTCGTCCTTGCCGACGCCGCAAACGGGGCAAACCCAATCCTCGGGGATGTCCTCGAAAGCAGTGCCGGGCTCGATGCCGCCGTCCGGGTCGCCCACGGCGGGATCGTAGATATAACCGCACACGTCGCAAATGTACTTGTCCATGGTATCCTCCCAGTTCTCGTACCGGCAGGCGCCCTCTGCGCCATTGCTCGGTCTGGCTGATATGGGCCTATGATGGCATGACTGCCGAGCAGTGGCCCCGGCAGCGGGGAAACCGACTCCGTTCTGTAACGACCCGTCAAAGGGTGCGGGGTCCTCCGGGTTCGGCAGGGCTTCGGTAGGGGAGGGCGAGGGGACATGGTCTTCCAAAGGCGGTCGAGAAGCGCGAGTGGGTCCCTCCTGCGTCCGCTTAAGCCTCGTGTCCGCGCAGGTAGTCGATGATATCCTGACGGGAATGGAGCCCCGTTTTCGCATAGATATGCATGACATGGGTGTGCACGGTGTCCAGTGAGGTTCCCAACTCTTGGGCCACGCGCTTCTGCGTATAGCCGCCGGCGTACAACTCGAGCACTTGCTGCTCGCGATCGGACAGCATGTACGTTTCGCTCAGGGTGGCAAGTCCCTCTTCCCAAGCCGTTGCCGCATCGGGCGCCGTTGCGGGCGCGGGCGTTGCGGGAAAAGCTTCGCCCCCCACAACAACTGCGCTCGGTGACGGGGTCTGGGCGGTTCGGCTTGCCGCATCGGTTGACCCAAGGGGTGCGGTGACTGCCAGCTTCGGAGCCGCAACCTTCGTTGAGAAGGGTGCAGGAGCGGGAAATACCACGGTTTGCTGGAGGGCCCCCTTCTGGTATCCCATGAAGATGGCTAGGGCCGACACCATGAGACACGCGCTGAGCACCGTGAAGATAACCAAGGGACTCGGTTGCGCTGCAAGGAGCAGGGCCACGCGTCCGACGACTTTGCCTGCGGTCCATGTGAGCCAGGCAGCGAGGGCGTAATAGTAGGGATCGCGCTTGCCGATGGTTTCGAACGATATGGCGACATAGCAAACGATAGCCCCCAGCAGAGCGTTGGCTACGGCGGTGAGTGCGCCTCCGACAAGCAGATGCTCAGGGAAAAGAGCGTACAGCACGAGGGCGAGTACGGCGGCAAGCTCTACCAAGGCCCAAAGACCCCAGCTGATGATATCGCGGTTACCCCGAGAGGCCAAGGCGACGATGAGGATGCTGAGGCTGACGAGCGTGATCGTTTGAACAGCCAGGGGTGCCAGGCTCAAGGTAATGGGAAAGCCGTCGGGGAAGCCGCGCAAGGCGCCGACAGCCAGAGAGAGCAGGCCCACGGCTATGGCGCTGCAGGCAAGAAAGAGGGGGCTCATGGTAAAGCGGGGGGCGAAATCGTAGAACCCGATGGTTCCCTTGGCGAAGACCAAATCGCGAAGCGGAGGGCTCTGGCGGCTTGCCGCCAGACACGGCAACTGTCCGAGTGTGAGTACTATGGTGAGCATGGCAGCCGCCGAAGAGGGGAGCATATTCAGCACGAAAAGGATAAGCTCGCTGAGCCCCAGGGCGCTGAAGACATAGGCGACGGCCACCGAACTGCGAGCGCCCTTAGCCAAGCGGAGCCAATAAAACAGAACGCCGGCGGCAAGAACCGAGAGCAGCAGACTGAGGAAAAACGTGAAGCTGCCGCGCAGCGCCTCGCTGCCTTGGATAACCACGCCCGTGGCAATGACCAGCGCCGCGCTGATAATGCCAATGCGGGCGCCCAGCAAAGCTTGGGCGTCGGTGAGTCGGGCTTTATATATGAAGAAGAAAATGACAGCGATGGCAATGAGGAGGGCAAAGACCCCCACGGCCTCGAGGTTGCCGAAGCCCTCATGGAGGCTTTGGTAGCTGCCGAAGCTTCCCAACGTGAAGCTGAGGCGTCCGAAGGCGAGCCCGAGCACGCAGGGGAAGAGCTCCCGAAGGCTGCGCGAGTTGCTCATGGGGACCGCCTTTCTACCAAGAGATTGTTGATGCTGCCGTAGGGCGAACGCGGCCGAATGGGCTTCGCTTCGCAGGTTGGTGACTCTCAGCATAAAGGTTGAGTTCCGCGATGACCTTCAGATCGCCGATCCGTAACGGAGGAGAAACGAAAACCCCTAATCACCTGAAAGAGTTGATGCCTCAACCCCTCAGGTGTTCACAATCCGAGCCAGGAAGAACAAGCCTGCTACCTCGTGTTTTGCCGTTGACGCGCTGTAATCTTCGGTGAAGTTGCCGCTTCGTCTTCCCATCCTATTCGTCCTAAATCAGTGGCGGCGCGCTGGTTGAAAAGAAAGGAAAGGAGCCATCATATGCTCACCGAAACGCAGCAAAAGATGGTCGATCATGCCCAGCTACAGAAGATCAACGGCTGGAACCACATCAAGGTGAAGGGCTCGCCCTACGAGTGCGGTTTCCAGGAAGGCTATCTGCTGGCCGACCAATGGGCCGATGCCCAGCGCGTGTTCGCCTATATGACCTACGAGACCTACGGTAAGGAATATTCCTGGTTCGCCGAGCAGTCCATCCGCTTGCACAAGGATGTTATTCCCGAGCGCTACCTGCAGGAGTTGCAGGGCATGGCCGACGGCTTAACCGCCGCGGGCGTCGAGGCATCCGTCGATGATGTTATCGCTTGGAACGACTACATGGAAATGACCGGCTACTGGTGGCCGGTGAACGCCCCGAAGATCATGAACCGTCCCCAGATGAAGACGCACCGCAAGGAGCACTGCTCCGCCATCTGCGCCACGGGCGACGCGACCCCGGACGGCAAGCCGGTTATCGCCCACCAGAGCTTCGACGAGTTCTGGAGCGGCCAGTACTTCAACGTATGCAAGCACGTGAAGCCTGACGAGGGCTACGACTTCGTGATGCAGGCCTCGGGCCCGTGCATGCTGGCTTCCATGACCGACTTCTACGTTATCTCCTCGGGCCTGTCCGTCACCGAGACTACGCTGGCCGGCTTTGACAAGTACAGCGAGGAAGGCGTGCCCGAGTGGGTGCGCATCCGCGACGCCGTGCAGTTCGCCAGCACCATCGACGAGTTCGTCGAGCGCCT
>CAJUFS010000016.1:0-1563 GCA_910585575.1 uncultured Adlercreutzia sp. | reverse complement strand
GACGTCGAGCGCGCCAAGCTCATGCTGGCCGACACCTTTGACGTGTACCTGGGCTACAACAACCCCTCGTCCCGCTGCATCTGCGCCCACTACGATGTCGATCCGCAGTACTACGCCGACGATCCGGATGCCGTGTGGAACATCCCGTTCTACCCGGCCGGTTCTTGCGACGCCAAGGCCGCTGGTCCCGACGACATGGAGCACATGCGCATGTGGGGCCGTTACGGCCGTGCCGACGGCGTGGAGTTCAACGCCAAGGAGTTCATGGAGCAGCATCCGCTGTGGAAGTGGATGGACGGCTATCTGTACGACCGTCCCACCCAGCCTTGGACGCTGTTCGATTAAGGGAATTCGGGTTGCGCCCCGTCGGACCCTCCGGAAAAGCCGACGCTGCCCAGCCCTTTCCAGATAGATGATGAAACCGAAGCAAGTAGTAAGAACAGGAGCCATAGAAAATGAAGATCTCAAAAGAGCAAATTGAGAAGATGCACGAGAGCTTCAAGAAGTGCGAGACTCAGCAGGTGGCTCAGAAGGCCGTTACCGTTAACGGTATTCTGAAATCTGCTGAGAACGTGGAAGTGCTCAAGCGCCTCTCCCCGGCGAACTTCGCCTTCTCCATCGACGTGGACAAAGAGGCCGTCGCCAACCAGCTGATGAGCGGCCGTTGCTGGATGTTCGCTTGCCTGAACACCCTGCGCTTCCGCATTGAGAAGGAGCTTGACCTGCCTCACGGCACCTTCGAGCTTTCCCAGGCCTATCTGGCCTTCTACAACAAGCTGGAGCGCGCGGCCTGGTTCATGAAGCACATCGTGGAAACCGCTGACAAGGACCTGAACGACCGCGAGGTTACCTGGCTCATTCAGTCGCCGATGCAGGATGGCGGCGATTGGGACATGGTGGCCGCGCTGGTGAAGAAGTACGGCGTGGTGCCGCATTCCGCCATGAGCGAGACCCACTGCACCAACAACACCGCCGAGGTGAACACCGTGCTGTCGCACCTGCTGCGTCAGGACGCGCTGAAGCTGCGCTCCATGGCTCGCGAGGGCAAGGACACCGAGGCCGTCCAGGAAGAGATGCTCAACGAGGTGTACCGCATCTTGGCCGTGTGCTTCGGCGAGCCCGTGCAGAAGTTCGACTTCCAGTACGAGGACAAGAAGGGCAACTACCACGCCGACTACGACCTCACGCCGCTTGAGTTCTACAAGAAGTACGTGGGGCTCGATCTGGACGACTACATTGGCGTCATCAACGTGCCCGGCGATGAGAACCCCTATGGCCGCACCTACACCATCGAGGACTCCGATCAGATTCCCGAGCGCGAGAACTTGTACCTCAACGTTGAGATGGACGACCTCAAACAGATGGTCATCGCTCAGCTGAAGGCCGGCGAGCCGGTGTGGTTCGGCTGCGACGTGCTGCAGCACTGCGATCGCACGAAGGGCGTCATGGACATGGATCTGTACGACCTCGAGGCCATGTTCGGCATCAAGTTCACCATGAACAAGGCCGAGCGCTACGCCATGCGCGAGAGCCTGCCGACCCACGCCATGGTCATTGCCGGCG
>CAJUFS010000015.1 GCA_910585575.1 uncultured Adlercreutzia sp. | reverse complement strand
GCCTGCGCGGCATGTGGGCCCACTTGGCCTCGAACCGCATGGGCGGTGGCGTCGGTTCGCGCTTCGGTGAGGGCGAAAGCCAGCTGGAGGTCGACCGTCGTATGGTGCGCAAGCGCATCACCTCGATTCGCCGCGAGCTTGCCCACTTAAGCGAGGTGCGCTCGCTGCAGCGCGAGAGCCGCTATGGCAGCGGTATGTTCAAGGTAGCCCTGGCGGGTTACACCAACGCGGGCAAAAGCTCGCTCATCAACCGACTTACGGGATCCGACGTGCTCAGCTACGACAAGCTGTTCGCCACGCTTGATTCCACAACACGCAAGTTCGAGCTGCCCGAGGGACGCGAAATCACCGTCACTGACACCGTTGGGTTCATCCAGAAGCTTCCGACCACCTTGGTGGAAGCCTTCAAGTCCACCCTCGATGAAATTACCGGTGCCGACCTTATTCTTCACGTCGTCGATGCCTCCTCGCCAGAGTTCGAGGGGCAAATCGATGCGGTCCATGACGTTCTCGACCAGATCAGCGCCCAAGATATCGCAACGATTCAGGTATTCAACAAGTGCGATATGCTCGATGACGACACTAAGGCCGGCTTGAAACGTCGATTCCCCCATGCCCAGTTCGTCTCAGCAAAGACCGGCGAGGGGATCGACGCCCTGGTCTCGGCCATAGCCGCCTCAGCTTCAGCCAGCGACGTGAAGCTTGACGTGGTTATCCCTTACCAGCGGGGCGATTTGGTGTCGTTGGCCCATGAGCGGTGTCATATTATCTCCGAGAACCATGAGGCCGATGGCACGCATCTGCAAATGCTGGTTTCACCTGCCTTCGCCGCTTCCTTTGAGGCCTTTGCCTGCTAGCCCTATCCCATGGCCAACCTAATGCGCTCCAAGCAGAAAGTGCGCCCTTTCCTGTGAAAGGGCGCACTTTGCTGAACAAGGGAGGGGGAGGGAAGTCGAAACCCTACAGGCGACGAAACACCGCAACCACTTTGCCAGCGATGGAGCATTGCGTGGTGATAATAGGCTCCATGGAGGAGTTTTCTGGCTGCAGCCGAATATGATCGGCCTCTTTGTAGAAGCGCTTGACCGTTGCGCCATCGTCGATGATGGCCACGACAATATCGCCGTTGTTAGCCACAGGCTGCTCTTTCACGACTACGTAATCACCGTCGTTGATGCCGGCCTCGATCATTGATTCACCGCGAACGGACAACATGAACGAAGGAGCATCGCCCACAATATCAGTGGGGAGCGTGATGTTGTCAGTGATGTTTTCTTCGGCCAGAATAGGGGAGCCGGCAGCAACATTGCCCACAAGGGGAATGGTGACCAAATTGCTGTAGGCCTCTGCCCCCGAAACGGCGGCCGACGCAGCGTCTTCGATGGCATAGGTGAGGGCAATGGAACGGGACTTGAGAGGATCGCGCTTGATAAAGCCCTTCTCTTCAAGCGCCTTCAAATGCACGTGCACGGTGGAAGGGGAGGAGAGGCCCAGAGACTGGCACACCTCGCGCACCGTCGGACCGTACCCTTTCTCTCGGATGCAGGCCTCGATGCAGTCGAGCACCGCTTGCTGCCTCTTGGTCACTTTGTGCGTCATAGTGCATCCTTTCAAAAACGTACATTTGTTTTATTTTCTCTTGACATGAACTTTTGTTCGATCTATTATAACCACGAACAAAGGTTCTACGCAAGAGGTCAGGAGAGAAAAATGGCTCGCTATGAATTCCCCATCGCTTTCGCCCTCAGCACCATCGCCAGCTTTGTCATCTTCTTTGCCTAGGTAAGCGGGCACCTCTGGGGTGTCGCGATGGTAGCAATGTTTTGAAAACGCAAGGATGCGTCTCTTCATAGGGTATGATGGGCTTCACACTCATTGTTAGGAGACCCTATGCGTTGTCCATCCTGCGGCTATCCCGAATCAAAAGTCGTCGATTCTCGCTCGGCGGACGAAGGAGCCTCTATTCGTCGGCGTCGCGAATGCCTTGAATGCGGCCATCGATTCACCACCTATGAGCGCCTGGCGGAAAACCCCATTCTCGTAACAAAGACCGATGGCTCCTCTGAGGTGTTCGATCGAGCGAAGCTGATGCGCGGCCTTCTTATCGCTTGCGCGAAACGGCCTATCACGCCTGAAAAGGTAGACAACCTCATTGCCAGTATCGAAACCGAGCTCCGGTCGACCCAGCGCACGGAAATCAAATCGAAGGACCTCGGCGACATGGTGCTCGCGCGGCTCGCTAACCTCGATGACGTTGCCTATATTCGGTTTGCCAGCGTCTACAAAGATTTCCAGAGCATCGAAGAGTTTTCGGCCGCCCTGAAAGAGATAGGGTAGTGCCGTGCTCAATATCCCCATCAAGCTCCTCGATACCGAACTACCCGCCCCGGCCTATGCTCACCCAGGGGACGCTGCCCTTGATATCCGCTCCACCATTAGCGGCACCCTCGAACCAGGAGAGCGCCAATTGGTTCCCTGCGGGTTTGCCTTAGCGCTTCCCGAGGGCTACGCCGCTCTCGTCATTCCCCGGAGCGGTTTGGCCGCCAAACACGGCATCTCCGTCGTCAACGCTCCGGGTCTCATTGACAGCGGCTATCGTGGCGAAATTAAAGTTAGCCTTGTCAATCTTGATTCTGATCAGGCTTTTTCCTTCGAAAGAGGCGACCGGATCGCCCAATTAATGATCATTCCCGTCCCCGCAGTCCGCCTCCAGTGCGCCGACGAGCTTCCTTCCAGCGACCGAGGCGTCCAGGGTTTTGGCAGCAGCGGGCTTCAATAAGAATCGAGCGAACCATGACCGAACAAGACAACAAGCCCCAGCAGCCGGAAGCCCCGGAGTCATCCCAAGGCACGAACGGCCCCGTTTCTCAACAGAACCCGCAGGCTCCTTTGCCGCCTGAGCCTCAGCCCATCGCGCCGCAAACCCCAACGCCAGAAACGCCAGAAACTTCCGGGCCTCAAACCATTGCTGAGCAATCAGAGCTCAATTCAGCACGTACGCTTTCTACCATCGCCACTATCGGCGGTCCGGTTTCTTTTATCATCGGCGGCGTGCTGCTCAGCTCAGTCTCGCTCATTTGCGCGCTCTTGGCATTCTTTAAAACCAAACGAGTGCTCGCCAATCCATCTTCGCCGTTTTTAGCCTACGCCAAGGCGCTGCGCCAAACTGCCATCATGGGCTTGTTCATTAGCCTTGTCGCTCTCGTGCTCAACATCATTGGCGTAGTGACCATGATGCCCATTCTTCTTGACGCCCTCCAGTCGGGCGACTATAGCTCCATCCTTGGCAACGGCGTCACCGCAACGCAGGCACCGTCATCTTCAGGAGAATCCGCCTGGGGCTAACCCCATGGCGCCTCCACAAGCTTCAAGTACAATAGCGCCAGCCATTTCGATACCTGCCTTAGATTTCATAATGAAAGGATGATAATCCATGTTATGTAAAGTAAATTCCTTGAACAGGACATCACGGTTCATTGGTTCTTTCCTGGCGGTTTTGGCTCTGACTCTTGGCATGGCTACCCTTTCGGGATGCACACAGCCGCAAGATGACTCGGAGGCCATCCGTCAATCGCTCAGCTCGGAACTCGACAGCATCAAAAACCTGGACGACACCTTTGTCACGGAGTTCTCTGAAAGCATCAACATGAGCCAGCTCTCCATGTACGGCATTGACGGCGTGGAATTCATGAAGGCCTACCTCAACGGCTTCGACTACACCATCGACGACATCACCGTTAATGGCGACACGGCCGAAGCGCAAATCACGCTTACCTGCAAAAGCTACACAGGCTACCAGAAAGCCCTTGAGGAAGCCGTCACTAAGATCACCGAGAACCCCGACGAACTGGCCGGCATGTCCAACGAGGACATCAATAAGAAAATCGGCGAGATTGTCACTGGCTCTTTGGACAATGTCGAACTGAAGCCGACGGAGCCCATTACCATTACTTATACGAAAGTTAATGACGTATGGGAGCCGGCATCTTCTACTTCGGGCGATATTTCTGCGGCTCTTATGACCAACTAGCCCGCTGGTTTCTTCCAAGCACCGCTTAAGGCACCTGGCAACGGGTGCCTTCTTTTATAATGAGCCTATCGAACACTCCCCTTCTAAGGATTTCAAAAAACGAACATGCGTACTAATAGTAGAAAAGGGGAGGGGCGGTCGTTCTCCCCTCTCACTCCCCGCCTTATGATGCAGCTGGCCGCCCCCCATACCTGGCCCGCTGCTATCTTGCCCGTCCTTATTGCCGTTGGCTGCACGGAGGCAACCTGCGGATCATTCTCCCCTCTTAGGGCTGTCGTGCTTCTTGTTATCTGCATTCTCATGCAATCATCGGTCAACACCTTCAACGACTATTTCGATTTCGTCAAAGGCACTGACAGCGCCGATGACAATGTCGAGGTTACCGATGCGGTGCTTGTCTACAACAACGTGAACCCCCGATCCGTGCTCGCTTATGCTATCGGTCTCCTTGTGGCCGCCTTTGCGCTGGGCCTCTACATTATCGCCGTCGCTGGATTCATTCCCCTGGTCATCGCCCTTATTGGGGCTCTTATCGTCGTGCTGTACTCGGGAGGCAAGACCCCCATCTCCTACCTGCCCATCGGCGAGATTGTCAGCGGCGGCGTCATGGGCGGCCTCATGCCCCTCGCCTGCTATCAGGTGCTCTCGGGCACTTTCTCCTGGATGATGCTCGTGTGGAGCATTCCCACCATTATCGGCGTCGGTCTCATCATGATGACGAACAACACCTGCGATATCGAGAAGGACCTTGAGGCTTCCCGTCGCACCCTGCCCGTGCTGCTCGGACGCAAGCGCGCCCGTGTACTCTACCATGGCCTTCTGGTGGCCTGGGCCAGCACCATCGTTCTCATTATCGGTCTTTGGTTTCCCCGGGGCCTTATCATCATGCCCTTCATGCTGCTCGCGTGCTACCCCCTTATGATGGGGCTTTGGAAAAACCCGCTTGCCCCTGCCGCGCGCATCGGCGCCATGGGCCAAATCTGCAGCGTCAACGTGGCTCTCGGCGCGTTCTATGCCTGCGCCCTCATGCTGTAGTATCCGGCCAGAGAATCTGCACCTTATCAGGGAAAAGACGGGGAAGATGCTCCACATCGAACGTCGCGAGAAGCTCTTCCGGTGTGGCGGGATCACTGGTGGGCGCAAGGCCCGTTTTGCCGGCAATATGGCCAATAACCGCTTCAGGGGTCTTGAATCGCACCAGCAGCTCGTCAAGAGCCGCATCTTTATCGCGCTTCGAGAGCCGCCGATCCTGTTCTCCCACTAAAAGCGGCACATGGGCATAGGTGGCCTCAGGCAAGCCGAGCAGCCTCTGCAGGTATATCTGCTGAGGTGTCGAGCACAGCAGATCGACCCCGCGCACAACGGAATTCACTCCCTGGGCCGCATCGTCCACGACAACCGCAAGCTGATAAGCAAAAGCCCCGTCGGAGCGACGGATAAGAAAGTCACCACATTCAGTGCTGAGACACTGGGACGTCGGCCCTTGGACGAGATCGTAAAAGGAATAAACCTCATCAGACACCATAAGACGTTGGGCCGGATGGCGTCCTGCGGCTTCGCGCTCGGCGCGCTCGTCGGTCGACAGCCATCGGCAGGTGCCGGGGTACACCGGCTTCTCCCCTCGATGGGGCGCAGAAGCGGCATGGAGATCGGCCCGGGTGCAATAGCAGGGGTACACCAGATCACGACCGCAAAGCTCGTCAAAGGCCGCCCGGTACGCCTCATCGCGGGTGCTCTGAAAAAAGGGGCCGCGGTCCCACGTGAGGCCCAACCTTTCAAAGTCGCGTTGCACTCCATCGATGAACTGGGGCTTTGAGCGTTCGCGATCAAGGTCTTCCACGCGCAGCACCATGGAGCCGCCCTGGGACTTGGCGACGAGCCACGCCACCAGAGCGGCGAAAATATTGCCGGCATGCATGCGGCCCGTGGGCGACGGAGCGAAGCGCCCCACGACGGGAGCGTGGCCCTCGCCCTGCACTAGCGATGCAGAAGATCGAGTCGCCGGCACTGCTTCTCCTGGGACCGCGGGCGCCATGCTACTTCTTGCGGCGATCGTCGACGTGCTTGGCCTTGCCCACGGCACGCTCGATGCCGCCCGGCTCCACCAGGCGCACCGCCGGAGCCACCAGCAGCGTGCTCTTCAGCTTCTCGGCAATGTTCTCCTTGATAACGTTCATGGACTCGAAGGAGTCGGAGAACGCCTCGGGTCGCAGCTCGGTCTCCACCGTGAAGACGTCCATGCCGTTTTTCGTATCGACAATGATGTGGTAATGGGGCGTCACTTCGTCGATGCCGCTGAGCACGTCCTCGATCTGCGAGGGGAACACGTTGGTGCCACGGATGATGAGCATGTCGTCGCTACGCGAACGCACCTTGTCCATGCGCGCATGGGTGCGCCCGCAGGCACAGGGCTCGGTATGCACGCGCGTCAGGTCATGGGTGCGATAGCGCAGCACGGGAATGGCCTGCTTGTCCAGCGGCGTGAGCACGAGCTCGCCCATCTCTCCCTCGGCCACGGGCTCACCAGTTTCAGGATCCACCACCTCCCAGAGGAAGTGATCCTCGGCGATATGCTGCTGGAAGCGTTCGGCCAAGCACTCGCCCGACACGCCCGGTCCCATTACCTCGGTGAGACCGTAATTATCCGTGCAGGTGATATGCATGCGGCGCTCGATCTCGGCCTTCAGGCCCGGCGGGCACGGCTCGCCGCCGAACAGGCCCACGCGCAGAGGCGAAGACGCCCAATCATAGCCCATCTGCTCCCCCACCTCGCAAATATGCATAGCGTAAGAGGGCGTGGCCACCAGCACCGTGGTACCGTAGTCCTCGATCATCTGGATGTGGCGCTCGGTATTGCCCGAGCCTGCGGGAATCATGGCGCAACCCAGCTTCTGCAGGCCGTAGTGCAAGCCGAAACCGCCGGTGAACATGCCGTAGCCGAAGGCCATTTGGGCCACATCGCCCGGCACGACACCGGCCATTTGCACAAGACGCGCAATGCAGTCGCTCCACACGTTCAGGTCGTCCGGCGTATAGCCCACCACCACCGGTTTGCCGGTGGTGCCTGACGAGGAATGCAGTTCGCGCACTTCGGACAGGGGAACCGCAAACAAGCCGAACGGGAACGTGTCGCGCAGAGCGGTTTTGTCCGTAAAGGGCAACTTGCGCACGTCATCTAAGGTTTCGATATCCTCGGGCGCCACGCCCATCTCGTCCATCTTCTGACGGTACCAGGGCACGCGCTCGTAGGTATAGGCAACCTGGTTCTTCAGCTTCTCCAGCTGCAGGGCCTCGATGTCCTCGCGGGAGGCACATTCGATCGCTCGATCATAGATGGGCAGCGCATCGAAGCGCCCCTCTTGAGCCGCGCGCAGAGCTGCGCCCTTCTCAGTGACAGCGAAAGTTTCCTCAGCACACGCCATGGGCCTAGGCCTCCTTCCAGTCGGGGCGCTCGGCAACGTAGCGCGTGATATCTTCCTGAGCGATCGTCTCCACAGGCTGATCAGCCAAAAGTTCGCGAGCCCGCTCGGGATCGGTAGTGGAGAGCACAATGTAGGTGGAGATCATCGAGTAGCTGTACACCACATTGATACCGCACTCGGCCAGCACACCCATAACGCGCAGCAGCTCGCCGGGCTTGTCCTCCAGCTTGAGACACAGTACCGGAGACACCGCGCAGGCACAGCCGGCACCGCGCAGAGCCTCGTAGGCCTCATCGGGCTTGTCCACCACAAAACGAAGGATGCCGTACTCTCCGGTATCGGACGCCGAATAGCCGCGCACGCTGACTCCGGCCTGGTCGAACAAACCCAGGACGCGGCCTAAATGGCCCGGCTTGCTCTCGGCGAAAACACTGATCTGGGATACCGTCATGATCTAGTTTCCTTCCTGCTCGAGCACGAAAGCGCGACCGGCGCGCAGAGCGGCCACATTGGCCTCGATAGTGTGCGCCGGCACCCGCTCCTCTACCGTGGCCACCCATACCTCTTCGGGAATGTCGAGCCGCGCTGTGAGCGCCCCGAGCAGCACCACGTTGGCGGTCTTGGGATTGCCCACCTTCCAGGCGATGTCAGCCGCGGGCACCAGAAGCGCGCCGGCGTCGATCAGGGTCTCGCGGGGATGAGCCGGCATGGAAGCCGCGCCCGTGAGCACCGGCAGGGGCTTAATGGCCTCGTCGTTGACGATCAGCGAGCCGCCCTCCTTCAAGTTGGGCAGATTGCGCAGGGCCTCGGTCGTTTCAAAGGCGACAATAATGTCGGCGCTGCCCGCATCAGCCACCATGGACTGCACGTTCTCCCCGACGCGCACCACCGTGGTGACGGCGCCGCCGCGCTGGGACATGCCGTGAATCTCGGACACCTTCACCTGAAGGCCGGCGCGCATGCACCCGAAGGCCAGCAGATCGGCGGCAAGGATGGTTCCCTGACCGCCCACACCGCACAGAAGCACTGTTTTCGTATCGCTCATAGCTCTCCCCTACTCCTTCACGATGGCATCGAAACGGCAGTACTGAGCACATTGACCGCAGCCGATGCACTGGGCGCGATCGATATAGGCCACGCCCATCTCGTCGCGGGCAATGGCGGGGCAGCCCAACGTGGCGCACACGCCGCAGGCCGTGCACTTACTGGTGACCTCATAGGGCTTCTTAGACACCCGCTCCAGCAGCACACAGGGAGAACGGAACACGAGCACCGAAAGGCCCTCGAAGGCCGTGGCCTCTTTCAGGGCCGTGCGCACGGCTTCGGCATCGTTCGGATCGATCACCCGCACATCCTCGACACCGAGCGCCGACACCACGCCCTCGATGTTCAGCTCGCGGCTCGGGCGATGCTGCAAGGTCACGCCGTTGAAGGGGTTGCCCTGACGCCCGGTCATGGCCGTGGTGCGGTTGTCGAGCACGCAGACGGTGCCGGACCCCTGGTTGTACACGGTGGAGATCAGCGAGCTCAGGCCCGAATGGGCGAAGGTGGAATCGCCGATGACCGCCACCACGGGCTTGTGCTCGGTGCCGGCCAAGGCCAGCTCGAAGCCGTGGGACATGGACACCGACGCACCCATATCCACCGTGGTGTCCATAGCTGAAAGCGGCGGGAGCGCGCCGAGGGTGTAGCAGCCGATATCGCCCGTGACGATGGCCTTCATCCGAGCCAGCTCCTTGAACACGAGGCGATGGGGGCAGCCCGCGCACAAAGCGGGCGGCCGCGGCGGCAAGCCCTCGACCGGGGCCGCATGGGGCGGCTCCTCCAGACCAAAGGCCGCTCGCACCAAACCGGGGGTCAGCTCGCCGGCGCGCGGCAGGGGCTGCGGAGTGTCGACCACGGGAACGCGGCAGGCGCGCACGGCATCGATAAGGTAGGTGGACGCCTCTTCCACGACATAGAGCGCGTCGACGGAATCAGCGAAATCGCGGAGCGCCTGGGCCGGCAACGGCCAGGTTACGCCCAGCTTGAAGATGCTCGCTTCGGGCAGCGCCTCAGCTACGTGCTGGTACACCGCTCCGGCGCATACGACGCCTACGGCGGAACCGCGGCGAATGACCTCGTTATAGGGGCACTCCTCAACCCACGCACGCAGAGCGTCGATGCGGTCGAGCTGCACCAAACGGCGCGGCTTGGCGAAGGCGGGCATCATCACCCATTTTGCCGGGTTCTTCTCGTAGGGGCGCAACGGCACCGCCTGACGCTCACCCGGCTCCACGGGCGTCTTCGTGTGGGAGATGCGCACGCTCGAGCGAATAAGGAAGGGCACATCGAAGCGCTCGGAAAGGTCGAAGGCCTCGCGGGTAAAGCGCAGAGCCTCGGCCGAATCGGCAGGATCGAGGCACGGAAGCGCCGCCGCCATGGCGTAATAGTGGGAGTCCTGCTCATTCTGAGAGGAGTACATGCCCGGATCGTCGGCGGCAAGGATGACAAAACCGCCGCCCACTCCCGTATAAGCAGCCGTGAACAAGGGGTCAGCCGCCACGTTCACCCCCACGTGCTTCATGGTGGCCAGCACGCGCGCACCGGCCGCCGAGGCACCGACGCCCACTTCCACGGCCACCTTCTCGTTCACGCACCATTCTGCGTACACGTCGTCCTTCTTAGCAAAGGCCTCGAGGGTCTCCGTGGACGGGGTTCCCGGATAGGCCACGCCAATGGTGCACCCGGCCTCCCAGGCGCCCTGAGCGATGGCCTCGTTTCCCGACATCAACTCCATAGACTCTTTCCTCGTCTTCTCAGGCGGCCTCCCCTGGCCGCAGCTCGATGGTTAGTTTTCCTCGTATTGAAGGCAGAAGGTGCCGATTTGCACGTAATCGCCGGGACGCAAGGTGCGCGCCTCGACGTTCTCGTTGTTCACCCATACGCCGTTGAACGAATTGGCATCGCGAATGACGAAGCAGCGCCCCTCGGGCTCGATGGTGGCGTGCATGCGCGAGACGGTCATGTCGTTCAGGAAGATGGAGCACTGCGGGCTGCGACCCACGGTCATGGGCTCGGCCTTCAGGGTATAGCTCAACCCCACCTGCGGTCCGCGCACGACGTTCAGGCAGGCCTGGGCGGGCGCCGCCTCGACAGCCGCCACCTCCTCGGCCTCCATGACCAACGGCTTGAACGCCTGGGTGGCGCCAAGCAGTTTAAACCCGCACGTGGGGCAAACGGCATCGCCAGGCGACACCGGATGGGAGCACACTGGACATACTTCGCTCATGGCTCTCTCCTTCTCTTAGTTGCTCTCGCCCGCATCGGCAGGCGCTTGATTGTCGGACTGATCGGCTTCATTCGCTGTGTTTTCGGCGTCGTCCTCGGTGGCGTCATTGCCTGCATCCGCCTGATCGTCGCCGGCTGCAAGCGCCTCGGCCGCCGAGGGAGCTGTCGTCGATTTACTGTAGATGAGCGGCGTCTCGTTGTACACAAGCGGATCGGCTACTTCGGCGGTGCCACCCAAGCCCTGCCAGAGACGATCCCACCAGATGCCCAAGCCCTCGAGAAAGTCAGGGGCGGCGGCGTCTTCGGTGGCCACCAATTCTTGCGAGGCAATGACCTGGTTGTTCTGGTAGAAGTTTACCGTACCCACCACGTCGCCGACGCTCACCGAGCCGTTGAGCTCCCGGTAAGTGAACTCCTGGCTCACATTACCCTCAGGGGCGAAGACCTCCACAGATGCCGCCGGATCGGCAAAAGTGGCTTTCACGCGCTTGTCGGGCCATGCGGTGAAAGGCACCTCAGCGATAAGCGGCACCTCGGTTGCGGTGCCATCAACGGTCATGGTCGTCGTTTGACTCGTATGGGCCAACGGGTAATCGATCTGATTGTCGTACACCCAGCTGAACAGCGCCTCGGCATCTTCAAAACGGCCGTTTTCCGAGGGAGCTCCCAAAACGATGGCGTAGAGATAGGAGCCGTCCCGCTGGCAGGCGCCCGCGAAGGACTGCCCCGCCTGCTCGGTATAGCCCGTCTTGATGCCGCACGCTCCCTCATAGCGGCCAAGCAGCAAGTCAGTGGATGTCAAGTTGATGACCAGGGCCTCTTTGCCCCGTTTGACGGTAATCTGCGCCTTTTCCTGGGCCACGATGTCACGGAAGGTCTCGTTCTCCATGGCATGCTGGCACATAAGCGCCACATCATGGGCCGTGCTGTACATCTCGTTGTCGTAGTTGCCGATGTCGAGACCATGGGGATTGGCGAAAAGCGTGTCGTTCATGCCCAGCTCGGCAGCTTTAGCGTTCATAGCCGCCACAAAAGCCTCGTTGTTCGACTGGTCGTCGGAGGTTTTCAGCGCGGCCCCCACCGTGTCGGCAATGGCGATGGCGGCATCGTTGCCCGATGACACCATAAGGCCCGTTAGCGCCGCTTTCATGGTAAGGGTATCGCCGGCGGCAAGACTCGCCGTGGACTCGCCCACCTGGGCGGCCTCGGCGGTGACCGTCACCGTATCCTCCAGCGAGGCGTTCTCCAGCGCCACGATAGCGGTCATCACCTTCGTGATGGAGGCAATATGGGTGCGCTCGTTCGCCTCACGCGAGAAGTACACGGTGCCCTTGTCGTCCATCAACAGCGCGTACTGGGCTGTGACATTCGGAGAGGCCACCGCCGGAAGACCCCGCTGTTCAACGGTCTGCCCGAGCAGCTCGTCGGTGCTGCGCACTTCGGCCCAAGCCGCGGGCGCCAGGGAAACCGCAAGCGCCAGGGCGCACAGGAGCGCCCAGAAACAGGCGAGCGCCCGGGTCCTCAGACCGGTGCGCTCGCAGGCAGAACCAACGGAAAGCGAAGCGTTATTGTGCATCGACCGCATAGACGTCTTCCGGAGCAAGAATCGTGAAACCGGCTTCGGCAAGCACCGCCTCGGCCTCGTCGCCGCCAATCTTAAGCACGTCAATGGCGCGGCCGTCGGCCGTGCAGAAGCAGTAGCCGTACTCGACGTTCATGGAGGCGCCCTCGCAGAAGCCGAGCAAGTCGGCCAGCGTGCCGGGCTTGTCAGCCACCGACACGGCGATAACCGGCGTCAGCGTGGCACGGAAGCCCGCCTCGCACAGTTCCGCCGCTGCGCGGTCGGGGGTGTCGCAGAAGATGCGCAGGATGCCGAAGTCGGCCGTGTCGGCAATGAACAGGGCCTTCATGTTGATATCGGCATTGGCCAGGGTGCGCGTGGCCGCGGCCAGGCGCCCCTTCTCGTTGGTGAGAAAAACCGTCAGCTGAGAAATCATTAGTTGGTCTCCCCTCTCAGGTCGATAACGCGCTTCGCCTTGCCCTCGGAACGGGCGATGGTCTTGGGTTCCACGAACTTGATGTCCACGGCCACCTGCAGGTTGCTCTTGAGCGCAGCGCCCAGACGGCTGCGCAGATCCTCGAGCTTGCGCACCTCGTCGATGGGGAAATCGGGCTCGGTTTCCACCTGCAGCTCGACGTGATCGAGCGGGCCGCGCGTGGTAAGAATGATCTGGTACTGGGTGGCGATCTCGGGGAACTCGGTGATGACCTGCTCGATCTGGGACGGGAACACGTTCACGCCGCGGATGATGAGCATGTCGTCGGTACGGCCCAGCAGACGCCCGATTTTGCGATGGGTGCGCCCGCAAGCGCAGGGCTCGTCAATGATAGTGGTAACGTCGCGGGTACGATAGCGGATCATGGGCGAGCACTCGCGGGTAAGCGTGGTGATGACCAGCTCGCCCACCTCGCCATCCGGCAGCACCTCGAGGGTTTCGGGATCGATGATCTCGCAGAAGAACTGGTCCTCGGCAATGTGCAGACCGCCGCGCTCCTTGCACTCCATGGCCACGCCCGGACCCATGATCTCGGAGAGACCGTAGACATCGCAGTACTGGAGGCCCAGCTTGTCGGCAATTTCCTGGCGCATGTTCTCGGAGCAGGGCTCGGCGCCGAAGATACCGCCGGAAATTTGGAACTCGGTAGCGGGGTCGTAGCCCATCTCGATGGCCGTGTCGGCAATGAGCAGAGCGTAGGACGGCGTGCAGCAGAGGATGTCGGTATGGCAGTCCTTCATCATCTGAATCTGGCGCTTCGTGTTGCCCGAAGAGGTGGGGATGACGGTGCAGCCCATGGCTTCGCCGCCGGCATGAGCGCCCAAGCCGCCCGTGAACAGGCCGTAGCCGTAGGACACCTGGATGGTGGAGTCCTTCGTGCCGCCCACCATGGCAATACCGCGGGCGAAGCAGTCGCCCCAGTTCTTAAGGTCGGCGGCGGTGTGGCCCACCACCGTGGCCTGTCCCGTCGTGCCCGAGGAGGCATGGATGCGGGCCACGTCGGCGTTCTCGCGGGCGAACATCCCGAAAGGATAGGCATCGCGCATGTCCTGCTTCACCACAAAGGGGAACTTCTGCAAGTCCTCCAACGATTGCAGATCATCGGGAGCAACACCGGCTTCATCGAAGCGCTGGCGATACAGTTCCACGTTCTCATAGGCGTTGCGCAGCGATTCGCGCAGGCGCTCCACCTGCAGTTCACGCAGCTCCTCGCGCGGCATGGTCTCAATCTCCGGTTGGAAGTACACCGTCATCCTCCTTTTCCTGTTCGCTTTCCGTCGGGGTGTTCGGTCCCACCACGATCACCTCGTCGATTGGCGCGTAATTGGACGTGAAGTCCTCTTCGTGCCGCACATTCCCACTTCTATCGCGTACGATGCGATGCACCGTGACACTTCGACCATCGGCGCCCGTCGTTTTCACATAGCGCGTGCCCTCGGGCTCGTTCTCATCGACCTGGTACTTCGTTTTATAGGCCTCGCCTTCGGCCCAGTCGCCCGTCTTCGTGGAAACCACATAGCCTGGATCGATGCCATATAGTGTAACGGTTAGGGTGCTGTCGGTGTAGCGCGCCCGCATCAAAACATCGGAAGAACTGTCATTTTCCCACGTGAGATCAAGATCAGGATAGGCGATGGCCGCATCGCGGCCCGTGGGATAGCTGGAAATGTAGAGGGAGTGGTTGCGCCGCTCGGTTACGGGAAAGCCCGCTTCGTAGACAGCGTTGAACACCGTCGTAGCCACCTGGCAGATACCGCCGCCGATGGCGTCATCGTACTCGCCGTTGATGATGGCATGGGCGGCCTGGAAGCCTGAGTCCTCGGAAGCCTCGCCCACGGTATCGTTGAACGACCACGTTCCCCCATTGGCCGGAGCAATGGAGTCGTTGAGCAGGTCAGCTGCCAAATGGATGTTGTGACGGCGATTCGCGGTAGCGGCGCTGTCGGTATACTCCGTCGTATAGGAAGATATCTCGCTGATAAGGCCTAAATCGAGCGCCTCATCGAAGGTGCTGCGCTCGGGAGCGGCGTCCCAGCCGATGCGCACGGTGGACTTGTCCGCCGAGGCAAGCTCCGTCGACCCCGTCGCGTCATAGGCACCAAAAAGCTCCTCGTTGGCCTCCTGCAGCGCCGTGGCCAGCTGAGGGTAACGCGAGCCGGGAGCCGTGAGCACCCACACTTCTCCCCCTTCGTTTTGGAAGGAAACGGTGGCGCCCGAAGTAAAACCCGCCCCTCGAATAAGCGCAAGTAGATCGGCGCGCGCCACAGCCTCGTCAATGACGGGCGCAAGACGCCAGGAGCCTTCCTCTCCCGTCACCTTCGTCGTCACCCACGAGCCCAGATCGGCTCCGACGATGTCCCACTGATTGTCCTCGAAGGCGAAGGCAATGCCGCGATCGATGACTGCTTGCACGAAATCCGCGGTCTGACGGGCCGCCGCCTCATCGATGCGCAAGGGGGCGTAGTAGGCCTCGGCCACAAAGGAGAAGTCACTGCTCTGCTCGCTGAGGAAACCTTCTTGGAGGCGATCTTGCAGCTCCGCAGGATCAACGATGGTGCCGTCATGGCCCTCCGTCACTGTTACCGCGCCGTCGTCGATGGCTATGCCCCAATCCTTGCGGGGCTCGCCGATGACCTCGTCGATACTCGAGGCCAGCGCTTCGACGGCCTCCTCGTCGAATTCAAGGCGCACGGCAATGGCGCGGCCGGCGGCACCAGCCTCGATGCGCTCGAGGACTCCCCCGTCGCGCCCGATGGCGAACGCCTCTTCAACGAGGGCGTTAACGGGAACGCGCGCGCCCAAGGTGCCCGCCTCGGCCACCCACAGCTGCTTGTTCTTGCGAGCCTCTTCCACCGACACCTGCTCGGCCGTGGCTTCTTCTTCGGCCAGCTCGCTCGCCACATCCACCGATTGCTCGGCTTCAGCACTGGCGAAGATATAGCCGCGCCCCGCAGCCACCCGAGGGCCGTAGGCAGCATCCACCGCCTCGCGCGCCTCTTCCTGGGTCATGCCGGAAACGTCGACGCTTCCAATGGAAACCCCCTGGTAAATACGACTGCCGTGAAGCAGGCCGTCGATACCGCCGGCCACTACCGCCACCAGCAGGAGCGCCACCACCACGACGATGCCGCGCCGCCAGGCAGGGGTCGGAGACGATGCCGTCCGCTTTCCCGCCTGAGAGGCGCCAGGCCGGCGGGAGCCGCTTGAGGGGCGCAGAGGGGCAGCTCCCGAGGGGCGGCCGCCGGTCGTGCGCTTCGCCGGAGCGGCCGAGGCGCGTCCGGAGGCGCGCTGGCCGGCACCCCGCGATGGCGCGGCGGAAGAGGGGCGCCCGAGCTTGGCGCCCGCACCCCGCGAGGAAGGCCGCGCCGCGGTTGAGCCCACGGGACGGCCCCGGCGCACCGAAGCGGAAGAAGGCGCTGACGGGTGCTGCTTTTTCGATGACGAGGCGCCCCGCGTACTCGAGACCGACCGAGAGGCCGACGACGCAGATCGCGACCGGCGACCAGAGGCTTCCTCGCCTCGACGAGGACGAGCCGGGCGACCCGAAGACGACGAAGCCGCTCTCTCTTTACGAGAGGCGGCGGGACGTGTCGGTTTTTTTCGCGGATCGCGACCGGGGGCCGCGGAACGATCAGACGACGCCATCAGCGGGCTTGCCCTTTTCCCTCAGCACACGGCCCAGCGCTTTGGCCGCGGCAACTGAATAGTAGACCGTAACGCCCAGCGACAAAATAAGACCGGCATAGATGAACCAAATACCCCAGGAAACCGGTGCGCCGTTGAACCCGGGCAACCAGGAGAAATCGCACCAGCCTAAACCGGGAATAAGCGGCCAGTTCAACAGCAGCCCCGAAAAGCCAACGAACAAAAACGTGGTGGCGAACTTCCCGGGATAGATCACCGGAACGCGGATATGGAAGCGGGACAGCAACCAACCGCCGCCCACCAGCAAATAGGCGTCGCGCACTACCACGACGATAATGACCCACAGCGGGATGCGCCCCACTAAAAAGACGCCCAAAACACCCGTGATCATGAGGATGCGATCGACGGCTGGGTCGAGGATTTGTCCCAGGCGCGATACCGTATGGGTGCGTCGGGCAATCTGCCCGTCGAGGAAATCGGTGAAAGCCGACGCGGCAAACACGAGCGTGGCTGCCAGGTTGTAGCCGTTGAGAAGAAGAACCAGATACACGGGCACCATGCACAGACGAACAAAGGAGACCACATTGGCCAGCGTGAAGATTTTCGAAGTGACCTCTTCGGGGGCCTGAGGGGTGGTCTGTGGGTCGGGCATGCCCCTGCCTTTCTGTCTCTCAAAAAGTCCGGACTCCGTAGGGAGCCCGGACGGTCATGTCACTGTTCGATTTTATCAGAAGCGCGCTGCTTCCCCATGGTCACTCCGGAGTTCCTGACACTCCGTAGATTACAATTTGGTCACAAGGCCGCTTAAGCCGTGGCTTCAGCGGCGGCCGTCTCCTTTTTCGGATCGGGCACCGTTACCACCGTGCAGGACTGCGCCGTGGCCACGGCCGTGTAGGTGGGCTCCATGATCAGGCAGTGCTTCGGGCACTGGCGCACGCAGGAACCGCACTGTACGCAGCGGAACGGATCGATGGACCAGGTGCGCTCCTTCTTCTCCACCACAATGGCATCAGCGGGACAGCACTTCTGGCAGATGCCGCACAGAATGCAGCGGGCGGCATCGTTGGCCACGTGGCCCTTGAGGCCCGCCGGCGCCGGCTTCTGCTCGAAGGGGTACAGGATGGTCTCGGGCTTTTTGAACAGCGAGCCGAAGGTCATGCCTCCGAGTTTGAAACTACCCATGTCGGCCTACCTTTCCGTGCAGCTGATGCAGGGGTCGATGGTGAGAATGATCATGTTCACGTCCGCCAGATCGCAGCCCTTCAGGGCCACGGTCATACCCGCAAGGTTCTGCGAGGTGGGCGTGCGCATGCGCATGCGCTCCAGGTTCTTCGTGCCGTTGCCGCGCGCATAGTAGTAGCACTCGCCGCGGGGCTGTTCGAGCACGTTGGAGGCCTGGGCGCCGTCGGCCGGCGAGCCCTTCACGTCCACAGCGATGTCGCCAGCGGGCATCTTGGCCGCCAGCTCCTCGATGATGTCGATGGACTGAAGCACTTCCAGGCAACGCACCTTCACGCGGGCGAAGCAGTCGCCGCCGTTATCGGTGATCACCTTGAAGTCGGACAGATCGCCGTAGGCGCCGCGACCGAACATGCGCACGTCGTAGGCCACGTTGGAAGCGCGAGCGAAGGGGCCGACCATGGAAAGCTCCACGGCGTCGGCCTGGGACAGATAGCCCACGCCCACGGTGCGGTTCTTCACCGACGTGTCGGTGAGCAGGGTGTTCATGATGGTGGTGTACTCGCCGCGAATGCCCTCGAGCACCGAGCAGATCTCACGCATCATGGCATCATCGATGTCGCGCACCACGCCGCCTACCTTCACCACGGAAAGGATGACGCGGCCGCCGGTGGTCTTCTCGAAGATGTCGAGCACGCGCTCGCGCAGGCGCCAGCAGTGCATGAACATGGACTCGAAACCGAAGGCATCGGCCGCCAAGCCGAGCCACAGCAGATGCGAGTGAATACGGGACAGCTCGTGCCAAATGACGCGCAGGTACTCGGCGCGCTTGGGCACCTCGACGCCCATAAGCTCCTCGACGGTTTCCGCATAGCCCAGGGAGTGGCCCATGGCGCAGATGCCGCAGATGCGCTCGGCAATGTAGATGAACTGGTTGTAATCGCGCGTTTCCACCAGCTTCTCAAGGCCGCGATGGACGAAGCCGATCTGGGGAATGCAATCGACCACCGTCTCGTCCTGCACCACCAAGTCGAGGTGCAAAGGCTCCGGGAGCACCGGATGCTGGGGGCCGAAGGGAATGATTGTCGCCTTGCTCATGCCTACTCACCTTCCCCTTCTGCGTTCGCAGCCGCTTCTGCAGCCTTTTTCATCTTTGCTTCCATAGCAGCGCGCACCTTGGCGGCCTTCTCCGGGTCGAGGCCCGCAATCTTGGCTTCGATAGCGGCCTCGTCGATGACGGGGGCCGCGGGGGCCGGAGCCGGAGCTGCCTCAGCAGCGGCCTTCTTCATCTTCGCCTCCATAGCAGCGCGCACCTTGGCGGCCTTCTCCGGGTCGAGACCGGCAATCTTGGCCTGAATGGCAGCCTCGTCGATGACGGGGGCCGCCGCCGGGGCCTCGGCAGCCTTCTGAGCCGCCGCCTCCTTGGCAGCCTTGGCCGCGGCCACCTTCTTCGCCTTCTCGCGGGCAGCCAGCTGCGCCGGCGAGATGACCGTCATGGGAGCTTTCTCGGCCAACTGGTAGAAGTTGCCGCCGAAGTCGATGGCAATGCCGGCAATGTTGAGCCCGTAAAGATCGTGGATCTCGTTCTCGCAGACGAAGGCCTCGAGGTACACGTCGGTGATGGAGGGCACCACCTGCTCGACCGTCACGCCGCGCACCACCAGATTGTCGAGCACGCCATCGAGCATGTAGGAATAGACCAGGTCAACGCCGTTCTCGGTGTTCACTGCCAGAATTTGCACGTAGCGCCAGCCTGCCGCTTGACGCTCTGCCGCCGAGACATGGATGTCCTCGAAGGCAAGGTCCTTGAAGTCCTGGGAAAAGGTTGCCATGGTTACGCTCCCTTCTTGGCCGCTTTGAGGGCCTTCGACTTCTCGTCGAGCACGGCCACGCCCTGGACGATAGCGTCGATGAGCTGCTCGGGACGCACGGCGCAGCCCGGAGCGTACACATCGACGGGGATAGCTTGATCGACACCACCGATGACGTTGTAGCAATCATGGAAGACGCCGCCGGAGCAAGCGCAGATGCCACAAGCCACCACCACTTTGGGCTCGAGCATCTGGTCGTAGATCTCCTTCACCACGTTGATGTTCTGCTCGTTCACGCTACCCGTAACCAGGAAGATATCAGCGTGCTTGGGATTGCCCGTGTTGATGACGCCGAAGCGCTCACCGTCGAAGCCCGGGCACAAGGTGGCGAGCACCTCGATGTCGCAGCCGTTGCAGCTGGAGCCGTCGTAGTGGATGACCCACGGTGATTTTGAAGCAAATGCCATGGTAATCCCTCCTTACAGAAACGCGAGGACGGCCACGTTCACGCCGCCGGCGATAAGCGCCACGAGCCATGCCGACTTGAACATGAACTGCCACTTCACACGCGCGAAATTGTTGTCGATCCAAATTTCCAGGAAGTACACCAATAGCACGATGACCAGGGCGATAACAAGGGAGACGGGGTTTGCCCAGACAAAGAACATGCCGATCCAGCCTAGGAACAGGACGTTCTCGCACCAGTGCATGATCTCCACCAGACCCAAGGTGGGACCGGACATCTCCGTGGTCACCCCGCGGACAATTTCCTGATGGGCATGATGGGACATGGACAGATCGAAGGGCGACTTGCGCAGCTTGATGGTGAGGATGAACAGCACGCCCAGGAACACGAGCCAGATGGTGCACACCACCGGATGGCTGAGGCCGAGCACCGCTGCCACATCGAAGGAGCCCGACGCCTGGAAGAAAGCCACGGCCATCAACAGCACCATGGGCTCGTAGCACATCACCTGCAGTGTCTCGCGAGCCGCGCCCACCTCCGCGTAGGGAGAGCGGGTGGAGTAGGCCGCCATGATGAAGAACAGGCTGGACAGGGTGATGATGAACACGCACATAAGCAGGTTGCCGCCGGAGAAGAACACACCGCCGGCCACCACGGCGAACAGCAGCGCAGAGGCCACGTACACCGATTCCACGCTGTTCACCGACACACGCTCCTTCTCAAAGAGCTTGCGCACGTCGTAGTAAGGCTGCAGCAGCGGCGGTCCCACACGGCCCTGCATGCGGGCCGAGATGATGCGATCGAGACCGGCCAGGAAACAGCCGATGACCGGGCCCAGGATGGCAAACAGAAGGGTGCCGATAAGCATAGCGAGCAAAGACATTGATATCACACCCTTCCTAGAAGACGATGGGAGTCAGAACGAAGGCCACTACAAACGTAACGACCATGATGACCGAGTTGAACACCACGCCCACCGGAGCGATGCGCTTCTCTCCGAAGACCGCGTCCATGTACCAGTTGCGAGCCGAGGCCTCGGTAGTGCCGGACAGGGAGTTTTGGAACGAACGCGCGTCGTTGTCGCGGCTGACACCCGCCAGATACACGCCCACCCGACGCCCCTTCTGCTTGGAGCCCAGCCCCGAGAAGAGCACGATGACCACCACGGCCGTGCAGATGGAAGCCAGCCACAGGTTGTCGCCCGTGATGTCCTGACCCAGGGTGCCGTAGACCGAGTACACGTAGGGCTCCACGTTGAACGCGGAGATAAAGGGCAGGAACACGCAGGCTAGCACCAGCAGCACGGCCATGAGCAGCAGCGACACCCACTCGGTGGGACGCACCGTGGTCTCGACGTTCTGCGGATTGCCCGCGATGCCGGCCAGCTTGCCGAGCCACTTCGCCCAGAACATGAACGTGGCCGCCGAACCGAAGGCCAGAATAAGGATGAGGGCCACCTGGCGCGCGTCCACGAAGGACACAAGCGTTGCCCACTTCGCCATCAACATGCCGAAGGGCGCGATGAACATGCACATGATGCCCAGCATCATAAAGCGGGCCAAGCGGGGCATGCGATCGAACAAGAGGTCCATGTCCTCGATGTCGCGGCTGCCAATGTGGTGCTCGGCCGTGCCGACGCACAGGAACAGCAGCGACTTCGCAATGGCATGGAACAAGATGAGGAAGCACGCGGCCCACACGGCCTCAGCCGTGCCCACGCCGGCGCAGGCCGTGATCAGGCCCAGGTTGGCGATGGTGGAGTAAGCCAGCACGCGCTTGGCGTTCGACTGCGAGATGGCCATGAACGAGCAGAGCACGAAGGTAATGCCGCCCACCAGCATGACCATGAGCGAGGGCGTCGGGCACACCTGCATGATGGGGGCCAGCTTCACCAGCATGAACACGCCGGCCTTCACCATAGTGGAGGAATGCAGCAGCGCACTGGTAGGCGTGGGGGCCACCATGGCGCCGAGCAGCCACGTTTGGAAGGGCATCTGAGCAGCCTTCGTGATGCCGGCAAAGGCCAGCGCCGTCACGGCCAGGGTAACCAGGGCCGGGTTGTTCACGCCGATGACGAGGAACTCGTAGAACGAGAAGGTGCCCACCGTCAGGGCGCAGGAGTACAGCGCCACCAAAAAACCCAGGCCACCGGCAAGATTCATGATGATCTGACGGAAGGCATTCTTGATGGCCTCCTCGGTGCGCGTGTAGCCGATGAGCAGGAACGAGCAGAGCGTGGTGACCTCCCAGCCCGTGAACATCCATTCCATGTTGTTGGCGAACACGATGAGGAACATGGCCGACAGGAACACGAACATGAGGGCGAAGAACATCGGGCGGCGATCGGGGGCATCCACGGGCTCATGGGCCTGGAAATCTTCCATGTAGCCCAGTGCGTAAATGCAAATGCCCGAGCCTACCACGCCGATGATGAACACCATCAACAGCGACAGCGAGTCGAAATAGAGGCCGTAGGGCACCTCGATCTCATGGGCGAACGCAAACTCGAGCACGATGGCGCCCACCACCTGCACCACCGCCAGCACCGCTGCCCACACGTTCTTGTAGCGAACGGCGAACCAAATGATCGTGGCGGCGATGAGGCAGCTGATTCCCGTGCAAACGAAATCGAGCACCTCGCTCTCAAATTCGAAGAGCGTGCACGAAGCCCCCAGATTGAGCACCACCATGATGACCGACGCGATGCCGATGACGACACCGGATACGCACACCACGATGTTACGCACCTTGTCCTGCTTAACGAACAGCAGCACTGCCGCGACAATCAGGGGGAACACAATGAGAAATCCGAGCAATCCAAGGCTGAATTCCATGCAGGATCCTCCTTACCCTAATTCGGCCCCTTTCGCCTTTATTTGCCGACGAAAAGAACAAGATCCCGAAGGACCTGGACAGTACCTTAGCAAAGGAGGCGCAGGTGGGCGTTGCCACTTGGGGGCCTTGGGGCTATTGCTCGGTAAAGGGTGGAGAAATTTTGTGCACGTGCGCTAGCTGGGAGGCTTTGGTGGTTGCTCAATCTGGCCGCTCCCGCTTGCTCGGCCTTCGGCCTTGCGCGCGGTTGCTGGGTGGTTCCGGGTTGCTCCACCTGGCCGCGGACGGCCCCGCTGCCCCACTCCGGGCACGCGCCGCTCCGCTGCTCGCTTCGCTCGTGCGCTGCGCTCCCTCATGCATTTACTGGGCGACCTTCGGTCGCTTTTTCTTTTGGTGTTCAGACGGTGCCCTGCGGGGGCGGCGGGGCCGTCCGCTACTCCCCTGCTGGCTGGCGGGGCTGATCGAACTTGGATCCAAGCGCGGCGCCGGCTGCGGCGCCCAGGAGCGCTGGGATGAGCCAGCTGAAGCCGTATTCGTAGAGCGGGGCTGCCTCGACGAAGCTGAGAGCGCCGGTCAAATCGTTGACGGTGAGCATGAGGCTGGCGACCACGGCGGCCAGGGCCGCGCCTTTGAAAGTCCAGGTGCTCTTGATGTGCTTGCGGAACAGAAGCAGGATGACGGTAATCATGAAGGGCGGGCAGATAACCGAGAGGATGGGGGCCGCCATGTTGATGATGTTCGTGAGGCCCAAATTGCAAATGAGCAGGGCGATGACCACAACGCTGATGAGCCCCGCTCGGTAGCTGATGCGGCGGTTGGAGATGCGCTCGACGTATTCGGCCGTGGCGCCGCACAGACCTACGGCGGTGGTGAGGCACGCGAAGCCGACGACAACGCCGAGTACGATAAGGCCCACAGGGCCCATCAGCTGCTCGGTGATGAGCGTGATGAGCGTGGCCTGGTTCACATCATGCGGCACCACCGTGGCAGCCGTGGCGCCCAAGTAAGTAAGGCCGCCGTAGATAAGCGTTAGCAAGATGCAGGCCACCAAGCTGGCGCGGGCCGTCACCGACAGCTGATCGCGGGCCGATTGATAGCCAGCAGCGCGCACTGATTCCTGCACGATGATGGCAAAGCCCACGACGGCAAGAATGTCCATAGTCTGATACCCGGCCGAAATGCCGTCGGCTACCACGGTAGCGGACTCAGGCGCTACCACCGGGCCCAGCGGATCGGCGATGCCCGACACCACCATGATGATGATGCCCACTACCAGCACCGGGGTAAGGATCTTGCCGACAATGTCCACAATACGGGTGGGGCGAATGGTCAGCGCAAGTACCACGGCGAAGAACAGCAGCGAAAAGGGCAGCAGTCCGATGGCGTCGCCCAAAAGCGGCGCGATGGCCATCTCGTAGGTAGTAGCCGCCGTCCGCGGCGGGGCGATAAGCACGCCGGTGCACAAAATGGCGGCACTGTTGAGTACCAGACCGGCTCGCTTACCCAGCACTCCCTGGATAGACAGAATAGAGCCGCCGGCAGCGTTGATGGCGTAAACGCCAATACAGGAAATGACCACGTCGACGAAAACGAAGCACGCCAAGCCCAACGGCCACTCGAAGCCGCTTTCCATGCCAAGAAACGGCGGAAAGATCAGATTACCCGCGCCGAAGAACATGGCGAACAACGCCAAGCCTACGACGAGCGAATCTTTGTTCATGCTTCCTCCCAAAACAACAGCGGTCTCCTGCGATTTTCTCTATTCTCGCAGGAGACCGCTGAATTTATGCGCTCATCCTAAAACGGCACAAAATCGTAAAGGGAACCGGAAGAAGCGGGGCCTAGCAACCGGCCGTAGCCAAGGCCTGCTCGTCGAGGGCGATGAGCACGGCGTCCTCCTTGGCATTCTGCAGCAGCACCGGCAAGTCGATGGCCTCGAAGAAGGCCTGGCGCTTCCCGTCGTCACCATCGGCCAAGACAATGACATCGGCCCCTTCCACCAGAGGTTTTGCCACATTCTCGGTCTCGCGCTGCAGAATACGCAGCTCACCCACGGGAACATCGGCCTTCGTGAGCGCCGAGCAAAAATCCATGCCCAGGTTCTCGATGAACGTATCGTCATCGGGATCAGCAGCAATCATCAGCAGCCGCGGATTCTCCGGCCAAACACCGGCCACGTCCTCGGGCAGCGTGCACGTAGGCTTGAGCGAGGCGAAGCGGTACAGACCGCGGATTTCGTAATCGCAGGGATCAACGGCCACAATGGTTTTTTTCATGGTTGCATCCTCCTTGTTTTTGCTTGGCATCAGCCTACCATACCCTCCCCTCTTCGATTCATTGGCATTTATCACAAGCTATCGGAAGCTGTCGTTTTGCAGCTCTGGTACGCGAACGCTCGCTACGAAAATGCCACTCGATGATTTTGGCGAAAAAACTCTTGCAAACGTGAAAAGGGAAGGTTACTATAGACAAGCTGTTTGGGCGAGAGCCTAAAAGCCAACGGGTTGTGGCGCAGTTTGGTAGCGCACTTGACTGGGGGTCAAGGGGTCGCAGGTTCGAATCCTGTCAACCCGACCATGAGACTTAAGAGGCTCCGTCGATATAAGATATCGACGGAGCCTCTTGCTTTACCGAAGTCTTTGCACAGGTGGGGTTTACAGGCATCTTAGCTGCACCCCCCCCCCGGCAGAAACCCTGCACTTCCTCGCCAATGTTTTCCCAGCTGCACACCAACAATGGCTGTTGACATCTGGAATGACAACAGAGCAGATACCCATCTCACCCGGATTAGTCTCAAGTACAAAAACAGCGGGGCGCCCTCCCCTCGGAAAGCGCCCCACCTCACTCGTTGTCTCGATCTCCTTCTTTAACGCTCAGTCCCGTCACCGAACAGCAGGTCGTGCTCCAGGCCGACGATTTGGGAGCGCGCCTGTTCGCGCAGGTTGTTCAAACTGGCCAGATACTGGCGATAGAGCACCACCGTCAGGTAGCGGCCGCGCGGGGTCAAGGTCAGCTCGTCGTCGTTGTCGGTGGCGAAGGCGCCGTTGAGGCGCATAAAGGCCATCTCCGCGGGAAGCCCCCGCTCGACGCTGACACCGAAGTCGCGCTCGAACTCGTGCTTGTCGAAACGCAGAGCGTAAAGCTGCAGCAGGAACTTGTAACGCATCATGTCGCGGCGCGAGATAACCGCCTGGCCCAGCAGGGGCGCCTGGCCCTCGGCCAGCTGGCGACCGTACTCTTTCAGGTCAAACGTATTCACCAGCAGCCTATGATCGAGATGGGTAATGGAGCCGCTGCCGATGCCCACGCACTCCTCGTAGGACACGGCGTACTCGTCCACTTCCAAATGCTCGGTGCGCTCTTGATTCTCGTCGAGGCGATTAAAGGTCCACAAGGTGCGACGCTCGAAGAACGGATGCTCGCCGCCGGCCAGCACCTCGTCGATAATATGGTAGAAGCGACGCTCCTTCTCGTAGTCCATCTTGCCCAGAACGTTCTCCATCTTGCGCGTGGTGGCGTGGGACTGGTACAGCGGCGAGAAGGTGGTCTGGTCGCAGCCGCAGAGCGTGATCTTCTCCAAATCGCTGAACAGGATATCCTCGGTTTGCGAGGGGAAGTTGAAGATCATATCCACATTCAAGGATTCGAAATATGGGGCCGTCTCGCCAATGCGCTCGAAAATCTTCTGGCCACTGCCGTATTTCTCGTAGCGGTCCATCTGCTTGAGCAGTTCGTCGTCGAAGCTCTGCACCCCTACCGAAAGACGCTGCACGCGGCCCTTCAACTTATCCAGATAGGCCGGAATAAGGTGGTTCGGGTTCGTCTCGGAGTTCACCTCGCGAATGGAGAAGAGCTCGCGGGCCAGATCGATGGTCTCGCACAGCTCGTCGATGTCCACCGTCGGCGTGCCGCCTCCCACGTACATGCTCTCGAAATCATAGCCCTGATCGGCTAGCATGCGCATTTCCTTGCGCAGCGACGCGAAATAGTCGCGCGCTCGCTCCTCGCGATAGGGAAAGCGGTTGAAGCTGCAGTAGGGGCACAGACGCTCGCAGAAAGGCACATGGGCGTAGAGCGTATAAGGGCGACCGGGCACGGGATCGGGAAGCTTATCCTGGCTGGGGGGTTTCAGGGTCAACTGGTTTTTTGCCAAGGTGCCGACGACACCCGTAAGCAAACGCTCGGAAAGCATAGATCTCCTTCAGCTCGTCAGTTTGCGCCCTGCACCTCCCCCGATTGCGTGACGCATTTCAGTAAGTGGTGTCATCCTATCACTGCGACCGACGAAGCCCGAAATTTATTGCTGATTGCTTACGTCATCGTAAACTTTACACATTGCACGAAAGAGCAGACGGCACCCTAGCGCTCGGCCGCGTCCCATCCGGGCTTGCCCACGCCGCCCTGCTCGATGGTATCGAGCAGCCCCTGGCGATCGAAGACGCCCACCTTCCGATAGATATTGCTCACATGGTGCTTGGCCGTGCCCTGGGCAATATGAAGCTCCTCGCTGAGATAGGGCACGGAGCGCCCGCGCGCCAGCAAAACGAGGACCTCGGATTCCCGATTCGTCAAATGGCACATCTTGGCAATGGCCGCGCACTTCTCTTCCAAAGAGGCATCGACCTGCTGCGCACGGGGCGTCACGTAGAGCCGCTGGACGTCCGCCACGGTGAAGAACAACATACCGATGATGGCGAGGGCCAGCAAGGTCACCAGCAGCACATCGGTGCGCAGGGCTTCCGACCAGAACACCGACCCCATCAGGCCGTTGGCGCCAATGGAGCCGAACAGGGTGCCGGTGCGCGCCACCAAAATTGTCAGACCGAAGGACATGGCCACCGAGATACGCCCACGAAAAGCCACGTCCGTGGAAACGAGCATCATGAGCATGTCCAGACAGTAGATGCCCATGATGATGAGACCCGATCCTAAAAAGGGGTAGAGCGGCGGCTGCAGCAAAAGGAACACCAAACCCACGGCCATGGCCGGGAGCACGGGCCGGTAGAGGGAGAGCGCCTCGGCTGGCGCGGGCGACACCATCATCGAAAGCGTAATAGCGGCAATGCCCGCCCCCGCCAGGATAAGAGACTTCGCCGTGAAGTCGGCATCGCCTACGGCAAACGAGCCGATAACGCCTTGGCTGAGGCCCCAGGCCAGACTCAGGATAAAGATGCTGACCAAAAGGCGACGCACGGGAACCGTCGCGATATCAAGGGGAATAACCGAAGGCTCACGTCGCGGCTCGTTGCGGCAGGCCGCCAAAATAGCGGTCGAGGCCACCGGCATCGCCGCCGTGGCAGCTACCGCCAAGGGCGCCGGCATCCAATAGATGAGAAAGAACAGCACGAAGGCAAACGTATACGAGGCATAGAGGTGACGCCCGACGCGCCCGGTAGCCAGGGCGCTCCATAGCTCGCCCCACATAATAAGAAGAAGCGCATTGCCGAACGAGGCCAGGAGCGCCCCTCCGACAAAGAGCCCCAAGCCCAGCCAGCCGCCCGCGGAGCCGAGAGCAATGGGCATCACCACCGTGCCCACGGCCGTTGTAGCCGCAGCCGCCACAAACGCGCTGCGCCGGCCGAGAAACGGAGCCCAACGACGCGACAGCAACACCACTGCAGCGTAGCTGACAGTGATAAACACCAGCAGAAGAAGCAGAGGATTGCCGAAGGGAACGACCACCTCGACGGAGGGCACGATAAAGGTCGTGCACATAGCGACCATCTGCCATACCTGCCAAAAGCCAAGGCCTAGCAAGCGCCAATCGGCCGACCATCCGCTCTCCCTCAAAACGGTGATAAGACGCCCTCGAGGGCGCGGTTGCGAAGAGGCCGCCTCGCTGGCCGTCTCCGGGGTGTGTTGCTCCATAGGTATCCCTCCCTGACGTGCCCTCTCTTTCCGCTCAGCTCCGCGGGAAGTGCGAACGTCTCCCAACGTCCCTCGTCCGCTGCACGTCTTGCTAAATCTAACTCAAAAGAACGCCTCCCAACAAGGAAAGTCCTATTTTCCTATGGGCCGATTTGGCCCATTTTGGGTCTGATCGGGGAAATGTACCGTTTCGCAAGATGCTCGTTGACAGCTTGTCATGGAAGAATGCGTCCTGGGAGGGATGCCGCGGACTTCTTGAAACCAGTCCTCGGCTCCCCGATAAGTTGAGGCGAAGTGAGGGCTTCGCCAAGGAAACGGAAGGGGTTTCAATGTCTGAAATCACTAACAAGGGCCTGTCCCGCCGCGCCTTCTTGGGCATGGGCGCTACCGCGGCCGTGGCTGCCGGTGCCGCCGGTCTCGTGGGCTGCGCTCCCGCCGCCCCGGCTGAGTCCGGCACGGCCGCGGGCAGCAGTGAGAACTTGGCCGCCACGGGCAAGGCACAGTACGAGTGGGAGATCGCTCCCGAACCCATCACCGACATCGCCAGCACGGTCGATACCGACATCCTGGTGATCGGCGCTGGCCTCGCCGGCTGCGCGTGCGCCGCTGCCGCCGCTGAAAAGGGCGGCAAGGTGACCGTCGTCGAGAAGTCCGAGAGCTGGAACGGCCGTGGCGGCGGATTCGGCGCCATTAATTCCCGCTACATGGAGGACCTCGACGTCAAGGTGGACAAGGTGAACGCCAAGCAGCACTGGATCGCCCAGTGCGCCAGCCGCGCCAACGAGGATCTTATCGTGAAGTTCTTCAACAACTCCGAGGAGGCCTCCAACTGGCTCATCGACAAGGCCGAGGCCAAGGGCGGTTCCGCCATGGTGGGCGCCTTCTACAGCCATGACGACGTTTACGCCGAGCAGCCGGGCTACCACATGTTCATGTTCCCCGAGGATACCGATCTCACCTCCACGGGCTTCGCCGGCGCCGAGCTGTGCTACCTTGACGCCGTGCGCGACGGTGCCGAGTTCGTGTTCAACTCCCCCGCCGTGCAGCTTCTCAAGGACGAGTCCGGCAAGGTAACCGGCTGCATCTGCGAGACCGGCGAGGGCTACGTACAGTACAACGCCGCCAAGGGCGTCGTGCTGGCCACGGGCGACATCGGCGGCAATGTGGAGATGTGCGAGGCCTATGCCCCCATCTGCGTCGAGTACGGTCAGCCCCGCAGCCAGTACACCCCCGCCGGCGTGAACACCGGCGACGGCCACAAGATGGGCATGTGGGTCGGCGCACAGCTGCAGGACCTGCCCTTCCCCACCATGATGCATCCCCAGGCTTTCTGCTGGTTCCACGGCCCCTTCCTGTTCGTGAACGACAACGGCGAGCGCTTCATGTGCGAGGACACCTGGGTGCAGGGCAAGTCCCTGGCCATCAACCGCCAGCCCAACGGCGAGGCCTGGTCCATCTTCGACGCTAATTGGCCCACCGACCTGGTGAAGGGCCTGCCCTATGGCGGCGGCATGTTCTGGGACTCTTTCCGCCCCTACGGCAGCGACCTTGAGCTGGCCCCCGAGTACTTCAAGACCCAGATCCCGCTGTACATCGAGCAGGGCATTGCCTACGAGGCCGACACCATCGAGGACCTGGCTGCTCAGATCGGCTGCGACCCCGCGACCCTGACGGGCACCGTCGACCGCTACAACGGCATGTGCGAGGCCGGCGAGGACACCGACTACTACAAGAAGCCCGTGTTCCTGACCCCGGTCAAGGAAGGCCCCTTCTACGCTCTGAAGGTCGGTCCCGCGCTGCTGGCCGTTACCGGCGGTCTCAAGTGCAACACTGACTTCCAGTGCCTGGACGCCGAGGGCAACCCCATCGAGGGCCTCTATGTGCTGGGCAACGTCATGGGCGACATCACCGCTGTGGACTACCCCATCAACGTGGCGGGCAACAGCCACGGCCGTTGCATCACCTACGGCTACCTGCTGGGCCACGACCTGGCCGGCGCCTAAGCAGCGCCCATAGCGCTCGGCGAGCACCTTCGCTCGCTCCAACGCACCAACTTCGGCTTGCCAGCGGATACCCTCCCAATCCGCTGGCAGCACCTTCAGGAGCCCTTCGGGGCTCCTTTTGCTGCGAGGGGAAAGCTGCTCCGAGCGAACAACGGCATAGCGATCCGCGCTCGGCACGTGCAGACATGCACTTACGACGAGCACTTGGGTTTGGACTTGGACTTGGACTTGGACTTGGACTTGGACTTGGACTTGGGATCAGGCTTAGGCCCAGGCTTAGGCTCAGAATCGAGCTCAGACTTATGCCTCGTCTCCCACATGGGGAGCCAGCAGGTGCGTGAGCACGCGCACATGGGCGCGGGAGCGGTTGAGGCACGGCACGTAGATGAAGTCATCCTCGATCTCCTGCCGGGCGTGGTTGCCGCGCAGGTAGTCCTCGGCGGCCTGCTGGCGGCGCTTCGTGCGGAAAACGTCGCGATGGGCCTCTTCATGGCAGGAGGCTACGGTTTTTCCCGTATTCTCCAAGGCACCGGGCTCTTCATCAGCATCGACGAAGTCGCCGGCCAGCGCCGCCCGATACAACGGCTCCAGCTCGTAGGGAATGTCGTAGAGCGTCTCCAGGCAGTCCACCGAGAAGTTGGGGCACACTATGAACAAGCGGCTGCCAGGCTCGGCGGCCTGGGCCAGGCGCACCAGCGTGGGCCGGGTGAAGGGCGAGAGCCACGTGCGACCCTTATCGAAACGGCTTTGGTAGCTGATGGTCCACCGGCGCCGATCGAGGCCGAGCTCACCGGCCACGGCCAAGCTGGTTGCCCCCGTCTGCAGCTCGTAGGTGTCGTCCGCCTCGATGTCCTTGAGCGGAATGGAGTGGAACGAGAACAGAAGGCGATCGTTGGAATCTTCACGGAAGCCGGCATTGCGAACGGAGGCGGCAATGGCGCGCACGTAGACAGCGTCCTCGCTGTAGCCTTCGATGACCTCTACCGGATGCTTCCACCGCGCACGGCGCACGGCCTTGTGCAGCGCATCGGTAACCGAGCCCACCGTCGAGTAGGCCGTTTGGGGATACATGGGAAGCACCACGAGCTGCGTGCAGCCCGCTTGCTTCAGCTCCTTAACAGCCTGCTTGAGCGAGGGCTTGCCGTAGCTCATACCTGCGCGCACTTCCACCGGAAGGCCGCGTTCGGCGTAATACTCGTTCAGCCCGCGTTCGAGCGAGCGGTAAATGACGTTCAGCGGCGACCCTTCGGGCATCCAGATTTCCTCGTACTTGGCCGCCGAAGCCTTGGCGCGCTTGCGCAGGATAACGGTATGGAGCAGGCACCACCATATGGGCCGCGGCATGGGACAGATGCGCCGATCCATAAGGAACTGCCCCAAGTACTTCTTCACGGCCTTGGGCGTAGGAGCCGCCGGCGTGCCCGTGTTCGCAATAATGACACCGATTTTCGGGGCGGCCAGGGCCTTGTTCTTGCGACGCGCACGTTTAGTCATGGAATACCTGGCCTTCCACGGACGGGGTGGGAGCGGACGCCATAAGAGTGGCCACCTCGCGCCCCGCTTCGGTTTTTCCCAGCGAACGCGGAGCCAAGCTATCGAGGGCCTCCTGCAAATCCCGCGGCAAGTTGTCGGCGAAGGAGAGCGGCTCCCCCGTTACCGGGTGCTCGAAGGCAATGCTGTAGGAGTGCAGGAATTGGCGCTCGAGCCCCAGCTGGGCACGGGCATCCCGCGGGCCGTGGGCGTTGTACACCGGATCGCCCACAATGGGATGCTTCGTGTACTGCATGTGCACGCGAATTTGATGGGTGCGTCCCGTGAACAGCTTGCACTCGATAAGGCTGTAGCCGTCATCGCGCGGGCCGTGCTCGAAGCGCTCCAGCACCCGGAAGGTGGTAATGGCCTCCCGCGCCGAGGGCACATCGCGCACGGCCATGCGCGTGCGCTCGTTGGCCGAACGGGCAATGGGCGCGTCGATCATGCCGGTGTCGTGGGCCATAATGCCGTGCACCAGGGCAATGTAGTGGCGATCCACAGCGCGGTCCTGGATCTGCGCCATGAGTTCCTCGCCCGCCAGGTTGGTCTTCGCGGCCAGCATGAGCCCCGAGGTGTCGCGGTCGAGGCGATGGACGATGCCCAGGCGATCGGCTTCTTCTCCCTGCACGTTGCAGAGGTTCTCCTCGCCGCAATGCCAAATAAGGGCATTCACCAACGTGCCGTGGGAATGATCCACGGAAGGATGGCACACCAGGCCCACCTGCTTGGAAATCACCAGCATGTCGTCGTCCTCGAAGCGCACATCCAAATCGATGGGCTCGCCATAGACCACCACGGACTCGGGCTCGTCGTCCACCTCGTAGACGACGGTATCCCCGGCAGCCACCGCATGCTTCTTCGACACCGTCTGGCCGTTCACGAACACACGGCCCTCCTCGATGGCGCGCGCGGCTGCCGAGCGACTGGCATAGAGACCTCGCGCCGCGCAAAGGGCGTCAAGACGGCTGCCGGCATCTTCGGCAGCTACGATATGGCATAAGGAGCGTTGCATAGGTCCATTCTATCCTTGAGGTTCGTTGGTCTCATCGCTCGAATAGGTGATACGTGCGAACGGCAGTCTGGCGCTCGCAACAATTCGGCGCCTACGAAGCCGCCGGTGGGTCTGCAGGCTCCTCTTCGGCACGAGAGCCCCGCATAGACCAGAACATGCCAACAAAGAAGATGACGAATCCGCAGGTTACGCCGATGTCAGCCACGTTGAAGGTGGGGAAATTGATAAATACGGTATCGATGAAGTCCACGACATAGCCCAAGGTAAACCGATCAAGGGCATTCCCCAGACCGCCCGCAACGATAAGAGCGAGACCCACCGTCTCCACGACCGAGGCGCGCTTGCCCGCCGTGAAGAGGTATACCGTCAACGCCACGCACACCACGGTGGACATGACGCCCAGGGCAAAGGTGGAGTCGTCGAACATACCCCACGCCGCGCCCGTATTGTGCACCAAGCGGAACTGCACCAACCCCAGGAAGGGACCCGCCACCACCTGGCCCACGGTAAACCCGTTGAAATAGGCTTTCGTGGCCATATCGAGGGCAAACCACAGCACCACAAGAGGCACGAAAATGGCAGCGTTTCGGCGGCGAAGACTCGATGCGCCGCCCGTCGCAGGGAGGGGCGTCCCACTCCCCTCCCGCTGGTGCGACGGCGTTGTTCTCTGCTGGTCAGTCACTTATTCCGCCTCGAAACCCAGAGCGTCCAGGGCGTTGCCACAGCGCTCGCAGACGTCGGGGTGATGCTCGTTGCCGCCCAAGGTGCGGATGTTCCAGCAGCGCGGGCACTTCTCGCCCTCGGCCACCGAAACCTCTATGGTCACTTCCTCATCGGGGCCCTCCCGGAAGGCTACGGAGGCTACGATGAAGAGCTCCTCGAACACCGCCGGGTCGAAGGCGGATGCCGTGGCCACCACGCCAGCTGGCGCCGTTACCACAAGAGCCGCCTCCTGGCTCTTGCCGATGATCTTATCGTTACGGGCATCTTCCAGCGCCTTGGTGACCACCTCGCGCACGGCCATCATCTCGCCGAAAGCCGCCACCTGCTCGCCGGCATCGGCAGGAAGAGCGGGGGCGAAGTCGCGCAGCGCGGGCCAGCCGGCCAGCTGTACCGACTCCTCGCGGCCGGGCAGGTTGCGGAACGCCGGCGGGTAGCACTCCCACACCTCGTCGGCGGTGAACGACAGGATGGGGCTCATAACGCGCACCAGCACCTCGAGGATGTTCATGAGCACCGTCTGCACGGCGCGGCGGCGCGGCGAGTTCGGCGCCTCGGCGTAGAGACGATCCTTCGTGACATCCATGTACACCGAAGACAGCTCGTTTACGTACTCATAGAGCGTGCGGTAGACACCGTTGTAACGGTAGTTTTCGTAGCCCGCCTCCACTTCGGCGAGTACCTCGGTCAAGCGCACGAGGGCCCATTGGTCGAGCGGCTCAAGCTCGTCCCAGGACTCCACCATGTTCTCGGGACCGAAATCGTTCAAGTTGCCCAGCAGGAAGCGGAAGGTGTTGCGGAAGCGACGGTAAGCGTCGGACACCTGCTTCAGAATGCCCTCGGAAATGGACACGTCCTGGGAGTAATCGCAGGAAGACACCCACAGGCGCAGAACATCCGCACCGAACTTGTCGCACATCTCCACCGGATCGATGCCGTTGCCCAGGGACTTGGACATCTTGCGGCCCTCTTCGTCAACGGTGAAGCCGCAGTGCATGACCGACTTGTAGGGCGGTACGCCGTAGGCGCCGATGGAAGTGAGCAGCGAGGACTGGAACCAGCCGCGGTGCTGGTCAGAGCCCTCCAGGTACATATCAGCCGGGAAGCGCAGGCCGTCCTCCTCGGAGCGGTGGCGGCACACGCTGGTGTGGCTGACACCGGACTCCCACCATACGTCGAGGATGTCCTTCTCGGGCACCAGGTCGGTGCAGCCGCACACTTCGCACTTGGTGCCGCGGGGCAGGTACTCGCTGGGCGCCTCGGTGAACCAGGCATCGGCGCCCTTCGTATTGAAGAGCTCGATGACCGCGTCGAAGGTTTCCTCGGTGGCCACGGTGCTGCCGCACTTCGCGCACTTGAACACGGGAATGGGCACGCCCCAGCTTCGCTGACGTGAGATGCACCAGTCGGGACGGTCGGCCACCATGGCGCCGATGCGGTTCTTCGCCCAGGCCGGCACCCAGGTTACCTCGGTGTTGATGGCGCGCAGGGCATCCTCGCGCAGGGAGTTCTTGTCCATGGACACGAACCACTGGTCCGTAGCGCGGAAGATGACGGGCTCGTGGCAGCGCCAGCAGTGCGGGTAAGAGTGGTTGATCTTCTTCTCGGCCACCAGGGTGCCCTGCTCGCGCAGCCAGTCGATGATGACCGGGTTGGCCTCATCGGTAGACAGGCCCGCGAACTGACCCGCTTCGTCGGTGAACACGCCGTTGTCGTCCACGGGCATGAGCAGCGGAATATCGAACTCCAGGGCCACCAGGTAGTCGTCCTGGCCATGGCCGGGGGCCGTGTGCACGGCACCGGTGCCCGTGTCGAGCGTGACGTGGTCGCCGTAGATGACGGTGCCCTTGATGTCGTGGCGGATGGGAGCAGTGTAGGTAAGGCCGAAGAGCTGCTTGCCCTTGATGGTCACCGGCTCGCCGGCGGCATCGGACACGAAGCCGTAATCCTCCCAGCCGGCCACCTCGGCCACCGTCTCCACCAGCTCTTTCGCCATGACCAGGTTGTCGCCATTCACCTGCACCATGACATAGTCGGCGTCGGGCGCCAGGGACACGGCGGTGTTCGCCGGCAGCGTCCAGGGCGTGGTGGTCCAGATGAGCACGTAGGCATCGCCCGCGGCCCCGTTGGCCTCGAAGATGCCCGGCACAGCGTCGAGCTTGAACTTCACGTAGATGGAGGGGGACACCTCGTCACCGTATTCGATTTCCGCCTCGGCCAGGGCCGTGTGGCAATGGGTGCACCAGTGGATGGGCTTGCGGCCGCGGTAGATGGAGCCCTTCAGGTACAGGTCCTTGAAGATTTCCACGTTGCCGGCCTCGTAGTTGGGAATGAAGGTGAGGTAGGGACGGTCCCACTCGGCGTTCACGCCCAGGCGCTTGAAGCCCTCGCGCTGGATGTCCACGAAGCGCTCCGCCCACTCGCGGCAGGCTTTGCGCAGCTCCGGCTGGGAGATCTCGGCCATCTTCTCGGGCCCCAAGGTAACTTCCACCATGTGCTCGATAGGCTGGCCGTGGCAGTCCCAGCCGGGCACATAGGGCGTGAAGTAGCCGCGCTGGGCGTGGCTTTTCACGACGAAGTCCTTGAGGATCTTGTTGAAGGAGTGACCGATGTGGATGGGGCCGTTGGCATAGGGCGGCCCGTCATGCAGGATGAAGGGCTTGCCGTCCTTGTTCTTCTCCAGGACGCGATGATACAGATCCTCCTGCTGCCATTTCTCCAAGCGCTTCGGCTCGTTCTGGGGCAGATTGCCGCGCATGGGGAAATCGGTCTCGGGCAGGTTCATGGTGTCTTTGTAACTGGTGGCCACGTTCACTCCCTCTTCGGTTCTTCTTCCAACGATGTTCTATGGCAGGGATGCCCAGGCATCCCCTTGTTTGCAACTGGTAAAGTATAAAGCAAGCACCCCACGCAAACCACCATTGCGCCCAGGGTGCGCGGAAAATCCGCGCCGATGGCACAGGCAATCGTTACAGGTTCGTCTCAAGGCCGCTCGGGATCGCGTGCCCTCGGCGGTTTCCGTCGACCTTTGGAGTAGAATACCGCCAGATCCAAGAAACGCAGCAGCGCCCCATCGTCCGAGAGGAGCGACCATGGCCTTCGCCATCGTCACCGATTCATCATCCAACCTTACCGAAGAGCTCATTGACGAGCTTGACCTGCACATTCTGCCTCTCACCTTCATGGTAGACGGTCAGGAGTTCCAAAGCTACCTGAAGGGCGAGAAAACCGACCTTTCCCAGTTCTATACCATGATGCGCGAGGGCAAGGTCATCACTACCTCGCTGCCGAACCTCAAAGCCTCCCGCGAGCTTATCGAGGGCTTGCTGAAAGAGGGCCAGGACGTTCTGTACCTGGGCTTTTCCAGTGGGCTTTCCGGCACCTATCAGGCCATCGAGCTCATCTTGGCAGAGCTGGCCGACCAGTACCCCGATCGCACCGTCATGGGCGTGGACACCTTGGCGGCCTCCATGGGCGAGGGCCTGCTGGTGTACTATGCCGCCCGTAAGCGCAACGAGGGCGCCTCCATCCAAGAAGTACGCGACTGGGTGGAAGAGCATAAGCTCCATCTGGCCCACTGGTTCACCGTGGACGATCTCATGTTCCTGTTCCGCGGCGGCCGCGTGTCGCGCACCAGCGCCTGGGCCGGCACCCTGCTCAACATCAAGCCGGTCATGCACGTGGACGACGAGGGGCACCTCATTCCCCTAGAGAAGGTGCGCGGGCGCAAGAAGTCGCTCAAGGCCCTGGTCGACCACATGGAGCAGACGGCCAACACCCCCGTGGCCGAGCAGACGGTGTTCATCAGCCACGGCGATTGCCTCGAGGATGCGCAGTACGTGGCCGATCTGGTGCGCGAGCGCTTCGGCGTCACCGACATTGTCATCAACTACGTAGACCCAGTGATTGGCGCCCACTCGGGCCCGGGCACCATGGCCCTGTTCTTCCTGGCCAGCGAGCGCTAAGACTTTTTTCTAGCCTGTCGGGGCGGCTACCGAGCCGCCCTTTTTTACGTCATCCATTCAGAACAGATGTTTTATGTTCTGCAGCGGTGCGCTACAATGCGCTCATGAGCGATAGCGAGAACATACTGCTCCCTCCCTGGGAGGGCCCGGCCATCCTGCTGGTGGACCTGGACGCCTTCTTCGCCTCAGTTGAGCAGCTCGATCACCCCGCTTGGCGCGGCAAACCCGTCATTGTGGGCGGCGATGCCGATGCGCGCGGCGTGGTGTCCACCTGTTCCTACGAAGCTCGGGCCTTCGGCGTGCGCAGCGCCATGGCCTCGGCCCTGGCGCGCCAGCTGTGCCCCGAAGCCATTTGGACCCGGGGCCATTTTCACCGCTACCGCGAAGTATCGGCTGCCATCATGGCCATCCTGCGCGACGAGACGCCCCATGTGCAGCAGGTTTCCATCGACGAGGCGTTCATGGACGTGAGTCCCACCGCGGTCAACACCGAGCACCCCGTGGCCATTGCCCGACGCATCCAGGATCGCGTCGCTGCCCTAGGCGTCACCTGCTCCATCGGCGTCGGGGTCAGCAAGTCCGTAGCGAAGATTGCCTCCGATCGCGACAAACCCCGCGGCCTGACGGTGGTGTATCCTGGCACCGAGCAGGCCTTTCTGGCACCGCTGCCCGTGCGCACCATGAGCGGTGTGGGAGCTGCCGCTGAGAAGGTGCTCAAGGCCCACGGCATTCGTACCTTGGGCGACCTGGCTGCCGCTGACACGGCCCTGCTCAAGCGCGTCTTCGGCAAGAACGGCGAGATGATGCGCGAGCGGGCCCTAGGGGCCGACCGTTCCCCCGTTGTCGTCGATGACGAGGTGAAGTCGGTATCCAACGAGGTCACCTTCGCTGAGGACCTCACTGATCGGGAAAGCATCGAAGCCGCCCTGGCCACCATCGCGGCCAAGGTGGGCCGACGTCTGCGGCGCAAAGGGCTTACCGGGCGCACTATTGCCATCAAAGTGCGCTACGACGACCGCTCGGTGCATTCCGTCCAGCGTCAGCTGCCCACCCCCACTGACGACGACTTGGCCTTCACTCCCGTCCTGCGCACCATGATCGACGATCTGTGGGAACCGGGCATGAAGATTCGCCTGCTGGGCGTTGCCGTCACCCATTTCGAAACCGAGGAAAACAGTCAGGAGTCCCTCTTCGACGCCTCGCTGTTCGACGCGTCCAAAGCCGATGAGGCCGCGCCGCTCATCGAGGACGACGTCAAACGCCGTCGCCTCATCGAGAACCTGGATGCCCTGCGCGACCGCTTTGGCGACGACACCGTGCGCTTCGGCTTTGAGCTACGCAACCAGGGCAACACCACGGGTTCCTCGTCCAAGAACGTCGAGGATTACAAGTAGCGAAGCCAATGGCCTCGAGCACCCCGGGCACCAAGAGCCGCAACTCGCAACTTCCTGGTTTACAATAGACGCATTCCCACCCAAGGAGGCAGCCATGGAAACCGTTCTGACTATCGATATCCGTAATACGCGCACCCGCATCGGTCTAGCGTGCGACGATACGCTGATCTCCCAGTGGGCCGTCCCCACCAACCCCGCTGACACCGCTGATAGTGCCGTGGCCTGCGTCCTGGCATTCTTCGACGCCCTTGAGCGCGGTCTGGCGCCGCTGGAGCCGAACGCACCAGCCACTATCGAGCTGGCCGAGGCCGCCCCTTTAGCTGACGGCGCCATCATTTCCTCGGTCTTCCCTACGCTTACCACCGTGTGGATCGAGGCGGCCCGGCGCCTCACCGGTGCGCGCCCCTTGACCGTCGGCCCCGGCCTCAAAACCGGCCTCAAGATGAACTTCGCCGATCCCACGGCCGTAGGCGCCGACCGCGTGGCCGAGATGGTGGCCGCCAAGACCACCTACGGATCCCCCGCTCTCGTCATCGACCTGGGCACCTCTACCACCTTCGAGCTGCTGGACAAGGAGGGAGCCTTCCGCGGCGGTATTATTGCCCCAGGCATGAACCTGGGGGCCGCGGCGCTGGCCCGTGGCGCCGCGCAGCTACCTGCCGTGGAAGTGCGGGCCCCGAAAACGCTGCTCGGCCGCACCACGGCCGAGGCCATGCAGGCAGGCATCGTTATGGGAGAAGTGGCCCGCATCGACGGCCTTATCGACATGATTTGGGCGGAAGCGGGCTACACCACGCCGCTCGTGCTCATCGGCCAGGGCGCCGAGGCCATCGCCGCTCTCATGACCCATCAGGCCACCGTCGACCAGACCCTTGCTTTGCGCGGCTTGCTGGAGCTCTACCAAGCGAACCGCCGTTAGAAATTCCGCGCCGTTAGTTGAACTTGAAGATCTTCTGAGCGATGTGGTAGCCCTTCAGACCGATCTTGCCGCCCAGCTCCGTAGGGAGATTCGTGCTGATGTTGAGCACATTGGTGCGCACGCGGCGATAGAGCGAGGGGTTTTGCTCCTTGAGGTAGTTCCAAATGTCCTTAAGGTCTTCCTCGTCCTGCTCTCCCCCGCGCATGCGCAGAAACACCGAGCAGATGCACATCATCATAGACAGATAGTTGCGCAGGTAGTGGCGCAGATGGCGGTTGCGCACCGCCTGGGGGTCCACATTGTCGATCATCTGGCGCGTGACCCGCAGCTGCTGGTCCATGCGGCCCATCATGACCTTCTCGTTCACCGACTGGTCCTCGCGGCCAATGAAGTAGCGGTAGGCGTCTACGTCGAAATAGCGCATGGTGCGCACGTACACCAGCGGCTCATAGACGAAGATGTTGTCCACGTAGAAGGTGTGCTCGGGCAGCTTGAGCCCCATTTTTCGAAGCATATCAGTGCGGTAGTACACCGAGTGCATGAGCAGGTACTGGGAGGGCAGGAAGGTGCCCACCTCGTCCCAGCCGAACTCGTAGCCCTCGGGGAAGACGTTGGTGTAGCCCATGACCTTCTGCACACCCTCGTCCACTTTCTCGTAGACGTAGTTGGCCACCACCATGTCACAGGGCACCGGGGCGTTCACTTGGGAGCGCAGATACTCCATGAGCGGCTGCATGGCCTCGGCATCGAGCCAGTCGTCGGAGTCGACCACCTTGTAGTAAAACCCCGTCGCATTCTCCAAGCCGGTGTTCACCGCGCCGCCATGGCCCTTGTTAGGCTGATGAATGGCGCGAATGATATCGGGGTATTCCGCCTGCCACCGATCGGCAATGGCCGCGGTATCGTCTTTGGTGGAGCCGTCATCGACGAGCAAAATCTCGATGTCGGTACCGCAGGCCAGAATGGACTCAACGCAATGGTCCATGTAAGCCGCGGAATTGTAGCAGGGCACAGCGAAGGTGATCGTCTTCATGAAGCCTCCTAGGATGCCTGAGTCGTCGCACCGCTGACAGCATCGACGGCCTCGGGGTCGAGCCCGTCGCAAAGGGCCAGAATGCGCTGAGAAGCCGTCAGGGCATCGTCGACCACCTTGTCCATATTGAAGTAGCGATACTCCGCCAAGCGGCCCAGCGGATGGAAGTTCGGCAGGGTGTCGGTCAGGCGACGGTAGCGCTCGTACAGCGCATCGTTGTCGTCGTTGATGATGGCATAGTAGGGAATCTGCGTGGCCGGATCCTCGTAAGCGCGCGAGTACTCCTTCATGATGGTGGTCTTGTCGCCGCGCTGGCCCGTGAGCCACTTGAACTCGGTGATGCGCGTGTAATCCTCCGTCACCGTGTAGTTCACCGTGCCGCAGGGCAGGTGGTAGTCCTCGTCGAAGGTCTCGTAGACGAAATCGAGGGAGCGGTAGGGCAAGCGGCCGAACCGACCGAGGAACAGCTCGTCCAGCGGCCCAGTGTACACGATCGGCCCCTCGAATTCGCGATCCTTAATACGGATTGCCTCCAGCGGCGCGTCCTCTTCGCGGCCCGAGAACACGAGCTCGAACACACTCTCGGCCTCGGTATTCAGGCAAACGGTAATACCCTCGTGACCCAGCATGTTCTCGAAGAGCCGCGTGTAGCCGTCCTCGGGCATGCCCTGGTAGGTGTCTTGGAAGTAGCGGTTGTCGCGGGACAGGAACACCGGCACGCGAGCCGTCACGGACGGATCCACCTCTTCGGGAGTAAGGCCCCACTGCTTCTGCGTGTAGTATAGAAAGACGTTCTGGTAGATGAAATCGGCCACTTCCTGCAGCTCGGGATCTTCCTGGGCGCGCAGCTCATTGATGGTGACTTTGCGCTCGTCACCGAAGGTGTCCACGAGCTTCTTGATAAGACGAGCTGCCTTCTCGTCGCCAAAGGCGATCTCCATAGAGTTCTTGTTGAAAGGCACGGGCATATAGGTGCCGAACCAGTCGGCCAGCACGCAATGCTGGTAGGAGGACATGGCCGAGAAGCGCTTGAGGTACTCGTAGGCGCGCTGGCTGTTCGTATGGAAGATGTGGGGGCCGTAGCGGTGCACCAGGATGCCCGCCTCATCGTATTCGTCGTACATGTTGCCGGCGATATGGGCGCGCTTCTCGATGACAAGCACCTTCATGCCGCCCTGTTCGGCCAGCTCACGGGCCGTCACAGCACCAGCGAAGCCGGAGCCCACCACCACGGCATCGTAGTCGTCAATAGCGATATCGCGAAAATCGGCATAGTTCACTGCCATAAGGGCTCTCCCCCTGTTGTTAGCCTGCCAGCACAGCGCCTTACCGGCGCCGCCTTGTTCAAATCCGAAGGATATTTTACCGAGTCAGGTCTGATGATGAAGAAGGTTCACATACAAACCGAATATATGAACCTACGGGGCGATGTCTCCGCTTGCGACGGTTGTCCACCCGCTATCATAAAGACATGCCATCCGCTTAAGGAGAAAGGACCCGTGCATGAGCGCATTTCTCGACACCATGATCGCCCAGGCCAAAGCCGACAAGAAGACCATCGTCCTGCCGGAGGGCAACGACGTGCGCACCCTTCAGGCCGCCGAGAAAATTCTCGCCGACAACCTGGCCGACCTCATCATCCTCGGCAACGTGGACGACATTGCCGCTGCAGGCTACAACCTGGAAGGCGCCCGCATTATCGACCCCTTGACCTCCGATATGCGCGAAGGCTACGCCGAGAAGCTGGCTGAGCTGCGCAAGGCCAAGGGCATGACCGTCGAGGACGCCCTGGCCCTTATGGACAATGAGCTCTACTTCGGCATGATGATGGTGAAGGACGGCGAAGCCGACGGTCTCGTATCCGGCGCCTGCCACTCCACCGGCGACGTGCTGCGCCCTGCCCTGCAAATCTTGAAAACGGCCCCCGGCGCTCAGATGGTCAGCTCCTTCTTCGTCATGAACGTGCCTAACTGCGACCTGGGTCACAACGGCACCTTCCTGTTCAGCGACTGCGGCCTGGAGGTTCAGCCCGACGCCGATCGCCTGGCCCAAATTGCCATCAACGCCGAGAAAGCCTGGCGCTCGCTTATCGACGACGCCGATCCGGTCATCGCCATGCTCTCCCACTCCTCCTACGGCTCCGCGAAGAACGACGACGCCAACAAGGTGGTGGAGGCTACGGCGAAGGTGAAAGAACTGGCGCCCGAGCTGGTGGTCGACGGCGAGCTGCAGCTGGACGCCGCCATCGTGCCGGAAATCGGCGCCGCCAAGGCCCCCGAGTCCGCCGTGGCCGGCCGCGCTAACGTCCTGGTGTTCCCCGACATCGACGCCGGCAACATCGGCTACAAGCTGGTGCAGCGCCTGGCCAACGCCGAAGCTTACGGCCCCATCCTCCAGGGCATCGCAGCCCCGGTAAACGACCTGTCCCGCGGTTGCTCGGCCGACGACATCGTAGGCGTGGTGGCCATCACGGCAGTGCAGGCGCAGAACAAGTAACTGCTGGCAATGCCCTGTTAGCGTCTGCTGAGAGCGGGTGCCGCTTGTCCGGTCGGACGGGGCCGGGGGCTCCTTCCGGGGAGCCGCTTCGCTACCTCGCCTTCGGCTCGGGCGCTGCGCTCCCTCATGCATTAACTTTGGAGGCTCTTCGAGCCTCCTTTTCTTTTGGTGTTCAGACACCCCGGCAGGAGCCCCCGGTCCCGTTCGGCCTACTTTTCCGCAACCAACAAAAAAGACCCCGAAGGGTCTCTTAAGCAAATTAAAACCTAGGTTCGCCTAAGGAAATCAGCGAGGGTCCGACAGGTGCCTGGAATTGCCCCGCCTTTCGCCCAAGCGTACTTCGGTACGCACCGTGGCGAAAACAAGGGGCAAGGCCAGGTGCCTGTCGGAACCGCAGCGTCGGCGTGAACGTCGTTGCGTTAGCAACGGCGGAACATCAAAGACCCATACCGTCTTCTTTGACAAGCTGGTAGGTATCGCGGGCGATCATATATTCTTCGTTAGTGGGGATGACCACGATGCGTACGGCGGAATCGTCGGTGGAGATTTCGCGCTCGTGGCCGCGCAGCTTGTTCTTCTCAAGATCGATCTTGATGCCCAGGGGCTGCAAGCCGGCGAAAATCATACGGCGCATCTTGTCGCAGTTCTCGCCCACGCCAGCCGTGAGCACGATGGCGTCGACGCCGCCCATGACGGCGATGTACTGGCCGATGTACTTCTTCACGGAGTTCGAGTACATATCGTAGGCCAGCTGGGCGCGCTCGTCGCCCTCTTCCGAAGCCTGACGCACGCTGCGCAGGTCGTTTGAAATGCCGGAGATGCCCAGCAGGCCGCTCTTCTTGTTCATGAGGTCGTTGACCTCGGCCGTGGTGAGATTCTCCTTCTCCATGATGAAGGGGACGATGGCCGGATCGACGGCACCGCAGCGCGTGCCCATCATGAGGCCGTCGAGCGGCGTAAGACCCATGGACGTATCCACGGCCACGCCGTGATCGATGGCGGAAATGGAGCAGCCGTTGCCCAGATGGCAGGTGATGAGTTTCAGATCCTCCAGCGGCTCGTCCATGAAGGCGGCGGCACGCTCGGAGATGTAGCGATGGCTGGTGCCGTGAGCGCCGTACTTGCGAATGGCGTGCTTCTCGTACAGCTCGTAGGGAAGCGGGTACATAAACGCTTTCGGCGGAATGGACTGGAAGAACGAGGTGTCGAACACCGCCACCATGGGCTTGCCGGGCATCTGTTGCTTGCAAGCCTCGATGCCCATAAGCGCGGCTTTGTTGTGCAAGGGAGCCAGTTCGGCCAGCTCGTCGATTTTGGCGATGACGTCGTCGTCGATGAGTACCGAGCGATCGAAGTACTTGCCGCCCTGCACAACGCGGTGGCCAATGGCGTCGATCTCGTCGAGAGAGTCGATGGCCTTAGTCGAGCCCGAGGTGAGCGCCTCCAGCACCAACGCCATGGCGGCATTGTGATCGGGCATGGGAGTGTCGTGCACTACTTCGTTCTCGTCGATGCCATGCTTGTGGAAGGCCTCATGGGAACCGACACGCTCGCAGATGCCTTTGGCGAGGACGTCTTGAGTTTCGACGTTGATGAGCTGGTACTTCAAAGACGAGGAACCAGCATTGATGACGAGGACGTTCACTGACTTACCTCCTAATCATGAGTATTAGATCATTGTAGGAGGAAGCCGCAGGCGAAGCAGGGCGCAGCGCGGGGGTTTCGGCGAATGGAGCCCCGCTCGCCGATTATGTTACGAGAGCGTGGTGTCCTGGGTCTCGTCGTCGGGAGCGACCACCAGCTCGCCCATCAGCACCTCAACCTGCTGTTCGGCGGCGTTCAGGCGCTTTTGCAGCGAACCCAAGAGCGCCACCCCGCGCTCATAGCGGGCCAAGCTGTCTTCCAGCTCCAGCGTGTTGCTTTCCAAAACAGCCACAATGGCCTCCAACTCGTCAAGGGCCGCACGAAAGCTGAGCTCCTCGACGGGCACCAAGGCGACTGTCGACTCTTCGATACTCTCGGTCATAATCATCCTTTCACTTCTACGATTGGGCAGGATCCGGCTGAACCTCGTCCACCGTGCACTTGATGGCGCCATCGGCCACGGTTACCGACAAGGGGTCTCCCGAGGTCACTTGCGTTGTCGAACGCACCACCACTCCCCCTTCGGTGCGCGCAATGGCATAGCCGCGGCTGAGCACCGTCAAGGGCGAGAGATCGTGCAGGCGCGCCGCAGAGAGCGCAACTGCCGCACGGAAGCGCTCGGGAAGCGCCTCCCCCTGGTAGAGCAAGCGCCGCTGCGCCTCGGCGGTGCGCTGACGCGCAGGGCCGCACAGTGACGGCCCCAAGCGCTCGAGCGCGCGATGGGCTTGCTGAAGGCGCTGGCCATCCTCGCGCAGCGCTGCCGGCAACGCCGAGGTCAAGCGTCCCGCCAAATCGTCCAAGGCCAGCGCCTCGGCATCGAACAGACGCTGGGGCTCGCGGAATACCGGCAGGGAGGCTACCCGCTCCAGCCGCAAGCCCAATTGGTCAAGACGCCGTTGCTGAGCATTATGGAGCCGCGCTGCCAGGGCATCCAGGCGCGCCGTTATCTGCTCGACAGCGGGAGCCACGGCCTCAGCAGCGGCCGTGGGCGTAGAAGCGCGCACATCGGCCACCATGTCGGCAATGGAGGTGTCGGGCTCATGCCCGATGCCCGTAATAACCGGCACGGGACAGGCGGCGATAGTGCGAGCCAGGCGCCGATCGTTGAAGGGCATGAGATCCTCGAACGAGCCGCCGCCGCGCACCAAAAGCACCACTTCGGCCCCCGAGAACACCACTTTGGCCAAGCCGTCTACCAAAGCATTGGCCGCACCCGGGCCTTCCACGGGCACGCCTGCGAACAAGATGCGCGCCAAGGGGTAGCGGCGGCGCAGCGTGCGCAACACATCGTGAACCGCCGCCCCGCGCGGTGACGTGACCAAGCCGATGGTTTGCGGATAGGCTGGCAGCGGCCGCTTGCGCGCCGCATCCATAAGGCCGGCCGCCTCCAGCTCGCGGGCAAGATTGGCCACTTGCAAACGGAGCTGCCCCTCGCCGGCCAGGGCGATGGAGAACACGTCGAAGTTCATACGCCCCTTGGCCGCGTAGAGCGAGAAGCGGCCCGTCATCTCCACCAGCGCCCCCACCGTCAGCGGCACCCCGGCGGCACGATAGCGGTTCATCCACATCATGCAGGGCAGCGACGCCTTCTCGTCCTTGACGGTAAAGTACACCGCCTTGTAGCCGGGCTTGTCGTTCACTTCGGAGACTTCGCCCACAAGGCGCACGACCACGGACTCAAGGGCGTCCTTCGCCATGCCCATGGCCGCAGAAACCGAAAGGGCCGCCTCGGCGTCCCCTTCAGCAGCGCCTCCGGAAGGCGCAGTTTCATACTCGGTTTCGGCGCGCGTCAAAGCTCGTTACTCCTGACGCTGGCCGAGCAGCCACAGCAGCTGCAGGATAGAGGTAAGCGCTGCCGCCAGATAAGTGAAGGCGCAGGCCCGCAGTACGTCGAAGGCGCCTTTGCGCTCCTGGGCCGGCAGGCCGATTTGACCCATATAGGCCATAGCGCGCTGAGAGGCGTTGAACTCCACCGGCAGCGTAACGAGCTGGAAGAGCACCACCACGGCGTACATGACAATGGCCAAGGTAGTAAGGCCCGCCAAATTCAGCACAATGCCCGCCAGCAGCAGGAACATCCAAGCGTTGGAGGCCAAGTTGACCGCCGGCACGATGGCCCCGCGGATTTTCATGGGCGTGTAGTCCTGGGCGTACTGGCAGGCATGGCCCACCTCGTGGCACGCCGTGGCCGTGGCCGTAATGGTGCGCCCGTCATAGGCCTCGGGCGAAAGGGTGACCGAGTTGCTGCGCGGGTCGAAGTAATCCTGCCCCGGGCCGCCACGGAAAATCTGCACGTTGGTGATGCCGTAATAGGCAAGCATTTGGCGGGCCGCCTCGGCTCCGGTAATGCCCGTGGAATTGGCCACGTGGCTGTAGGTTTTCAGTTTGTGGTTGACGTACCACTGGGCGCCCATGCCGATGATCAAGGTGACCACGATGAGCATCAAGTAGCTGTTACTGATCATATGCTGTACTCCTCACATACCGTGCTCTAATTTGGGAGCCATTATAAACAAGTGTTCGAAGGACGAGCCAGCCCTTGGGCGAATACGTGAAAGATACGTAACCCGCACCGCTTCACAAACCTTTAGCGAGCGATGGGAGAAACTACCAAGCCGTCGGGCCCCAGAGACAGAGCGAGCCGCCCGGCCAGCAGCTCCAGCAGCTCCTCCCCCACCATGGCGCGGCGCCACCCCTTCAGCACGTCGGCCTGATCGGTGTAGCCCCGGGCCACCAGGGAAAGTTCGCTGCGTCCGGCCAACGTCTGCATCGCGATATCGTTTTCCTTGGCGCGCTGGCGCACCAGCGCCTCCATAAGATCGACCTGGGCATCGACGTTCGGCTCGCTTTTGAGCGCCTTGTCGAGCTCGGGCCACTGATCGGCCGGAAGGTCGAGGCCCGTGACGATTTCGGCAACGACGGCCCGCGCGTCTCGTGTGCTCAAGCGCTCGCGCACCCCGCGCACCATGAACAGCTCGTCGATGGTGCGCGCTTCACGGCGGCACGCCTCTACCATCTGCTCGTCAGTGAGAATCCACTTGCGCGGCAGATCGCGCTGCTGGGCGGTCACCTCGCGCCACGTGGCCACTTCGCGTGCCGCTGAAAGCTGCCGGCGGCTCAGCTGCCCCACGCGCTTGAGACGCTTGAAGCGCTGACGCACATCGATCACGTAGTTCGCCGGGTCGGCCATGGCGGCAAAGTCGTTGTCGAGCCAGGCCAAGCGCCCTTTTGCCTCGAGCCGCTCCACCATAATGCGGTACATGCGCGGCAGGTACACCACGTCGTCGGCCGCGTAATCAAGCTGAGAGGCCGACAGGGGACGCCGCGACCAATCGGTAAACGAATCGCTTTTCTTAAGGGCCACGCCGCAGAGGCTGTGCACGAGCGGCCCATAGCCAATCTGCAGCGTGTGACCCAGCAGCGCCGCCGCTACCTGGGTGTCGAACAATGGCGCGGGCAGCACGCCCAATTCGCGATGAAGGATCTCGAGGTCTTGATGACCCGCGTGGAAGAGCTTCATGATGGACGGGTCTTCCAGCAAAGGAACGATGACCATAAGGTCGTCAACGGCAAAGGGATCGACGATAGCCACTTCGGTGTCGGTAGCCAGCTGCAGCAGGCACAGCTTCGCGTAATATGTCTTCTCCCGCAGGAACTCGGTATCAATGGCCAGCACCGAGGACGAAGTCGCGCGCCGCACAAAAGCATCGAGGTTTTCTTGGTTCGAAATGTATTCCACCGTCGTCCTTCTCTGGAATAAGTTCGGTTGTAGTACCATCCCATGATAACAAGGGAAAGGAATTCTGTGAAACTGCTCATCATTAATAATCTGTCATCGGGCTTCGGCGATGGAGCGATTTACGACTTCATGCGCTCCTTCAACCGCGACGGTGACGAGATCGTGGTGCGCTCCACAGGGGGCGCTACCGACCTGCGCACCTTCCTCCACGACGCCGAGCACTTCGACGCCGTTGTGGCCGCCGGCGGAGACGGCACCGTGGCCTCGGTTGCCTACGTGCTGGCCGAAACCGGCATCCCCGTCCTTCCCTTCCCCGCCGGCACCGCCAACTTGCTGGCCTCGAACCTGGCCTCTCCGGCCGAGCCCCATGCTTTGGCGAAGATGATGCGCGAAGAACGGCTCATGGATTTCGACCTGGGCGAAATCTCATTGGAGGACGGGCGTACCTACGGTTTCTCGCTCATGGCCGGCGCTGGCTACGATGCCACCATCATGGAAGGGGCCGTGGCCGCGAAGAAGCTGCTGGGGCCCATGGCGTACTTCACGGCGGCCTTCTCCAACCCTGCGCCGCAGTTCTCGCAGATCGGAAGAGCGTCGTGTAGGGAAAGAGTGTAGGCTATAGTGTAGA
>CAJUFS010000014.1:48459-49849 GCA_910585575.1 uncultured Adlercreutzia sp. | reverse complement strand
CGCAGGCCACCGGCACGCCCGAGGGCATCTGCACCATGGACAGCAGGGAGTCCAGGCCGCCCAAGTCGCTCGTCTTCATGGGCACGGCGATAACCGGCAGCGGCGTGAACGCGGCCACAACTCCGCCGAGATGCGCCGCCTTACCCGCCGCGGCGATGATCACCTTGATGCCGCGATCGTGGGCGGTTTCGGCCCACTCGTGCACAACCGCCGGCTTGCGATGGGCGCTGGCTACCTTCACCTCGTAGGGCACGCCGAGCGCATCCAGCTGCGCCATGCACGGTTCCATGGCCGGCATATCCGACTCCGATCCCATGATGATACCGACAACCGGCGTTGCTTCTGCCATGAGCTTCCTCCTTCTGCTTCTGCTGTTACTGGTTCCGGGACACCGCGAGCCGACGAGGGTCGCCTTCCCTTGGGCCCAACGCCACTCCCCTGCGAGGCGGCGCTTGTATCGTGCGCTCCATTATACCGAGCGGCTCGGCGCCCATCCGCCGGAGCGCCGCGGACACCAGCAGATCAGGGATCAAAGGCGTTGCAATTCGTTGACGGATGGGGTCGGAAAAGCGGAGGCAACCGCGGCGGGGCTAAAGTAGGGGCGTAGCAAAGTCGCCGGGGCGTCGCTCCGCGCGGCGCACCCCCCGAGCAAAGGAGCCTCTCATGAGCCTGGAAATACCCGATAGCCGCGAAGACTGCCGCATCGACCGCGAGCATGAGCGCGAGCAGCTGAAGCACCTAAAGGACCACGTCGGCGACGAGATTCGCAAGGCGAAGGACCGCGAATACCGCGAGAAGGAAGAGGCCACGCGCCCGCTGAAGGCCCACATCGGCGAGGTTGAGAAGGCCGATCGCCGTCAGGAGGACATGACCGACGCCGCCCTGAAAGAGACCGCGAACACCATTCTGCGAGAAGAGTAGAAAAAAACTTCTTGCATCGCCGCGCTTGGTCAGGTATGATTATCGACGCTCTTTCGGCAAAGCTGAAGTGCACCTGCGGGCGTGGCGGAATTGGCAGACGCGTACGGTTCAGGTCCGTATGGGGGCAACCCCATGGAGGTTCAAGTCCTCTCGCCCGCACCATTTCGAATGCAAACGCCCTCCTCGGAGGGCGTTTTCGTTTTCTGAACGGGTCGTCTTACCGATAGCGATCAGGCTTCCTGTTCTGCAACGGATAGGATGCCCTCCCATGAACGACAGCGCCGCCACCCCCTGCACTTCTTCCGACGACGTGCTTGCCCTGCTGCAAGACCAGCGGCGCGCCGGCATTGAACGCGGCTTCTACTGGGAAAACCAGATCGCCTTCGCCTACAACTCCAACAAGATGGAAGGCAGCCCCCTCACCGAGGAGCAGACCCGCTCCATCTTCGAAACGCGCACCGTCACGGGG
>CAJUFS010000014.1:0-48449 GCA_910585575.1 uncultured Adlercreutzia sp. | reverse complement strand
GGCCGTGAACCACTTCAAGCTGTTCGACTTCATGCTCGACACGGCCCGCGACCCCCTCACGCCCGAGCTGCTGCTCAGCTACCACGGCGTGCTGAAAGCGGGGGTCGAAGGCCAGGCATCGGGCATGTGGAAAACCGTGCCGAACGGGGTTGGCGGCATCACCACAACGCCCCCCTCGCAGGTAGCCGACGAGGTCGAGCGGCTGCTCGGTTCCTACGGAAACGCGTCGCAGCATACCCTGCGCGAAATCGTGGGCTTCCACTACTTCTTCGAATGCATCCACCCCTTCCAGGACGGCAACGGTCGCATCGGCCGCATGGTCATGTTCAAAGAATGCCTGGCAAACGACATCGACCCGTTCATCGTGCTCGACGAATACAAGGCCGACTATTACAAGGGTCTCGATGTGTACGCGGAAGACCCAGCCCTGCTGGAAGGCTTTGCCTCCCGCATGCAGGACCTTTACATGGCCGAATACGCCAACCTCGTCCCGGAGTACCTCCTACTCCCCCAGTTCGAGAAATTCCGCACCGACACCCCCACCTTCGACCCCCAACGCGCCGACGACTTCTTCACCGGGGCATAGCGGGCAGCAACTGTCAGACAAGGATCCTATACGAAGGATCAGCAACACTGAGGGCGCGCTGTCTACACATGCGAAGAAGTCGATGCTATAATGCAGGCAATCGATGGTGCCCCGCACAACCGGGCGGCATTGGTTAAGTGTTTAAGCCGGGTAGACTTTGGACGGTTGCCCGGCTTCTTCTTTCTCCAACTCCGTCCGTCACTCCCTCCTCACCAACACGAGGCCGATGATTCCGATAAGCACAAGGAACACGTCGCAAAGCGCAATGACGGTCTGTGTGTCCATGGCAACTCCTTTCACGAAGCCGCCCGGACATGACGGGGCACCGGCTGCCATTGCACAGCGTCAGGCGCCTCTTTAATTGATGTAGCGCAGATGGCGTGAGTCCCCTCACCAACAACCCAAGAGCCGCCCCCTCCCACAAAACGAAAAGCGCGGCCTGCTTGACCGATGGGGAGGGTCACCGGATCAAGCAGGCCGCGCTCTGCTGCAGCCGCTAAGGGGCCGAGCGCAGTCGCCCGGCCCCTGCTTGCGTTGTTTACTCGAACTTGCCCTCGGCCAACTGATGACCCAGGGTGTACCCGAAGGTCAGGCAGTTGATGCCGTAGCTGTTGCCGGGGATGGCGAAGTTGTACTCATTGGCGTACATGTCGCCCACCATGCAGCCCACGTTGAACAGGCCGGGGATGGGCGTGTCGTTCTCGTCGCACACCTCCATGTCGGCGCTGGTGCGCAGGCCGCCCATGATGGTCATGAACGTGCAGGTGTTCATGGCAGCGTAGTAGGGGCCCGTCTCCTCGATCTCGATCAGGTAGGTGGGATCCTTGTAGAAGTCGGTGTCCTCACCGGCCTTCACCAGCTCGTTGTAGTGGGCGACGGTCTCCTTCAGCTTGTTCACGTCCAGATCCAGCTGGGCAGCCAGCTCTTCCAGCGTGTCGGCCTTGTAGTAGGAGCCGTCTTCCGCACCGGCGTCCCAAATGGCGATCATTTCCTCGGCGGTCTTGGCCGGCAGCGTGTAGTCGGAGCCGAACAGGTACCACTCCTGGCCGCGGTCGATGATAGCCTGGGGATAGTTCTTCGTCCAAATGCCGTAGGCCATCATGTCGGGCTGCGACATCAGGTGATGGGCTGTGTAGGGCGCGGACACATCCTCGCGCTGGTAGCGCTCGGCGTTCTTGTTCACGTTCAGGCCCCAGTGGAAGCCCAGCGGCTCGTGGCCGCCGCCCCAGCCACCCTGGTACATGGGGGCCGCCGCGGCCTTCTGCCACGCAGCGCCGATCCACAAGCCCATCTTCTGGCCGTCGCCGCCGTAGATGCCGCCCATGTTGAAGCTGGTGTTGTAATCGACTTCGGCCTGGTCGTAGCCGACAATGCTCAGCACCTCGGGGCAGTAGCAGGCCAGCATCTCCTTGTCCATGGAGTAGTCGCCCGTAGCCAGCACGATGTACTTGCCCGTGAACTTGGTGTAGCCGGAGCCGTCCATCTTCGAGGCGATAACGCCGGTCACGCGACCCTTGTTGTCGTCCTCGCGAATAAGCTGCTCGGCCTTCATGTCGTAAACGATCTGCACGCCGTATTCCAGCGCCTTCTTCTCCAGGGCTTCCACAGCACCCTGCTGGCCCGTGGACACCATGGAAGAATCGCCCTCGGTCGAGAACGCATGGGCATAGTGGGGCCCAAGATCGAAGTTGTTGTCGCGCTCGAGGATAACCTGCAGGCCGGCCTCGTTGGCGATATCGATCATCCAGTTCATGGCCTCTTCGGACTCGTTGTAGCCGCGCATCCATTTGCGCTGGTCAATGGCGAACGAAGCCGCGCGCATCTCATGGTAATAGAACGGCGAGGGGGCGAAGGGCTTCACCTTCAGCTCTTCCATCACCTTCGAGTTGCGGGCGTAGTTGGAACCGCCGCGGCTGATGGGGGCGCTCGACGCCGAGAACAGCGTCACCTTGCCGCCCTTTTCGGCGGCGGCCACAGCCGTGGTCAGGCCGGACATGCCGGCGCCCACGATGATGATGTCGTTCTCAACCGTCTCGGTGATCTGGTCGTCGGCGATGGGCTCGGGCGGCACCATGAACGACCACTTGGGCATCTGGTCGCCCAGCTTGATGACCACATCGTTGGTGCTGACGGCACCGCCCTCGGCGGTAGCCTCGCCGGCAACGGCTCCCGAGCTGGACTCGTTGCCGGACGGCGCGCAACCGGCCAGACCAGCCGCAGCGGCGCCGGCAGCGCCCACCGCACCGATCTTCAGGAAGTCACGACGCGAAAAACCCTGACTTTTGCTCATATTTTACTCCCTCCACAGAGTACTTCGGCCTTGAAGAAGGACGTTTCCGAAACGTCCGCCGCGTGCGAGATCAACGCAAGATGCGGCCAAGGCCCTTGATGAATCCTGCTCCAAGCAGGTAGGCTGTATCATAAGGGTGCGGCAGGCATTAACGCAGCAGTTTATGATTGCTGTCTCGCAACTGTTTTTTGCTTGCCAAACCCCACGTCAAACGATAAAAATAATAAGTAACATGCGCATAATTATGCGACGTGGTCACGACGATTGGGAGGGAATCGTGGACATACGTCAGCTTGAGTATTGCCTCGCCGTGGCACAGTGCGGCAGCTTCACCAAGGCTGCCAGCGAGCTCTTCATCACCCGGCAGGCACTGAGCAAAGCCGTACACAACCTAGAGCAGGAGTTGGGCGATCCTCTTTTCGAAACACGGGACGGAAGCTTGCGCCTTACCGCTGCGGGAGAAGCGCTTCTCAGCGATGCGCGCCCCGTGGTTGCATCGTTTCGCGAACTTGAACAACGCTATACCGGACCGCGCGATTCCCAGAATCTTCCGCGCTCACTCTCCATCGCACTTGTGCCCGGTGCGGCCCTCACTCTGCCCGACAATTTTATCGATCGCTTTAGCGACCAGTTTGCCCCCGTGCTCATTTCCGTGGAAAACGCTCCTACCGACGTAGCGCTCAGCATGGTAGAAACCGGCGAATCCCAGGTGGGTCTCGTGGGCTCAGCGCCCCAGTACCTCGGCGATTTCGACTATCAGCTTCTGGTGCGAACCGGCGCCTACGTGCACGTGCCTGCCCACAGCGCCCTTGCCTCGCAAGCGGAGCTCACCCTGGAGGACGTCTCCTCCGAGCCTTTCGTCACCTTCGGAAAGCGCGACCATCTGCATCGCTACTTCGTCGATCTCTGTGCGCACCACGGTCTCGCACCCAACATCGTCATGACCGCCTCGAACCTCGACGTGCTGCTGCGCGCCGCCCACCAGCACGAAGCTCTGATGTTCGGGTTGCCCCCGAGCGACACACGGCCCATTGACCCCCAGTATCCCCTGATCCCCCTCATCACCGACGACAGCGTATTCGGCACTTACCTGGTCAAACGCAAGGGAGAAGTCCTCTCTCCCCTAGCCCAGGCATTCTGGGATTACCTGAGCGAGTAACCGAGGCAGGGCTCAGATACCATCCTGCAAAGACCCCAGAGCTTGCTGCCGCTCTCCAAATGCAGCCCCTCCAACAAAAACAGGGTCCGCCTTCCCTCCCGAAAGCGGACCCTGCGACTATGGAAACGACTAGCGCGAACTAGTCGAGACCCATCTCTTTCTTCAGACGAGCCAGGTCGTCATCGACCGCGGCGGTAACTCCGGCCTGCTCGTACTTCTTCTCCAGTTCCTCGGTGGGATCCTTCGGCTTCTCGGACAGCTCGGCCACGGCATTGGCGCGCTCAAGCATGTCGTCGGCCTTGGCCTCCATGCGATCGAAGGCGCTGCGCGCGCCCTCGGCGCGGTCGCCCGCGGAGGTCATCTCGTTCACCTTGGACTGCGTCTTCGCCACCGCGGCCTTGGCCTTGATGGTGGCCTTGCGGGCGTTCAGCTCTTCGATGTCCTTGACCAGCTTGTCGTGCATCATGCGCATTTTATCGGCGTTGGCCTTGGCGCCCTCGTAGGCGATGGTCAGGCCCTCGGTGCGGCCGGCCAGTTCCTGCTTCTTCGCCAGGAACGTACGGGCGTCGCCCTCGTTGCCAGCAGCCAGAGCCTTCTTTGCCAGATCCTCGTACTTGGCCATTTCGGCCATGTTGTCATCGACCAGCTTCTTCGTGCGCTTTTCCTCGGCCATGACGCCCGCGGTGGCCTCGCGCACCTCGGCGAGAGACTCCGTCATTTCGCGCAGGTACTGATCGACCATTTTCTCGGGGTCTTCGGCCTTGTCCAACAGCTCGTTGATGTTCGCCTTTACGATGGAGGCGAAACGATCGAGAATACCCATGGGGGTGCTCCTCTCTGGCCTTATCGGCCTTGGTCGTGGCCCGAAGGGCCGGGGCAAACTTCACACAAAGCGAAGGTGATTCCAGCTGGGGCGGCTTGCGCTCCGCGCTGCCTTACTGCGAAAGAGCCAAGTGCCTAGCGCTGAATGGGGTCGTCGGAGATGGGCTTCGACGAGGTTACCGGCGGAGCCGATGACGCTTCGGCGTACTTCTTCTCGAGGTCTTCCAAGCTTGAATCCTCAAAGGTTTCCAACGGCGTGTTCAGGATTTGCTCCATGCGCTCGGCCTCGCGCTGCTTGGCCTGCTGCCGACGGCGCACCAGCACAAACACCACGATGGCGATGATTATGACAGCAACCGCCACCGCAACCACCGGCCATGGCGAAGGCGTAACCGTCATGATACGGTCAGCCGTGTCGGCAAAGGCGTTGGAGAAAACCTCCTCTTCAGAAGCAGCATCCTGGTAATGCACCCAGAGATAATCGGCCAGCACCTCGGCTGCCTCGTCGTCCATAACCGTGCGCGCCCGACTGCCCGCCCAGTAGCCCGCGTTAAATCCGCCCTGATTGTTGTCGCAGAAGACAAGCAGGAAATGGGCATCATCGCTGAACAGCTGGCTGTAAAGCTGCTGGGCCATATCGGTAAGTTCCGCCGTGGACGTCACACTGCCGTTGGGAAGAATGTACACGTAAGGCCACACGCCCGTTTCCTCGTAGAAATGGCGCATGCCTTTCTGCAGAACGGCCGTGTTGTGAATCCAATCGCCGTCTTCATCGGTATAGTAGCCCGTTTCCTGGGCGGAACCTGGCGCCAACGCCGTGCGCTCCACCGTCGAAGCCGCCACCGAATTCGTCGTACAGCCACCCCCGAAAAGAGCCATGCCGAGAAACACGACGAGGATAAAGGCGGCAACGATGATGAAGATCGTTCCGCAACCGCTGTTCGGCGATGTGCCCTGCGGAGAGCCAGGCTGACCGTTGTTTCCGGGCCCTGGCTGCTGCGGACCTTGGGGCATTTGGGGAGGGATACCGCCCCCGCTGCCCGATCCGCCCGACCGGCTGGAGCCCATCAGGCCTCCGAGAAAGCCGCCCCAGAAGCTGCTGCCGCCGAAGCCGCCGCCGTAGTAACCACCAGGGTAGCCACCGAAGCTCGGTCCGCTTGAGCGGCCTCCCCCGAAACTGGGGCCCCCTGAGCGACCGCCTGAGCTGGGGCCGCGAGAAAACCCACCGCCCCCGCCGAAGCCGCCGGAAAACCCTCCGCCACCTCCGCCGAAGCTTCCGCCTCCGCCTGATCTACCCATCTTATTTCACAATCAGAACGGGCACGTTGGTCTTGTGGAGCACTGAGTAGCACACGCTGCCCAGCATGCCGCGCACGGCGCCCAGGCCGCGATGGCCCATGACGATGCAGTCGTAGCCACCCTCGTCGGCATAGGCCGTGATGGAATCGTGGGGCGAGCCGTTGACCACGGCAATTTCGACGCCAGCGGTATCGCCCACCAGCGGGGCAATGTCGGCGGCAATGGCGTCGGTGTCGGCCTTCACGGCTTCGCTTTCCACCTCGGCGATGGCGTCCATGTCCAGAGAATCGCCCAGCACCCCTGACATACGGGAGGCAATGCGGAAGGTTTCGGCGTTGAAGTCATGCCAATCGACCACCGAAAGCACGGTGATGGTGGCATCCGGCACGCCCGCGGCCAAATCGAGCGCCGCCTGCAGGGCGTTCTTCGCAGGATCGGACTTGTCGTAGGGAACAAGAATCTTCTGATACATGGCAACACCTTTCCCCTGGTAGAGCAAATTAATTAGTTATTTGCTCATATATATGAAAGACGGCTTCATTCTACCACCAGCCCTTTGAAAGGCCACCAGCTGTAGACGCCACGTTACGAGCCATCACTCATCCCCGCGCTGCGGCTCAACGCTTCAGCAGCTCGGCGCGGGGAGCCATGAAGGATCGCGTTGCCCCTTCGCGTGCCGCGACACCAGCTGGCACAAACGCGCTGCAGCTCGACGGCCCGAGCCGCCCCATCGCACGTATTCCTCGCGTGCTACCCGTCTGGCTCACGCGCCCCCTAGCGCGGCTCTTCGTTGTTCAGCAGACGATGGCGCGAGGCCATGATGCGCACGATGGTATACACCCCCAGCACAAAAGCCCCCAGGTACCCCAACACACCCAGCAACGGCACGCCCAAGAACTGCGGCTGCATACTGGTAGTGCACAAGATGGAAGAACCCAGGAAGAGCCCCGCCGACAGCAGCGCCAGCGAAAGGCGTCCCACCGAGGCGTACACCGTGGCCAGCACCCGCGACGACACATCGACGTCGCCGTTGACCTTGATTTGCCCGCGGTCGATCATCTCCAGCGTGTTCGACAGCTGCGTGGGAAGTTTTGCCAGCGCCTCGGCCGATTCGGTGCCTGCAATGGCCAGATCCACCATGCGCTGGGCAATGTTCTTCGGGCTGCCCTGCTGGGCAATGACGTGCTTGGACACAATTTCGATGACGCTGATCGAGGGCGCCACCTGGGCGATGACCCCCTCGATGGTGACGAAGCCGCGGGCCAGCATGGTCACCGACGAGGTAACCACCATGTTCTGGCTGCGCAGCAGCTCCACCACTTCGGTGAGCACGATGCCCACGTTGATGTCCTTCATTTCTGCGGTGCTGTATTCGGAAAGCAGGCGGGCCAGATCATCCAGCAGCGCACCGTGGTCGACGGGCCCCACCACATGGACGAGCCCCGTCAGCGCCTGCATAAGCAAGTAGGCGCTGTTCGTGGCCACGGCGGTGAACACCTTGCCCACCAGCATGCGCTCCGAGGCCGTTAAGCTGCCCACCATGCCCAGGTCGATCCAGACCACTTCGCCCTTACGCACTAATATATTGCCCGGGTGCGGATCAGCGTGGAAGAAGCCGTTGTCGAGCACCTGGGTCACGTAGCTTTGGCACACGCGGCGCGCCAGGGCTTCCACGTCCACCCCCTGCTCCCGCAGCTTCGCCGTGTCGGAAATTTCAATGCCCTGCACAAACTCCATGACCAGCACTGAATCGGTGGAGTACGCGGGATAGGGCACCGGCGAGGTGACCCCCTCTTCCGTTTCTATCTCTTTATGGAAACGCACCAGGTTGTTCAACTCGATGGTGAAGTTCACCTCGTTGGCCGTGGTGCGCTCGATTTCCTCCACGAAGCCTTCCAGGGAAAGCAGAATGTCGCGGTGGCTGTTGCTGACCAGCTCGCCCGTGGCAATGAGGTGCTTCATGAGCATGATGTCCTCGGCCATGGACTCGGCCACGCCGGGCCGGCGCACTTTGACCGCCACCACCGTGCCGTCGAGCAGCACCGCCTTGTGCACCTGGGCAATGGAGGCGGCACCCAACGGATTGGGGTCGATGGAGGCGAACACCGTGTGCCACGAGGCCCCGTAGGCCTTGTCGATTTGCTCGACCACCGTGGCGAACGGCATGGGGTCAGCATCATCGCGTAGCTTCTCAAAGGCGTCGCAATACTCTTTCGGCAGCAGATCGGAGCGGTTGGAGGCCAGTTGGCCAATTTTCACATAGGTGGGACCCAAGGCCTGCAACACCTCTACGGCACGCTCGGGCGTTAAGCCGGCCAGCACGTGGTACTGGTGCATGATGCGCAGAATCTCGTTCATGCGCTTATGGGACGTCTTGTCCTGCATGCTGATCTTCGCCAGCTTCACAAAGTCCTGAAATGTAGCCATGGGGCACCTCCTCGCGCGCTCATGCTACCAAGGCATAAGCCGACCTCCACCCTTATCAATTGACCTGCTATCAACCCGTTTCCATCTTTACGCCACTTACGTTCCAAGATCGGGCGGTTTGGCTCCCGCGCAGTCGAGGGGAGCAGAATGCGACCTGGCCTTTCTCGAACGCTCGCTACCAAACCCCTCCCTTTTGACGGCTGGAAAGGAACCAAACCGCCCAATCTCGGAACCTCCAGCAAGCCGAGCCAGCGGATCGGCGCATACCCGAAGCGGGATGCCGGAGGGGCGCACAGGCGGCGGAACGGCCCCGGTCCTCTCGCTGTGACGATTGCGTAAGGTTGGCGGCTTGTTGACAGAAAGGCGCAGGGTTTATGGCAAAATATGCGGTTGTGCATTTGAACGTAGCTTAAACACGGTAGAAACAAGGAGAATCACATGGGACTCCTCTCAAGGTTCGAGGGCAAAATGGAAGACACGGTGGAAGGCGCCGCCGATCGCATGGGTGCCGCGCCGCTCTCTCCGGTCCAAATTGCCAAGAAGGCCGAGAAGCAGATGCGCCGCGAGAAAATGGTCGGCGCAGGCAAGCAGTACGCCCCCACTCTTTACACCGTTCTGGTCAATCCCGATGACGACCGCCGCCTGCTGGGCTACTACCCCACCTTGGCCGGCGAGACCGAAACCTACTTGTCCGCCAAAGCCGCCGAGCACGGCCTGGTCATGGACGGCCAGCCCCTGGTGCGCTTCATCGTCGACGACGATCTGCGCCATGGCAAGTTCGACGTCATCGCCGAAATGGTGGCCTCTCCCCTGGTGGAGCAGCTGCGCCAGGAAGAGTTCGCACGCTATGGCCTCATGCGCTCCCAGAACGGCCGCGCTGCCGCTCCGGCGCCCGCCGCGCCCGCCCCGGCAGCCAACTACGGCTACCAGGAGCCGGCCTACCAGGAGCCCTATCAGGCCGCCCCGGCTTACGACGACGGCTATGGCTACGACAACGGCGGCGAGCCGCAAACCATGATGTTCGGCCAGGTGCAGGATGGCTACAGCGATGGCTACGACGAGCCCGAGCCTGAAACCCGCCAGGCCTACATCTACGACATCACCAACGACCGCGCTTTCACGCTGCCCGGCCGCGCCGAGACCATCGGCCGCGAATCCAAGAACGACATCGTCATCCCCGACATCAACGTGTCCCGCGTCCACGGCGAGATTCGCCAGGACGAGTCGGGCGCGTGGATCCTCACCGACCTAGGCTCCACCAACGGCACCTTCGTCAACGGACGCCAAATCAAGTCGGTGGCCCTCAACGATGCTGACCGCATCGTCATGGGCACCACCAACCTCGAGTTCCAGCTCATCTAGCCCGCCCGCGGCTTTGGAGGTTATTCGGTGATCGATCTCGTCCTGCTTATCGCGCGCCTTCTTTTCGTGGCGCTCCTTTACCTTTTCCTGTTCGCCATCATGCGCACGGGCATTGGCATGGTGAAAGGCTCCCGTAAGAAAGAGCGCGGCTGGACGCTGTCCGTAGAGCACGGCCCGAAAGAGCTGCGCGGCGTGTCCATCGCCGTGCATGGCCCCGTTATTGTGGGCCGCTCCCCGGGCGCCGACATCGTCATCGGAGCCGGCTACGTGTCAGGACGCCACGCGCGCTTCCAGCTGATGGGCCAGAACCTCTTCGTCGAGGACCTGGGGTCGAAGAACGGCACCGCTGTGAACGGGCGCGCCATCCACGAGCCGGTGGCCCTGCGCAATAAAGACCTCGTCACCATCGGCGACGTCGATATCCGTGTGAGGTACGAGTAATGGCCCGCACGCGACGGAAAGCCAACTCCACCTTCGGCAGCCGCACCGATGTGGGCTGCGTGCGCGAGCACAACGAGGACTCCCTGGTCGTAGCGCCCCCGCTCTACGTGGTGTGCGACGGTATGGGAGGCCACGCCGCAGGTGAAGTGGCCTCGGAAATTGCCGTGGACGTGGTGGCCCAGCGGGCGCCCCGCACCGCCGATGCGGCCGCCCTCGGCCAAGCGGTCGAAGAGGCCAACCTGGCCATCATCAAGGCCGCTCGCGAAGGCGTCGGGCGCGCCGGCATGGGCTGCACCTGCACCGCCGCCATCCTCGATAAAGAGCGACTCGTCATTGCCCAGGTGGGCGACTCGCGCGCCTATCTTCTGCATCACGGGCGCCTGCAGCAGCTCACCCGCGACCATTCGCTGGTCACCGACCTTATCGAGGCGGGCCAGATCACCCCCGCCGAAGCGCGCGTGCATCCCCAGCGCTCGGTCATCACCCGCGCCCTGGGCTCCGACCCACGCACCGAGCCCGACCTCTTCGAGCTCAACGTGGAGACGGGCGACCGCTTGCTGCTGTGCTCCGACGGCCTGTGCACCATGCTCGAGGACGACCGCATCGAGGCCATTCTCAACAGCGCCACCGATCCGCAGCGCTGCGCGGCTCAGCTCGTTAACGAGGCGAATTCCCTGGGCGGCTACGACAACACCACGGTCATCGTGGTAGACGTCACCGGCCTGGCCGAACAGCGCACCCGCAAGATGACGCGCCGCACGCGCGCCACAGCTATCATGCTCGTCGCGCTGCTGGCCGCCATTCTCGTGGGCGCCGGCTTCGGCTTGAACTACCTGGTGTCCAACTCGGCCTACCTGGCCGACGACAACGGCAAAGTCGCCGTCTATCGGGGCGTTCCCGGAGACTTGTTCGGCTTCAGCTTCTCCACCCTCGACCGCGTTACCGATATCGCCGTGGACGACTTGCAGCCGGGCACGGCCAATCGCCTGCGCGAGGAGGGCATTCGCGTGGACGGCCTCGCCGATGCCGACAACTTGGTAAAACTCTACGAGGCGGAAATAGCCGAGAAGCAGCAAGCCGCGGCCCAAGCCGCCGAGGAGGCTGCGGCAGCGGCCGCCGCCGGCAACGATGAGGGCACGGCTACCGACCCGAACGCCACGCCCGACACCGGCGCCAACGGGACGGACGCTGCCGGCACCACGGCCACCGAGGCCACAGGCTCCGACGGTGACGCTGCTGCGGCCAACTCCTCGGCGGGCTCGAACGACGCCGACACCACCTCCCCGTCTCCAACCCCCTCGGCCGACCCGACGGCCTAGGAGGTGCACCATGTCCCGACGCAACATCGAGCTTTTGCTCCTGCTCATCGCCTCGCCTATCGTCATTGTGCTCTTCGCCATGCTGGTGGTCACCGGCGGCCAAACCTTGTCGGTGGAGACCCTGGCGGTGCCCCTCGGCATTTTCGGCAGCTTTCTCGTGGCCCATCTGGCTGTGCGCAAGCTGGCCCCCGCCGCCGACCCGGCGCTGCTGCCCATCGCCTTCGCACTGTCGGGTATCGGCATCGCCTTTGTCACGCGCATTCTACCCGACAAGGCCTTAAGCCAGGTGGTGTGGCTCTTCGCCGGTGTCGTGGTCATGATTCTCGTGCTGGCCGTGGTGCGCAACCTCGATAAGCTGGCCAACTACAAATACACCCTCATGGTGGTGGGCATCTTGTTCTTGCTCTCCCCCATGCTGCCCGTTATCGGCCACGAGTCCGGCGGCGGCCAGCTGTGGCTGTCCATCGGCCCCTTCTCGTTCCAGCCCGGCGAAATCGCGAAGATACTCATCGTGTTCTTCATCGCCGCCTATCTGGCGGCCAACCGGGAAATGCTCTCGGTGTTCACCTGGCAAGTGGGTCCCTTCAACCTGCCGAGCCTACCCACCTTGCTGCCCCTTATCGTTATGTGGGCGCTCGCCTTCGTGGTGGTGGTGCTGGAGAAGGACCTGGGCCTGGCCCTCGTGCTGTTCTCGGTGTTCGTCATCATGCTGTACGTGGCCACCGGTAAAAAACTGTACCTGGTGGTGTCCATCGGCCTGGCCGTTATTGCCGCCGTGGCCTTGTACTCCTTCATGGGCCACGTGCAGGCCCGTGTGGCCATCTGGCAGGACCCCTTCGCCGACGCCCAGGGCGCCGGCTTCCAGCTGGTGCAATCTATCTACTCGCTGGCCGACGGCGACTTGTTCGGCCAGGGCATCGGCCGCGGCATGGGCGGCAACCCCATCGCCGAAGGCGGCATCCCCGTCGCCGAGAGCGACTTCATCTTCCCGGTCATCGCCGAGGAGACGGGCCTCATGGGCGCCGCTGGCGTGCTGCTTCTGTATCTGTGCTTCGCCATTCGCGGCGTGGTCACGGCGGCCCGGGCGAAAAGCGATGTCAGCTCGTTTACCGCCGTGGGCCTCACCTCCATCATCGTGCTGCAGGCCTTCATTATTGTGGGCGGCGTGACGCGCCTCATCCCCCTGACCGGCATCACCCTGCCCTTCATCAGCCAAGGCGGCTCCTCGCTTATTGCCAGCTTCATTATTGTGGGCTGCCTGCTGCGCTGCGGCGACGAGGGCACAGGCGTCGATTCCGAAATGCGCCAAACGGGTACTATCGGCTCCCATGGCACCAACTCGGTGCTGGGCCGCGTGGCCCTGGGCAAGCGCCTCACCGGCACCATGATCATCTACTCGGTGCTCTTCGGCGTGCTGGTGGCCAACCTCACCTATCTCATGGTCATCAAGGCCCCCGAGTACCAGAACATGCCGAGCAACAACCACACCATGGCCCGCGAGGCCACCATGGAGCGCGGCACCATTTCCACCGTCGACGGCACCGTGCTGGCCCAGTCGGTGCGCCAAGAAGACGGCACCTATAAGCGCGAATACCCCGCAGGTACCCTGGCTGCCCACATCGTGGGCTACACTTCGCAGAAGTTCGGCTCAGCCGGCATCGAGGCCGCCTACAACGACACGCTGCGCGGCGAGCAGAATTTCGCCAGTTTCACCGATGTGGTGAACTCGTTGGCCGGCATCCAAACGAAGGGCAACGATGTCACGCTCACCATCGACGCCACCATCCAGCGCGCTGCGCAAAACGTGCTGGAAGGCCAGGTGGGTGCCTGCGTGGTGATGAATCCCGAAACCGGCGCCGTGCTGGCCCTGGCCTCCTCGCCCACCTTCGACGCCGCCGACTACGAGGCGCTGCTCACCGCCGCCTCCGACAACAGCAGCGACTCCTCGGAACTGTTCAACCGCGCCACCCAGGCGCTTTACGCCCCGGGCTCCACCTTCAAGATGGTCACCCTGGCCGCGGCCCTGCAAGACGGGGTGGCCACGGCCGATACCATGTACGACTCGCCGGGCACCATGGATATCGGCAACGCCCCGGTCACGAACGTGAAGAAGCGCAACTACGGCCGCATCACGCTGGAAATGGCCATGTGGTACTCGTCGAACACGGTGTTCGGCCAGGTAGGCGTTCAGCTGGGTGCCGACTTGCTCGTGCAGATGGCCGGCAACTTCGGCTTCAACGAGGACATCGACTTCCCGTTGCCCTTGGCCACCTCGCTCATGCCCGATCCCGAGGAAATGACTACCTGGGAAACAGCCTGGGCCGCCTGCGGCGAGCCCGTGGGCGAGCACGAGAGCCCGGCCGGCCCCCAGGCCACGGTCATGCAAATGTGCCTCGTGGGCTGCGCCATCGCCAACGAGGGCGCGCTCATGCAGCCCTACCTGGTCGACGGCGTGTACAACGCCAACGGCGAGCGCAGCTTCTCGCCGATGCCCCTCAAGCTGAAGCAGGCTATCGACAAAGACACCGCCGCCCGCGAGATCGAGATCATGAAGGGCGTCGTTACCGACGGCACCGGCTCACGAGCCGCCATCGACGGCGTGGCCGTAGCCGGCAAGACCGGCACCCACGAGCGCGGCGACGGCGATGACGACAGCTGGTTCGTGGGCCTCGCCCCGGCGAACGACCCGAAGGTCGTAGTGGCCGTGGCCATCGAGCGCGGAGAATCGGGCGCCGGTGCCGCCGCCGCACACGACGTGTTGGAAACGGCTCTCGAAGTGACGGGGGCGCTGTAGTACAATGATCAAACTCACGCGAGTTCGCATCCAAAACAAACTGCAAACCCACCAGAGCATGGAACTTTAAGGAGTAACAAGGTGACCGGACAGGCAACAATGACGGGCAAGGTCCTCGCGGGCCGCTACGAAATCAAAGACCGTATCGGTATCGGCGGCATGGCCGAGGTATACCGGGCCCAGGACAACACCTTGATGCGCGTGGTGGCCGTAAAGGTCATGCTGCCGCAGTTCGCCGCTGACCCGGCCTTCACCCAGCGCTTCCGCCAGGAAGCCGCTGCGGCCGCCAACCTTCAGAGCCCCTACATTGTGAACGTCTACGACTGGGGCCACGAGGACGGCACCTACTTCATCGTCATGGAGTTCGTGCGCGGCTCCGATCTGAAAACCGCTATCCAGCAGCGCGGCGCCATCAATCAGCGCAAGGTGGCCGAAATTGGCTCCCAGGTATGCCAGGCCCTTACCGTGGCCCACAACCAGGACATCATCCATCGCGACATCAAGCCCCAGAACATCATGGTGCAGCCCGATGGCAACGTGAAGGTGATGGACTTCGGCATCGCCCGCGCTAAGAACTCCGTCAACGACAAAACCTCCGCGGTGCTGGGCACCGCCCACTATATTTCCCCTGAACAGGCCCAGGGCAAAGACCTCACCGCCGCCAGCGACATTTACTCGCTGGGCGTGGTGCTTTACGAGGCCGCCACGGGCAAGCTGCCCTTCGACGGCCCCGACGCCGTGTCCGTGGCCATGATGCAGGTGAAGGACGATCCCGTCCCGCCCAGCTCGGTGAACCCCGACATCGATCCGGCCCTCGAGGACATCATCATGGTGGCCCTGTCGAAGAACCCGGCCGACCGTTTCGCCACGGCCAACGACATGCGCCTGGCCTTGAACGACTACCTGGCTGGCCGCCCCCTCAACTTGGGCCGCGGCAACAGCTTCACCGAAGCGCAAACCCGCGTCATGGGCGCAGTCGGCGGCGCCGCTGCCACCGTGCCCCTCACCGACGGCACCCAGGCCATGCCCTATGTGGGCGGCAACACCAGCTCGCCCTCCTCGACAGGCAGCTTCCCCGCCACCAACTTCCGCGACCAGGGGCCCCAGAAAAGCAACAAGAAGCCCATCATCATTGCCGTGATCGCCGCCGTCCTGGCCATTGCCCTTATCGGTGGCCTGGTGTGGGCCTTCGCCGGCGCCGGCGATAAGGAAATGGTCGCGGTTCCCGATGTCACCGGCAAGACGGTGGACCAGGCCTCCACGGAAATTCGCCAAGCCGGGTTCGAAGTGGGCACCATCGGCTTCGGCTACGACGAGAGCGTTGAGGAAGGCTGCGTCATCAGCCAAGACCCCAGCGGCGGCGAAGCGGAGAAAGGGTCGAACATCAACTTGCTGGTCTCCCAAGGCGACGAGCAGGTGGAAGTTCCTAAAATTACCGGCATGACCCCCGAGGCCGCCAAGGAAGCGGCCGCGGCCAAGGGCCTCAACGTGGCGCAATCGGAAAGCCAGTACTCCGACACCGTGGAAGAGGGGCTCATCATCTCGCAGAATCCGTCCGCTGGCGAGAAGGCCGATCCCAACGCTACCATCGAATACGTCATCTCTCGCGGTCCGAAAACCACGAAGGCTCCCAACGTCATCGGCATGGATCTCGACCAAGCAAAGAAGGAGCTGCAGGATGCCGGCTTCGGCGTTGACGTGAACGAAGAGTACTCCGACAAGCCCGAAGGCACCGTCTTCAAGCAGAACCCGCTGAACGACCCCATCGAGCCCGGCGGCACCGTGTCCATTACGGTGAGCATGGGCAAGAACGAGGCCGACATTCCCAGCGTCGTCGGTCAGTCGGAGAGCACGGCCACCACAGCGCTGCAGAACGCTGGCTTCACGGTGAAGACCAAGTATGCCGACAGCGACGATGCCGCCGGCACCGTCATCAACCAAAGCAAGACGGGCACGGCCGAGCCGGGTGCCACCATCACCATCACGGTCAGCAACGGCCCCAAACAGCCCGATCCCACCCCCACTCCTGAGCCCACCACGCCCGACAATGGCGACGATGCGGGCGAAGACGGCAACGCCGACGGCGGAGACGCGGGCACCACGGAGGGCGCCCAAGCCTAGGCTCGCCCTGGGCGCTCAGCAGAAGGCGCAGGGTCTTCCTCCTGGTTTTCTGCAACAAAACGGTGAAGATGGCGGCTCCCTCGCTTCGTTGAGGGAGCCGCTTCTATAATAGAGTCATGCCCGATTGGTTCAACATATTCGACAAGTTCGTCCACGCCGACTGGTTCAATACCTTTTTGGGCGTGGTCATCATCTGCGCCATCACGTTCCTAATTTGCCGCGTGACCGTAGCCTTCATGCGGCGCATCCTGAAGAAGACCACGCTCTTGCCGTCCAGCTCTATCTTCATCAACCTGGTGCGCGCCGTGGTGTGGATCTTCGGCATTGCCTGCATCTTGTCCATTTGCTTCAACGTGAACATCAACGCCATGATTGCCGGCTTGGGCGTCGTTGGTATCGCTGTGTCCCTGGGCTTTCAGGACACGCTGTCGAACCTGCTGGGCGGCCTGCAGGTCAGCGTATCGCGCAGCGTGGAGCCCGGCGATAACATTCGCATGGGGCCGAGCGGCGTGTCCGGCGTGGTGCAGGACGTCACCTGGCGCTACACCTCTATCGTGGACAGCTCCGGCAACCACATCAACATCCCGAACTCGCTGATGACCTCCACTGCCGTGGCTAAGCTCTCGCCCTTGAACGACGTGTCCATCAACTTGGTAGTCACCACGAACAGCGAACGGCTCACCGCCACGGCCCACCACATCGAGGACGCCGCCGAAAAGGCGGTTTCGCGGGTGAGCAAAATTAAGAAGGGGCCGAGCGTGTCTTTCAGCGCCATTACCGACAAGGGCTTCCAAGGCACCCTCAGCTTCACCATTACGGACGCCAGCAAAGCCAGCAACGCCACCGATGCTGCTATTCGCGCCGTGGCGCCCTACGTGCACAACCACCTTATCGAAGAAGCCATGAGCTCGCTGACTGCCGACGGGGAAGACCACGGCACGGCCCCGGTGCTGGTGCCCACCGACGAGACCGGCGTGCTGGTACCCGTGCCTCAGACGGCCGGTGCGCAAGGCGGCGCTTCTGCCACGGGCAGTGGCCCCAGTTCAGAGCACAGCGGCAGTAAGGGCGATACGGGAAAGAGCGAGGAGACGAGCGCTCCGGCAGGCACTCAACAGGAAAAGCCCGCGCAAGCATAAGCAAATCCTGCCCCCGCCTGAGGATGAACCCACCTCAAAAGGTGGGTGCTCGCATCTGGCTTCCCGGCTTTCGTATCAACGGATACGAATCTCCGTTTCACCAGCTTCTAAAGCTCCCTCATGTAAAAACGTCGGTCCATCGCAAAGATGGGCGGGAACAGGACTTGCCCTTAGTATACGCAAAACATCGGCGCCGTGAAGTCTTGACATAGCGGCTTCTGTAAGCTGTTGGGTTATCGTTGCTCGCCATCGGGAAACGCAGACGCGCCACCCGCGGATCATCCTTCCCCGAGGCTGCGACCTTGCGCCTCGTTAGGCCTGCATGGTGGCCATCCGCCTGCGAGGGGCCTATTCCGAAATATGAGAATTCGGGATAGGCAGATAGACCACCCGCAGGCCACCCTCCCCAGGGGCGGTATCGCAGGTGGTAGAATGAGGCCATTGGCATTGATGGGTTGCGCGGGGCACCGCGCCGGTCGGGCGGCAAGGGGCCGCACGGCTGAGGGGAATGGAGGTGAGAATCCTCCGCTCTACCAGGAACCGTAAAGCTGATGGGGCATTACCGCGCTGGATCCTTTTGCTGTCGGGCCGCTCGTTCTCGTCAGAACCACCGAGAGCAGCGTGAAGAAGCGCAAGGTCGGCGCCGGCGGTTGCACGCCGAATGCTCCCAAAAGAGGCGAAGTCGGAATACCTGCCTGTCGCACGATAGCCCTGGAAGTAGGTGTTCCGCATGGTCGGACAATCCCGTGCGCCCTTAAGGCGCCCTGCTGCGCTGCGGGCGCAGCAATGGCTCTCTCTTTTGTTGAGCGTTCTCCTCATTCTCTCGTTGACGCCCAGTGCTGCTTGGGCTGAGGCGGAAAACCTTGACGCAGTCGCCGAAGCGGGCGCAACAGCATCCCTCGCCGATCAACCGAGCCAAGGGGAAGAGGTGCTCTCGACGGCTTCCGACCCCAGCGCATCCCAAGCGCCGAAGCCCCTTGCAACCTCCGCTGAAACACCGGCTGCACAATCCGATGGCGTGCCGGCCCAGGACGAGGACGGTGTCTACCAGCTTTCCACCGTCGATGAGGTACTGTGGTTCTTCAGCAGCTACACCACGAACGCCGCCTCGGCCAAGTTGTGCAACGACTTCGACTTGCGTGGCACCGCGCTGGCCCCCAAAAGCAGCTTCTCGGGCGCCTTTGATGGCGACGGCCACACGCTTACGGTGGAGCTGAAGCTGGCATCAGGCGACAAGAAGGGCCTCTTCGCTAGCAATAGCGGCACCATCGAAAACCTCACGTTAGCCGGCAGCGTCGTCACTACAGGATCGAGTTATTCGGGCTATTCGGGCTATTCCCAGGGTGCGCTCGTCGGCTCCAACACGGGCACCGTGCGCCACTGCACCAACCTCGCCACCGTCACAGGCACCGCCAACTACCTGGGCGGCATCATCGGCCACAACAGCGGTGCCGTGGAAGATTGCACGAACCAGGGCACCGTCACCACCACGGCCTCGTCCCTCGGATACGCCGGAGGCATTGCCGGCTACTCGACGGGCGGAACGAAAGTCACGTATCGCAACTGCGTGAACGTCGGCGCCATCACCGCCGTGAAAAACCGCAATGCGGGCGGCATCATCGGCTACGCGTCATCCTCTTCCGGGCGCGCGACGCTGACGAACTGCCAGACCACCAAGACGCTCTCGCCTACTCCTGCGAATACGTCCGTGGATTATTGGCTGGTCGGCGCCAACGGCTACGGCATGCCCACCTGCACGAACGGCTCCTTCTACCAGGTGCCCGTGGCAACGCTGGAAATTACTGGCACTCCTGAAACCGGCGTTACCCTGCGCGGTATTGCCCTGGGCGCCACGGGCATGGAGGCCTCGGGCGCCCTCTACACCTGGGAGGTGTCTGACAACGCAGCGGGGCCTTTCGAGGCTCTCGCCACCGCCGGCACAGGCTCCACCTTTACCATTCCGCAAAACGACAGCTTGGTGGGCAAGTACCTGCGCGCCTCTGTGACTGCCGACCAGAATTCGTCTGCTACCTCGAATGTTGTCGGGCCCATCGTCAAATCGGACACCCTGCTGGTGACCGAGGCCAAAGAGGCTCTGCACATTGTCACCGACGACATCACCGCCGATAGTTTTGCGACGGTGAAGCGTCTTGAGCTGCCCTCCCAAGGTCTGAACCAAGCCGCTATCACCTGGGCCTCCAACAATGAGGCCGTCATTGGCTCCGACGGCTCCTTAGCCCTGCCCGATACCGCCAGCGCTGTAACGGTACGTCTGACCGCCACCCTGCGCATCGGCACCGCCACCGCCACGAAAACCTTCGATATCAAGGTGCACCCGGCCAGCAATCCCATCGCTACGGTGTCCCTGACCGCTCCCGACGGCTCCTTCCCTGAGGGCGAGCTGGTAACGGGCACCAAGCTGACCGCCACCGCTTTGGGCGCCAACGGCAAGACCGCCACCAACGTGACCTACCAGTGGCAATACGCGGAGAGTGCCGAGTCCGCTGCCGCTGGAACGTGGATCGACATTCCGAGCGCCACAGCCGCCACCTGGACGGTTCCCAACTCCTACGTGGCGGCCAGCCCCGAAGGGTGGAAGGGCCGCATGGTGCGCGTCACGGCCAGGGGAGACGAGGAGAGCTCCGCCACTTCAGAGGCTAGTGGAGCCATCGTCTTCTCCGACTACCTGTGCGCCAACACCGACTTCCAGCTCATTCAAAGCTATTACAACACTACCTACAAGAACATCTACAAGCCCTGCGACTTGGCGTTTCCCGCAGAAGGCGCCAATGGCTCCACGGTTACGTGGACCAGCAAAAACGAGGCGCTTATCAGCGCTACGGGCCAAGTGACGCTACCCATCACAGACAGCACCTCCGTCGTGGTTACTGCCAAGGTGACGAAGGGGTCGTCTTCCTATACCTACACCGGCAACCTAACCGTGCACCCCCTTCCCGTGGCGCTCACGGGTGTAGCCATCGAGGGTATTCCCGAGTCGGGCCAGACGCTTACCGCGGTGGCCCAGGGTGCCAGCTTGCAGCAGCCCACCAACGTCAAGTACCAGTGGTCGTACTCCTCGGACGGCGCCCGTTGGACGAACATCGCCAGCTACAGCGGAGGCACCGCTGCCACCTTTACTTCCACCTCCTCCACCTACGGCGGCAAGTACCTACGTGTTACCGCTACCGGCACCGACGCGGCCGGCCAAGCGGTAAGCTTCTCCTCGGAGCCCGTCCAGTACACGTATCTCTACTCGTCGCAGCCCACGCTCATCGTCATGAGCGGCTCCTGCGCCGCGGGTGAAACCCTGACGGCCCAAGCCAAATACGGCGGTCCTACCTATTACTACAGCATCACCTCGTCCCAGGTTGCCTGGCAGTGGTTTGTGTCGTCAACGGGCGAAGAAGGATCCTATCTGCCCATTCTCGGCGCAACGGCGGACAACTTTACCCCTGATTGGTCGCTCCACGGCTGCTACCTGCAAGTGTCGGCCCGCACGCAAAAAGGCTCCTACGTACACTCCGTGGGCCAGGTGGGACCGCTCGACCTGTCCTCCGACGAAGTGCGCGTACGTCAGGCCGTGCAACTACTGCGCGACGCGGCCGCGAATGGATGGGCTCCCGAGCCGGAAAGCCCCCGCGATAGCAACCTGACCACCCTCGTTCAGGAAAAGCTGCAGACTGCGGCCACCTTGGCCGACTTCAACCTGGAGGGCATTACCCTGCGCCTAAAAACCGCCAATGCCGTGCGCAACGGCGCCTTCGCCGCCCTTTCCACGGCAAACGACCAGGCCAATGGCGCTATCTCCTACTTCTTCTACAATCCCTCCGTTGTCTCCCCGACCACGGTGACCAAGCCAGACGGCTACGGTTCCTCCTTTGCCGTCACGTTCGAACTTACCTGCGGCGAGGCTTCCCTCGAATGGAGCCCGTCCCAACCCGTGGCCCTTGGCTGGGACCAGGCGCGCATTCAGAACGAGATATTGGAACCCACCGCCACCGCTGTGGGCGCTTCCCTGTTCACCGAGGGCGATACCTCATCCACCGTCACCCATAATCTGAATCTTCCCACCGGCTCGGGTGCCATCGACGGCGTGCTGGCCGATCCCTCGCTGGCCACGGCTATCACCTCGCCCTTCGTCACCGCTTCCTGGGCGACCTCGGGCCTCGATAACTATTACGTGGGCGACGACGGCGTCATTGCCAACCGCCCCGCCAACGACCGCGACATCACGCTGACGGGCACGTTCTTCTTCAACGACGGCGCTACCGGTAACCCCACCACGGCCTCGCTGACGAGAACCTATCGCTTCACCCTGAAGGCCGCCGATTGGGACCCCACCCTCACCGATCAGGAACGGCTCCAACGCAAGATCGATGAGCGCTACCAGCTGTGGAATCCCGCACGCACCGAAGCGCTGACGGCGGTGGGCCAGACGGCGGTCACCGTTACCGACGACTTCGTCGCCCCCACCTCCACCCAGCTCAAGCTTCCGGGCTTTGGCGTGAACGACGACTATGCGTTCTTGGTGGAAAGCGGCAACGAGGAGCTGCTGTCCGTCAACAGCTACCGCGTCAACGTGTTCCAACCCCTTGAGGGCGACGCGGCCACTACCACGCTGACCGTCAAAGTCTACGAGCGGGCGCGACCCTGGGTGTGCGCCATCAAGGTGTACGACGTTACCGTGGAGCCCGTCAGCCGCCAGGCCCTTGAGGACGAAATAGCCCTTATGGAGGAGGCGAAGGCCCATTACTTCGAGGCCATTTCCCGCGGCCAAAGCGCCGACGCGGTCACCGACAACCTCGACTACTTCTTCAAGGTATCGCGCGCCAGCGACGGTAGCTTGCTCTGGTCGCGCACTCACGACGAGGCTTCGGCCATCGTCGGCGGCATTGTTCCCCAGCTGGTCACGAACAGCGCGGTGCCCGACGACAACCAGTACTTCGAGTCCTCGGACAAGAACGTGGTCACACACCAGAACTTGCTGGTCACGCGCCCTGCCTATGATCGCACCATCACCGTGCGCAGCTGCCTCTCCTCCGAGAAGTTCGCCGACTACTTCGAACGCTATCAGGATGATCCCACGTGGGGGCCGCTGCTGGCCCAGCTGTACCGCCAACCGGTCGAAGCCACCTTCGTGGTGAAGGGCACCGAAGGCACCGTCGACCCATCCGGTGGCCAGGAACCCGCCGTGCGCACGGTTACCGCCTCCATCACCGGCGTCACCGAGCATGAAGACGGTGAGGCCTTCGCGGCTCAAGCCTGGGTGCCGGCGGCCGTGCTTGAGCTCGCTGCCGACGAGTCATGGTCGGCCTGGGATTGTTTCTCGCGCCTGCTTTCCGCCCACGGCATGGGTGCCTCGACTGAGGAGGGATGGCTGCCCTACAGCATTACCAATCAGGCGGGACGCACCCTGGCCGCCACCTTCGACGACCCGCGGTCCTACTGGGCCTTCTACGTCAATGGCCGCTACGCCGACGTCTATGCCGACGACTACGAAGTGGTCGACGGCGATGTCATTGAGCTGCGCTACCTGGATCGAAGCGGCGAGGAGCAGCCAGTCGAAGTCCCTGAGGCGAATATCGAGGCTGACCATCCCGATCTGGCCCTTGATTGGGAGGGCTTCACCGAGCATGCCTCCGTAGTGGCCCAGGGGAACATCGCAAACGCCTCAGCAGACACGCCCCTGGTTGCCGCCGAGGTAGAGGAAGCCTTCGATCCCGTGCTTTTGTCCGAAGCGCCGGCGCTCTTCCGTACGCTGCGCAGCGCCTCTTTCGCCTCCCGCAGCCTGAGTGTTTCCTATACCTCCGATCCCCTTGTGGTCGGCCAGCGCACCTTCCTCGTCTCAGGCGCTGATCTTCAACGTGCCACCCTGTCCGTAGTGGCCGAAGACGGGACGCGCACCACCAAGCGGTTGGCGGGAGCCATTAATTCCACCTGCCGCCTTGCCTACGGCAGTGGCATCATCGTCGTTCCCCTGGCCGAAGGGGCTGTTCAGGCCCTCTCTGCTTCAACCCTTGAAACGCTCTGGTACGTTCCCGCCTCGCTGGAAGGCGCCCAGACTTTATCCACCCCCACCGTGGCCAACGGTTTAGTGTACCTGGCCACGGCCGAGAAGCTGGATCGCAAGGGCATGAGCACTCGGGGCACCCTGCGTGCCTTCGACGTGCGCACGGGAAAGCTGCGCGGCGCTATCACCAACCCGCGCGCCGGTTACTACTGGGCTGGCGGCGCCCTGGTGGGCGGCGCCTACGTTATCGGCGACGATGCCGGCGTCGTTCACGCCTACCGCCCCGACCTGAGCTTGGAAGTGAGCACCCTGGCCCTTAGCTCTTCCCCACTGCGCAGCACCTTAGTAGTGGGCGGGGTCAATGGCACAAGGCGCACCTGCTACCTGGTCTCGCGCGACGGAGCGTTTCATCGCTTTTCCGTTGACAGCTCGGGCCAGCTGCGGCGGGGATTGTCCCTGTCCTTTGCCGACACTTCCACCTCCACGCCGGCCGTGGTGGGATCTACGGCTTATGTGGGCGGCGCGCTGGGCGGTAAGGGTGTTCTGGCCGAAATCGATCTTGATCGGTTCACCGTTACCCGCCGCATCACCCACGCCGACGGGACGGCTCTTCCCGGCGAGGTTAAAAGCCATCCCCTGACCGTGCGCGATCAGGGCCTTGCCCTGTATTTCACCACCAATGACGCCACGGGTTGTCTCTATGGCTACCAGGAGGGCAGCGCTCAGGCTCATCGTGTCTACCAGCCGGCTGCCGCACGCCAGAACTACACCATGGCCTCCCCCTATCTCGACGCAGCCGGCCATATCGGCTATACCAACGACAGCGGCTATCTGTTCGTGCTCAAGAAGAGCGCGGCCATCAGTCCCGAAGAGCCAGAAACTCCTAAGCCCGGTCAGCCGGCGGAACCCGACGCACCCACGCCGACCGAGTCTTCCCAGCCGGCAACGCCTACGACACCGGGAACCACTCCCGGTACCAGCACGACGCCCGGCACCGACGGCAGCATCCCCGGCGGCACAGGAAGCAACACAAGCCCCGGAGTCTTTGCGCCAGGAACCGAGACAACACACCCCGGAGCCCCCGGAAATGTCGGAATACTTGGGCCGGGAGGCGCTTCGGGATCGACCCTGCTGCCCGACGGCGCCGGCTCTCGACTTCCACTGCACCATGCCGCGAATTCGCCATTTGCCGATCGCCAGAGAAGTGCGTTCACCACGCTGATTTCCCGAGCCGATAGCGCTCTGGCTACCCAGATCTCTCTTGCAGGTGAAACGTCAGTCGTAGGGGCAACGACCGAGGGTCGGCCAGGATCGACAGGATCTGGCCCCGCTTCCGTTGCGCTTTTTGACGACGAAACCGCCCTGAGCAGCGGACTGTCCGATTCAGTGCAGAATCGGGCTGCCACCACCCTTGCTCTTTTAGCGGCCCTTGGCTTCGCCAGTACCGCAGCTGTCGCCATCCGCCGCCGACGACAGCAGACCGAAAACGCCTAGAGACACAGAGCTCCGCCCGCAGGGCGGGGCGGGCAGAACGTCTCCTGGATCTATTGCATCCGCGCCACGCCGTGCCGTAGGTCTTGAAATCTCCCGACGCCGACCGTGAGCACCGGCTCTGCGGTCGGCGTCTTACGTATTCGTGCCGACTTTGTGGGTCGGCAACAGTTCACCGTTGCGCATCGGGCCCTGGGCTACAATGGCGCCATGGATACTACGCAAAACAACAGCTCCTCCGCAGACGAGTCTTCTGCTCGCCGCGTCGAGGATTTCGAAACCGCCACCATCACCCTGTACGGCACCGAGCCCGACTCCATTGTGGACGGCCCGGGCCTGCGCTATGCCGTGTTCGTGCAAGGGTGCTCCCACGGATGCCCCGGGTGCCACAACCCCGACAGCCAGCCGGCCTGCGGTGGCACCGAGCTGGGGCTGCCGGCCCTGCTGGCCGACATCGAGGCCAACGGCCTCGTGCACGACGTCACGCTCTCGGGCGGCGAGCCCTTCGAGCAGCCGGGTCCCTGCGGTCTTCTGGCCGAGGCGCTGAAAGAGCGCGGCTACGGCATCTGGTGCTATACGGGCTATCTGTACGAAGACCTGGCCCGTCGCAACGACGCCGCCGTCAAGCACCTTCTGGAGCACATCGACGTCCTAGTAGACGGTCCCTTCGTCGAATCCCTCAAGTCTCTTGAGCTGAAGTGGTGCGGTTCCTCGAACCAGCGCCTCATCGACGTGCCGGCCACCCGCCGCGCCGGCGCCATCGTGGAGTGGCAGCCCACCACCTTCTCGCTGGAAAAGCCTTCCAACTGGTAAACGCACTAGGAGCTCAGGGGCAGCCGTACCGTGAAAGTGGTGCCCTGGCCTTCTTCGCTTTCCAGGCTTACTTCGCCACCGTGATAGAGGGCCGCGTGCTTCACGATGGCCAGGCCCAGGCCTGTGCCGCCCGTCTCCTTGGAACGGCTTTTGTCCAGGCGGTAGAAGCGTTCGAAGATCTTCTCCTGGGCCTCAAGGGGAATGCCCGCACCCGTATCGCTTACGCGCACGACGGCTACCCGGAGGAGATGCGTTGCGGCCGTTGCCGAGGCCGCAACATCTCCCTCGCCGAGCGCCGCGCCGTCTTCGGGGTCTCGCGCGCGGCCGCGGCCTTGCGCCGTTCCCTCTTCGCCCATAAGCGCGGTACCCTCGCCCCTCTCCTCGGTTACCTGCACGTGCACGGCGCCGCCTTCGTGGTTGTAGCGCACCGCGTTCTCCACCAGGTTGTAGATCATCTGCTCCAGCAAGAGCTCGCTGCCCTCAACCCACACGGGCACCGTCTCAAGCGAAACCACCACGCCGGCTTCGTGGGCCGGCGCGGCCAATCGATGCACGACGCGTTCGGCCACCGTCGCTAGATTGACGGGGCCGGTCTGGGCAATATCGCCCGAAGACTCATCGAGGCGCGAGAGCACCAGCACATCGTTGATGAGCGCGCGCATAGCCTGGGACTCCTCGTAGATGAGCCCCGCGAAGCGCGGCACCTCCTTGGGAGGAACCATGTTGTTGGCCATAAGCTCGGCATAGCCGGAAATAACCTGGAGCGGCGTCTTCATCTCGTGGGACACGTTGGCCGAGAAGTCGCGGCGCAGGCTTTCCGCCCGGGCCAGCTCCTCGTTCTGGGCGCGCAAGGTACGCTGCTGCGAATCGATGCGCTCGAGCAAGGGCTGCATTTCGGCATAGGCCGCATTGTCCAGCGGCGATGACACGTCCAAATTATCGAGGGGTCGCATCAAGTGGCGCGTCAGCAGGCGCGAAAGTACCAGCACCAGCACCACGGCCGCCAGCAGCGCCAAGGCGACGGGCATCATCAAGTCGGTGGCGAAGAACGCAATAAGCGAGGCACGCGTCTCAGCAAGGCGCACCACCGAGCCGTTCGACAATGGGGCCGCCGCATAAAGGGTATCGGCGTTGAGCGTCGTGGAGTGACGGCTGGTGGCCCCTTCGCCGCTTTCTAACGCCGCGCGCACTTCGGGGCGGTCGGCGTGATTCTCCCACGAAACACCCTCTGCGGGGGCGGCACTGTCGAACAGCACGGCGCCGCCGGCATCGATGAGGGTATAGCGCACCGCTCCGTCGAACTGCTCGGCAAGCACGGCCGGCCGCGCGTCGACGGGTTCTTCATCAAGCACCGCTGCGGCGCGATGGGCCTGGGCCAGCAGCTTCGCCGAGGCATCGTGCTCAAGCGAGACGTAGAAGATACCGGTAATGACCACCGAGAATAGCACAATACCCACCAGGGCAAAGGCTAGAACGCTGCGGAAAATACGCCCCGAGAGGCTCATGGCCTCCTTCAAGGGCGCCATTACTGGCCCTCCCCCTGGAACACGTAGCCCACGCCGCGCACCGTGGCAATGGCCTGCTCGGCCCCTGGGGCAGCGGCAGCCAGCTTCTGTCGCAAGGTTTTCACGTGGGCGTCCACCGTGCGAGTTTCGCCGGCATAGAGCACGTCCCACACCATTTCCAGCAGTTGATCACGGGTCAGCACGCGGCCCTCGTTTTCCATGAGCACGCGCAGCAGATCGAATTCCTTGACCGTCAGCGGAACCTTCTGGCCCTGGGCTTTCACCCGATGGGCCGCCAGGGACAGCTCGATGGGACCGCTCTGCAGGACGTCGGCAGAGGGGGCACGATCAGGCGATGGGACTTCATGCCCGTCGGATGCGGGGACCGGCGATGTCGATGGCGCGGGACGGGCGGCCCGACGCAGCAGCGCGTTGACCCGCGAAATAAGCTCCATCATGCCGAAGGGCTTCGCCAGGTAGTCATCGGCACCGGCATCGAGCCCGCATACGGCGTCGTACTCGGTGCCCTTCGCCGTCAGCATCATGACGGGAATGTTCTCGGTAGCCGCATCGGCGCGCAGTTGGCGCAACAGCTCGAGCCCATCCACGCCGGGAAGCATGATGTCGAGGAGAACCGCCTGGGGGGCTTCCTGGCGGCATGCTTCCATGAGGTCCGAGCCGTCAGGGAAGGCGCGCACAGCAAACCCGGCCTGGCGCAGGGCGTAGCTGGTCAAATCGCGAATGTGCTCGTCGTCTTCCACGTAGAATATGAGGGGCTGATCGGCCATGGATCTCCTTCAGTTGCTAGCATCGCCTATTGTACGACGAGGGGGACGGCCCTGCGGCCGCCCCCGAAGCAAGCGTGACGTTCTTGATGAACTTCTGAGACGAGCGCCCGTATTTAGGCCGCAGCGCCGTCGGGCATCCAAGGCGTCTCGCGATCGTGCAGGGGATCGCGGGGCCGGCGCGGCTTCTCGGGCAGCAGCGCCATAACCATGCGCACCATAAGGGACACCAAGGGCAGCCAGATCAGGGTCATAGACACGTTGAAGAGCGTGTGCGCGTTGGCAATCTGGCGCGCGATGACCTCCAACTCGGGCCCCGGCGTGATGGCGGCAATGACCCCGGCGAAGGGACCGATGAGCCACACGAACAGCAAGCACCCCGACAGGTTGAAGATGCAGTGGGCCAGGGCCACCCGCTTGGCGTCGCGCGACTGCCCGATGGCAGCCATGAGCGCCGTAATACAGGTGCCCAGGTTGTCGCCCAGCAAGATGGGGATGGCCCCGTGCAGACCAATAATGCTGGCCCCGTCGATGCCCGGCTGAGCCGCGAAGTTCTGCAGCACGGCGATGGTGGCGCTGGAGCTTTGCACCACGACCGTCATTAAGGTGCCCACCAGCACGCCCAGCAGCGGCACGCCCACCACCTCGGCAATCATGTCGGTGAAGACCGGGTTCGTGGCCAAGGGCTTCATGACGCCGCCCATGGTGTCGATGCCCAGGAACAACAGGCCGAAGCCGAAGACGGCGCGGCCGCCCAGCTTGATGTTCTGCTGCTTCGCCAAGCTCATGATGACAAAGCCCACGAACACGATGGCCAGCACGTAGTCGGACAACTTGAAGGCGATGATCTGCGCCGTAATGGTGGTGCCGATGTTCGCGCCCATGATGATGGGGATGGCCTGGCGCAGCTTCATCAGGCCCGCCGACACGAAACCGATGGTCATAACCGTGGTGGCGCTGGAGCTTTGCAGCACGGCCGTAGCCACCGCACCGGCCAGCACGCCAATAACGGGGTTCTTGGTAACCGCTGCCAAAATGGAGCGCATGCGGTCGCCCGCAGCATCCTGCAAGCTGCCGCTCATGAGGTTCATACCGTAGAGAAAAATGGCCAGACCGCCCAGAAGGCCCAGTCCGATCTGCATCAACTCCTGCACTGCTTCTCCTTCACCGGGGCGCCTCAGCGCCGCCGCTCGCCTTTCGCCCAGAGCATCTAGGCGCACGTTTCCTGTTTCAGCGAACCGTAGTCTAAGGAACTCGTGCGAGAACCACGTAAGGCGAATGTAAAGGGAAGGTGAAATTTAGGCGGTACTCCTTCCCCTCTCAGATCCGAGATATGGCTAGCAATACAAAAAGAAGGGAGCCCGAAGGCTCCCTTCTTTGCTGACTTGGCTGGGTTCTAGCCGCTTACTCAGCAGCCTCGTCCGTTGCGGGCACGTCGTGCTTTACGCGGTCGTGCTCCTCGGCGCGCTTGGCGTCGTTGAAGCGGTCGAGCGTGCCTACCAGGTAGCCCGTGATGCGGCGGATGCGCTCGAAGGGCTGCTGGTGCTCGGCCTCGGTGCGGCCGCACTTGGGGCACACGTCCTCGATGATGCCGTTGTAGCCGCACACCGGGTCACGGTCGACCGGATGGTTCACCGAGCCGTAGCCCATGCCGCAGTCCTTCATGTAGCGGATAACGCTCTCGAAGGCCTCCAGGTTGTCCGTCGGGTCGCCGTCGAGCTCGATGTAGCTGATATGGCCGCCGTTGGTAAGCGCGTGGTAGGGCGCCTCCTTGGCAATCTTGTCGAAAGCGGAGATGTCGTAGTACACCGGCACGTGGAAGCCGTTGGTGTAGTAGTCGCGATCGGTGACGCCGGGGATGACGCCGTAGCGGGCGCGGTCCATGCGCACGAAGCGGCCGGACAGGCCCTCGGCCGGCGTGGCGATGAGGGTGTAGTTCATGCCGCGCTCGCGGGAGATGCGGTCGCAGTAGCTGCGCATATGGCCCACAATCTCCAGACCCAGGCGCTGCGCCTCGGCCGACTGGCCGTGATGCTGGCCCGTCAGAGCCACCAAGGCCTCGGCCAAGCCGATGAAGCCCGTGGTGAGCGTGCCGTTCTTCAGCACCTCGCGCTGCTCATCGGAGGGCAGCAGCTTCTCGGAGTCGATCCACACGCCCTGGCCCATGAGGAACGGCGCGTTGTACACATGCTTGCGGGCCTGAATCTCGAAGCGCTCGTCCAGCTGGCCGGTGACCAGCTGCAGCTTGGAGTCCAGCAGGTCGAAGAACAGATCCAGGTCGCCCTTGGCGCGGATGGCCAGACGGGGCAGGTTGATGGAGGTGAAGGACAGGTTGCCGCGGCCGGGCGTGACCTCCTTGGAGGGGTCGAACACGTTGCCCATCACGCGGGTACGGCAGCCCATGTAGGCAATCTCGGTCTCCGGAGTGCCCTTGTAGTACTGCGCGTTGAAGGGAGCGTCCAGGAAGCTGAAGTTGGGGAACAGGCGCTTGGCCGAGCAGTGCATGGCCAGCTTGAACAGGTCGTAGTTCGGATCCTCGGGGTTGTAGTTCACGCCTTCCTTCACGCGGAAGATCTGCACGGGGAAGATGGGCGTCTCGCCGGAGCCAAGGCCCTCTTCGGTGGCCAGCAGCATGTTCTTGATGACCATGCGGCCCTCAGGGCTGGTGTCCATGCCGTAGTTCACCGAGCTGAAGGGCGTCTGAGCGCCGGCGCGGGAGTGCATGGTGTTCAAGTTGTGCACCAGGGCCTCCATGGCCTGGAAGGTCTGGCGGTCGGTGTCGCGGGAGGCGTTCTTCTCGGCATAGGCCACCACGCGCTCAGCGGTGGCGGCGTCGATGCCGGCAGCCTCAAGACCGCTTACCACGGCAGCGCGGAACTCGGGGTCCATGGACAGCGAGGCCACCACGCCCGTGGACTGCTCGATCTGAGCCAGCAGGTTCTCGACGAACTCGCGATCGTCGGCGATGTCGGACAGCAGGTCGACGCCCTCGGCCACATGCTTCTTGAACAGGCGGCGGTAGGTCTTGCGCACGCCCTCAGCCAGACCGTAGTCGAAGTCGCACACCGACTGGCCGCCGTGCTGGTCGTTCTGGTTCGACTGGATGGCGATGCAGGCCAGGGCCGCATAGCTGGAAATGTCGTTGGGCTCGCGCAGCACGCCGTGACCCGTGGAGAAGCCGCCCTTGAACAGCTTGCGCAGCTCAATCTGGCAGCAGGTGGTGGTCAGGGTGTAGAAGTCCATGTCATGGATATGGATGTCGCCCTCGCGGTGGGCACGGGCGAAGCGCGGGTCGATGACGCACATCTCATAGAACTGCTTGGCGGACTCGGAGCCGTACTTCAGCATGGTGCCCATGGCCGTGTCGGCGTCGATGTTGGCGTTCTCGCGCTTCATATCGGAATCGGCCGCCTTGGAGAAGGTGATGTCCTTCAGCGTCTGGATGAGGCGGGAGTTCACGTCGCGCACGCGATTGCGCTCGGCGCGATACAGGATGTAGGCCTTGGCCGTCTGCACGAAGCCGGACTCGATGAGGGTTTCCTCCACCAGGTCCTGGACGCCCTCCACCGTGGGCGTGCCCTCGATGGCGCCGCTCTCCAGCTTGTCGACCACCTTCTGCGCAATTTCCTCGGCCGTGGCACGATCCTGCATGGCAGCACAGGCCTGGAACGACTTCTCCACCGCATCGGCAATCTTCTGGGGATGGAACTCTGCGGTGCGCCCGTCGCGCTTGATGATGGTCTTGACCATAGTGACCAAAGTCCTTTCTTTCGAAACCGAACCACAACATGCAGAAGTGCGGCGATGTTTTCCCCATTGCCGCACTTCTCAATTACTTGGGGGGTAAACCCGTGTTTCCGAATACTTTTCCCGCATTCTTTCCACCGGGTTATTAACCAAGTGTCACACAATATATTGTGTTTGTGCTTCACTTGGCGGATATATATAGTACTCGGAGAGGTGTTCGGTTGCAATCGAACAAGATGTGTTTTTACGCGCCGAAAAACTCCAAAACTTTTTCTCGCAAACGGGAAACGAGGGACGGAAAGCGGACCTACAGTGCCTCCGGCAAGCAGCGCGGGGCGCGGCGCGAAGAGCCCATCAAACCTCCACTATCCTCAACGAGCAGCGCGGGGCGCGTCGGCGTCCCGGAGGGCACCGTCTGAACACTGATCAACAAAAAGCGAGCGCAGCTCGCCCCGTTAAAAGCATGAAGGAGCGTAGCGCCCGAGCGAAGCGAGCCAGCGGAGCGGCGCGTGCCCGCAGGGACGCCGACGCGCCCCGCGCGGAGGGACAAGGCAGGCCCCAACGTCGGAAGTTCCAGAAAGGCCCGCTTTGGTACCTGCTTCTTCGAATCGGCCAAGACGCGACCTGGCCTTTTGCGGCCACCCGCTACCAAAGACTCCGATTTTGACTGTCCAAAGGGAACCAAACAGCGCGATCCTGGAACCTAAAGCACGGGGGAACCAAACCGCCCATTCCTGGAAGCCGGAATGCGGCGGAACGAGCCGAAGCCGAAAGCGCTAGTGGCCCGTGACCACGTCCTGACCCGCCACGGTGACAGCAAGCACGCCGGTGTAGGCAGGCGTGGCGTCTCCGGCGGCACGGAGGAACTGGACGCCGGCGCCACGGAGCACCGTAGCTGCCCCGGTCATGGTGTCGGCGCAATAGTAGGGGTTCGCATCGGTAGGAGCCTGCTGACGCGCATCGCGTTCCTTTACCACCAGCGACACCAGCAAGCACAAGTCGGCGCCCATGGCCTCAAGCGCCTCGCGCGCCTCGGCCGCACGCTCGGCCGCCACTGCGGGACGCGCCGTCGTGGCGAAACCCGCCACCGCGGCGCCGAACTCGGCCATGACCTCCACCGCCTCACGCAGCGTGCCGCGGCCAGAGGCCAGCATGCCGTCTTCCTGGATATCGACAGAGGCGAAGATGGGCGCATCGCTTACCTTGCGCACACCCATCAGCGCGCACTTCAAATCACCGCAGGTGGTGAAGCCATTCAAGAAGAACGCATCGAAGGTGCGCCCCTCGAACAGCTGGGCAGCCCGCGCGTATTGATCGCGGTTCTCAACCAGGGAGCTCTTCGACGACGGATCGAGCGGCAGCCCGCACGGCCCCAACTCCACCAGCACGTGTTGGGGCGTGAAGGACTCCACCGCCTCCAAGGCCGTGGCCGCCAATTGCTCGCCGCGGCCGTCCATACCCAGAGCCGCCAAACGGGCCGGGGTCAACTCGGCCGTGTCGGCAACAAAGCACTGGGGGCCAGCCACCGCCTCCAGACGATAGGCCTCCTCGATGGTTTCGGGCTCGAGCAGAAGCGCCAGCATCTGTTCGCGCTCTCCCTCCACGCCATGGCGGCGCAGCGCACCGGCCACGGGAGAGGAGAGAACCAGCATGTCCTTGAAGAAGCGCAGCGCGATATCCGCCATGACGACCATCCTTTGCTCGAGGGATCGATGTTTGATTCCATCCTAGCGGAAGATGGACCTTTCCAGAGGGACGCGACCGCCGATTCAGCGAAAACCTCGTCCCAGGGCGAGCGGAAGCTGAGTCGGGGCGAGCGGAGCCTCGACTGCGTTGGAGCGCCCTCTACCGCTGAAATCCCTCCGTTTATATGGGGAAATGCCCCAAAGGATGACCTTCGTCATAAAATTCTAATCACGGAGTTTCGAAGTTCCCCTGCTTCGCTCCGTTCTGCTTCATACCCCTTGTGAGCAGACTGCGGCTTCAAGCCGCATTACCCCCTCCTCCGAGGCGGCGAAGTACCCCTCTTCGCCGCCTCATTCTTTTTCTCCCCTTAAGATACCTTTCGCAGATTCGGCTTAGCTGTCGCCCTCATCATTTGACCAGGACCAATTGGTCTCTGGATCCGCGGCGGCCCGAAACTGACTTCTTCTTAAGTCCGCGATTGCCCAGAGCCTGCCGTTTCCTTGCCGGCAAGCTACTCGTCTCAGAAGCACCGCCCTGTCTAGCGTCGATTTCCTCATGAGTTCGCGCTTGTTCCGCCGCCTCCGAACGTGCCCAAGGTCAAAATAAGCTCCAAGTTGAAGGTTTTGCGGGATTCGAGGCTTTTAAGGTCGAAAAACGATCGAGGCGGTGGTTCGGCGCGGAAAGCGCGCCCTAATTGGCCACGGGATGGCCAACGGGGGCGCATTTTCCATCCAATCGGCTTCTTCGAGCTCGCAAAAGCCCCGCCTCGACCGATATTCGACCTTAGTCGGCGCTTTTCGAACCAAAGCCCCGCCTCGAGGCTCTTTTGACCACCGGGAGCAGAGCTTTTGGGCTGCCAGCAAAAAGGAGCGAAGCTTTTTCAGCTTCGCGCCTTAACAATGCGACCCAACAGCACGAGCTGGGGAGCATGGACCCAACGACGTCGGCTTGGCAGCATGGACACCTGGGCGCCGTCAGTCTTGCCATTCCAGGCCTGGGGATGGGGAGTCGACAGCCTAAGGCCATGGTGCAGCCCTGGTTGTCCCACCCAGGGTGCGGGGCGGCGCTGCCCCAACCGTCCGGCCGCGGGACGCGGGGCCGAGCCTTCCAGCATAGGGGCACCAGCGGGGCACAGCACCCCGTCACGGGGCGCCCTCGCGTGCCGCCGGCAAGGCGACGCTACAGTCGCGCTCGTTACTCGGCCGGCTTCTCGTCGCCCTCGATGTCGGCCTCGTCGATGTCGAGGTACTTCTCCTCGATGTCTTCGTCGGCGTAGTCCACCGGCTCCTTCAGGCCTTCCATGAAGTTGGGGGCCTCGCCGATGTAGGCTGCTTCGGACTCGAAATTATAGGTGCCCTGCTCGTCAACCGTGTAAAGGTAGGCCACGGCGTAGCCCGTATCGGCGCCCGGCTCGCCGCCCTCGGCGATGATGGCGTCCTTCACGCCGTCGTCGGTCTCGATATAGCCGTCGTAGCAGAAGGCGTAGGCGCCGGCTCCGCGCGCGCCGCGCACGTTGGCCTCGGCAGCCGCGAAGCACTCCTCGGCCGAATCGCCGGGATGGGACTCGATGAACAGGTTGTCCTTCACAATAAGGGACGTGAAGGGAATGAGGTCTTCGCCGTTGTTGATCTTCTCCTTGGCCTCGTCCAGGGAGAACACCAGCACGCGCTCGAGCTCCTCGGGGATCTCGGGGACTTCCTGGCTGTCATTTTCAATGGTGCGATCGGCCATGACGGCCTCCTTTCTGACATGAGTTTGTCCCTAGTCTAGGCCAAGGGGCAGTTCGTCCATTATAGCCATTGCCTCTGTTCGACCAGAGGCGCAAAATAGGTGTCACCGTTGCTTCATCGGCTTCCCACAAAGCTACCGTAAACCAAGGATTCCATGGACACACCCAGCAGTCTCATCCCCTGGCTCGACCAGCCCCACGCGGGGGAAACGCGCTCCTATGTCGATCGGCTCGGCGCCGTCCATCAGGTGCCCGTGCGTTATCCCCAGGTGACGGCCACGCCTCTGGTCGAGGCCGTCGAGGAGCTGCCCGGGCTCTACCATACGGCCTTTGCCTTGGAAGGCTTCCATTTCTGCGATCGCGTCGATCTTTACGCCGTGGGCAACCCCCACGACGGAGGGCTTCTGGTAGACACCGGCCACTACGACTTGTGTGGCATGGACTTCCTCGACGACCTGGCTCGGGCAACGGGTGGCACCTGGGAAAACACCGAGGTGTTCCTCACCCATCTCCACGATGACCACGCGGGCAACGTGCCCTACGTCCTGCACCAGGGCGCGCAGCGCGTGCACCGCGGTTCGTGCCGGCCCTTCGACCCGGCCGCCATCCAGCAGTTCCTTACCGTCACCGGCGCCCGCGCCGCGGGCGATGAGGAGCTCGACGAATTCGTTGCCTTCCTGCTGGGCGAGGGCAATCCGCTCTTCGAGGAATCGCCCGCCGTCCATCCCGTCAACGACGGGGCAGCCTTCGACCGCGCCAGTTGGCATTTGGAAGTGATCGAAACGCCGGGTCACACGGCCGAGCACCGTTGCCTGCTCGACCGCGAGCGCGGCGTTCTCTTCGCCGGCGATCACCTCATCCTCGGCGCGCCCGGCGTCATGCAGCTGCAGCCCGATCAGCACTTGCTGGCCAACTATCTGGGAAGCATGACCGCCCTGCGCGGCCTTGGGCTGCAGCGCGCGCTGCTCAGCCACCACGAGGCGCTCATCGGCTCCGACGCCATCAACCGCCTGATCGACCGCATCGTAGCCACCCACCAGCGCCCCTTGGACAAAACCATGGCCATCCTGCAGGCGCAAGGGCCTGCCACGGTCCACGCCGTCACCACTGCCTACGACACCGCGCGCCCGGGCGGCTTCGCCGGCCAGCCCCGTGGCGTGCGGGCGCGGCGCGTGGCCACGCTCTTCGGCTACCTGGACTATCTCGTGGACACGGGCCGCGCGCAACGTAACCAAGACGACAACGGCGCTCTCATCTATGAAGCCGCCTAGCCGCTTCCGTCGGCGCGGTCCACGCCCCTCGTTCCCTTCCCCTGAACGCCAGGCCACGGGGCGTTGACAAAGCGCCCGCGCTGTCTGCTCCTTCGCTGAGCTTTGGGATAATTTTTCGCAGAAGGCAGCAGCGAGCCAAATGGGATGCAGCAGGCGGTGTTCAAGCGAGCAAAGGCATATCTCGGCGTCATCTTCGCCATTTTCCTCCGGGACGTGAAACGCGTGCTGCGCAACCCCATTGCCCTCGTCGTGGTGCTGGGCATGGCGGTCATTCCCTCGGCCTACGCCTGGTACGTGGTGGCGGCCAACTGGGATCCCTACAACAACACGGCCTCCATGAAGGTGGCCGTGGCCAATGACGACAAAGGCGATGACAGCGCCGTGGCCGGCAAGCTCGACGTAGGCGCCCAGGTGGTCGACCAGCTGAAGGACAACCATGAGCTGGGCTGGGAATTCACCGATAAAGAAAGCGCCATCAACGGCGTCTACGAAGGGCGCTACTGGGCGGCCCTCGTCATTCCCGAGAACTTCAGCGAAGACTTCGCCAGCGTCTTCACAGGGCACTTCACCCAGCCGTCCCTTGATTACTACGTCAACGAGAAGCCCTCGTCCATCGCCCCGAAAGTCACCGACGCGGGAGCCCAGGCCGTGCAGAAGGCCATCGACGAGAACTTCGTGGAAACCGTCGCCGAGAAAGTGGTGGACACCACTCAAGCGGCTGGCTCCTACGCGGAGCAGAAAGGCGACGAGTCGGAGCGCAGCCTGACTGCGGGGCTGAAAACCGCTCATAGCACCGTGATCGACACAGAAGCCGCCCTCACCTCCCTGCAAGATACCGTGAAGGAGGCGCGGCGCTCCGTGGGCCACGCCGCTGAAACCGTGGCGGGGCTCCAAGACGACGTGCCGCACCTCCTTGAAGCCATCGGCGAATCGAAGGATTTGCTGGCCGAAACGCGGAAGGCGGCCGACACCTACGGCACCTCGCTGGCGAAGAACGCCGTCGACGGCGCCCTCAAGCTAAGTGCCGCCGCCACCGGCGCCCAGCAGGCCCTGGGCACCGTGACGGGCGCCGTAACGCAAGCGGAAAGTCAGACCAAGGCGTCCCTCCAAGAGGCGCAGGCCCTGCTGGCGGCCAACGAGAAGCTGGTTGCGTCCCTGGCGTCCGAAGCCGACGCCAACCCCAGCGTGGCCGACGCCCTGGCCCAAGCTCAGACGGACGGAAAAGACCTGGAGAAGACCGTCAGCGCCCTTGCGTCCCTGGCCGATTCCCTTGATGCCACCAACACCGCCCTGGGCCAGGAGGCCACGGCCCTCGACCAGGCAGCCCAGAAAGGCGCTGCCTCGCTGCAGGATACCGCCAAGAGCTTCCAGTCCTCGGTGCTGCCGTCCCTCTCCGCAAGCCTCGACGACCTCGTGGAAGCCTGCGGCACCCTGCAAGGCGCGCTCACCGGGCTCAAGCCGGCCCTTTCCCAGGCGCACACGCTGCTCCAGGAGCTGGACGGCACGCTGGGCACCGCCGAGGACTCCCTGGGCACCACGGCCACCTCGCTCACGTCCATGGAGGAAAGCCTCGACCATACGCTGAAGGATCTCACCGCCCTGCAAGATTCCTCCACGGTGAAAGACTTGGCTTCCTATTTGAAGGCGAACCCCGACGACATCGGATCGTTCATGGCCGCCCCCGTCGCGCTGAAGACCGTGCCCGTCTACCCCGTCAAGAACTACGGCAGCGGCGTGGCTCCCTTCTTCACCAACCTGGCCCTCTGGGTAGCCGGTTTCATCCTCATGGCCATCGTGCGCTTGCGCGTCGACCCGACGGGGCTGCCGAAGTTCACCCCCACTCAGGCCTACCTCGGACGCTGGCTCTTCTACGTGACCATCGGCCTGGCCCAGGGCTTCATTTGCTGCGCTGGCGACCTGCTCATGGGCATCCAGTGCGAAAACCCCGCGGCATTCATCGGGGCCGGGCTCCTTACCGTCTTCGTGGACGTGAACCTCATGTACGCCCTGGCCTATGCCTCGCGGCACATCGGGAAGGCCATCGCCGTCATTCTGCTTATCATGCAGATTCCCGGCAGCTCGGGCATGTTCCCCATTGAGATGATGCCGGCGTTCTTCCAGGCCATCCATCCCCTGCTGCCCTTCACCTACTCCATTGACGCCATGCGCGAGGCCATCGGCGGCTTCTACGGCATGAACTATCTGAAGGACATGCTGTGCCTGGGCTTGCTCTTCGTGCCCCTGGGCTTTTTCATCGGCCTGGGCGTGGGGCGCGCCGACTTCAACCTGAACCTCATGTTCGACGAGAAGCTGGGCGCTACCGACCTGTTCCAAGCCGAGCCTGTTACCACCAGCGCGCGGCAAGCCGCCCAGGGAGGCACCCTGCGCTACCGGACGCGTACCCTTATGAAGGCGCTGCTCAACGCGGAAGGCTTCCGCGCCGCCCTCGCCCGACGCGCCGCCCGCTTCCAGAAGAACTACCCGCGGCTGGTGCGCATCGGCTGGGTGGCGCTGTTCGCCCAGCCCCTTGTCACGTTCCTGATCATGGTGCTGGTGCACGCCGACGTGGACGTCCGCGTAGAGATGCTGGTGGCCATGGTCATCGGCATTATCGTGGTGGACGCCTACCTCATTGTCATCAGCTACCTCAATACCAGCCTCACCCACCAGCTGGCCCTGGCGAACCTCAGCCCCGACGACCTTCAGGCCGAAGCCAAGCGGCAGCTGGGTTCTTCAGCGGCAGAAGAGCCTGGTGGCTCCGAGGAGCGACGACCCCAAGGCGGTGATGGCAAGTGAAGATGATCTGGGCCATTTTCTCCAGCGACATGCGCCATCTGCTGCGCAACGTCATTGCCGCCATCGTAGTGCTGGGCCTGGTGCTGGTACCCCCGCTCTACGCCTGGTTCACGACCCTCGGCTTCTGGGACCCCTATGCGAACACGGGGAACATCAACGTGGCAGTGGCCAACACCGACGAGGGCTACCAATCGGACCTCATCCCCACCAAGATCAATGCCGGCGAGCAGATCGTCTCAGCCTTGCGCGCCAACGACCAGTTCCATTGGGAATTCGTGTCGGAGGACGAGGCCATCGAGGGCGTGAAATCGGGCGCGTACTACGCGGCCATCGTCATTCCCCCCTCGTTCTCCGCCGACCTGATGACCGTCTTCTCGGGCGATATCAAGCATTCCGAAATTGTCTACTACGACAACGAGAAGGAAAACGCCATCGCGCAGCGCGTCACCTCGACGGGCGCCACCGATCTGGAAGAGACCATCGACCAAACCTTCACCGAAACCGTGGCCAACGTCGCCCTGGGCACCACCTCGGATCTAACCACCTTCATGAGCGGCGATGGCCTGATGAGCTACATGCAGCAGCTGCTCGAGCGCATGGACACGGCCATCGACGAGCTGGAAGGGGCGGCCTCGCAGGTGAAGGCCTACCAGGGGCTGCTCGGTTCCACGACGTCGCTTGTGGAGGCCACCTCCTCGGTACTGAAAGACGCCGGCGCCGCCCCCAGTGCGGTCACGCCGCTTGTCAGCGAGGCCCAGAAGGGCCTTTCCAGCGCCAACAAGGGTCTTACGGAGGGAGCGTCCGCAGCCGATCAGGCCCTCGCCTCCTCCTCAAGCAGCCTCGATTTCGTGCAGGCGGCCGCCGACCAGGCCTTCGCCACCATGAAGGACGATCCTGCAGCGGCGCAGAAAACCCTCGATGCCTGCCAAACCGACGTGGCGGCCCTGAAGAAGGCCTACCGAGACCTCAGCAACAAGCTCGCCACGCTCATCCCCGACAGCGATGCGACCGCCGCGGCAGCCCAGGCCACAGCCCAGCTCGGTGCTCTCGAGGACACCCTGAAAGCCGCCTCCAGCGCCCTGGGAAGCGACGAGAAGCGCCTCCAGCAAACGCAAAGCGAAACCAATCAAGCCCTTGATCAGGCGCGGCAAGCCCTCGACGCCTCCCAAAGCACCTATCGCGACCAGCTGAAGGAAAAGCTCACAGCGCTCAGCAGCAGCCTTACTTCCGTGGGCGACGACGCCCAGCGGCTGACCGATTCGCTGCAGTCCACAGCCGAGAGCCTGGGAGACACCACCACGTCTCTCGGCACGAGCCTCGATGCCGCCGAGACCTCGCTGAAGAAAACCGCAACCGCCCTCAAGCAGGCCGCCAAAGAGCTGGCCGAGGGCCGCGATGACTTGCAGCACGCGGTGAACACCGGCGACATCGACGAGGTGCGCCGCATTATCGGCAACAACCCCGAGGCGGTGGCGCAGTTCCTCGCCGCCCCCACCCAGCTGGTCAAGCACCCGGTGTACGCCATGGCCAACAACGGCAGCGCCATGAGCCCCTTCTACACCTCGCTTTGCCTATGGATCGGCGCCATCTTCATGGTGGCGCTCATGTCGGTGCAGGTGTCACCGCAGCGCCAAGCCGCCCTGACGCGCGAGGTCGGCCACGCCCCCACCCAGGCCCAGCTCTATCTGGGTCGCTACGGCGTCTTCGCCGTGCTGGGACTGTTGCAGGCTATCATCGTGTGCTTGGGCAACGTGTTCTTCCTGGGCGTGGAGTGCCAGCATTTCTGGCTCTACCTGCTGGCCTGCTGCCTAGCCTCGGTGGTGTTCACCAACCTGGTATACACGCTGACGGTGTCTTTCGGCAACATTGGCAAGGCCCTGGCCATTATCGGCCTGGTGCTGCAGCTGGGAGGCGCCGGCGGCCTCATGCCCGTGCAGATGTCAGCCGATTGGTTCCAAGTCATCTACCCATGGCTGCCCTTCGCCCACTCCATGGAGGCGTTCCAAGGAGCCATGGCCGGCATCTACGGCAATCACTTCGCGGTGAGCATGGGGCTCTTGGCGGCCTTCCTGGTGCCGTCGCTCATTTTGGGACTGGTGCTGCGCCGTCCCGTCATTCGCCTCAACAACTGGTTCCTCAAGAAGCTCGACGAGACGAAGATCGTCTAGTGAAGGCGCGGGGTCTCTGACTGCCAGGAGTTCCCTTTTATCGGCAGAGCCCCTGAAACTGCTGGCGTGCAACCAAAGAAAAAAGCGCGAGCCAGGGAGGGTGGGCTCGCGCTTAGAGGGAGGCTACATCGAAGCGAAACGCTCGATGAGACGGCGGCTAGGCTTGCAGCTGGCTCACGTACTCGTGGGCCGTGTGGGCCGCCGTACGGGCGCTGTTCACCCCATGGCAGGTCATGGAGCCGTTGATGTCAATGCCGTACATGTTGTTGTACAGCATGCCGCCGTCGGCACCCACCGCAAACAGGTTCGGGAAGGCCTGGTCGCGGCCGGGCTTCTTCACGCGGAACTGGCGATCGGTCTTAACGCCGCCGGAGTACAGACCCTCCAAGGCGCCGCGAATAAGACCGCAGTAGAAAGGCGGGGTGGCGATGGGCATGAGGTACTCTTTATCCTTGCCGTAATCCTTGTCCACGCCTTCGGCCACATTGGCGTTGTATTGCTCGACCTGGGCCAGGAACAGCTCCTTGTCCACCTCCATGATATCGGCCAGCTCTTCCAAGGAATTGGCCTGGTAGGCATCGTCGCCCGTTTCCACCATTTCCTTCCACAGCTGAGCGCACTCCTCGTCGCCCTCCATCATGGTTTCCAGGATGGGCGTGTCGTAGATAGCCCAGCACGTGCCGCCGGCAAGGCGCACCGGAACGTTCTGCAGCTCGAAGTTGTGGGTGTAGGTGGAGCAAGCCTCATCGGAGAAGCGCTCTCCGTTGATGTCAACCCACAAGCTGGGGCCGCCCCAACAAAGCTTGTCCCAGATGGGGCCCCAGGGACCTGCAGAGCCGATGATGTTCGTGCAACCGAACGCCGGGGCGCCGTGCTCAATGCCGCCAGCCTTGATCATCATGGAAACGCCGTCGCCGTAGTGGCCGGGCGTGCCGATAATGCGAATGTCATCGAGGTCGATGCCAAGCTTGCCCATGCGATCGGCATCCTCGCCGAAACCACCGGTGCCCACAATGACGGCCTTGGCGTTAATCTTAATGGTGTCGCCATAGGTGTCGGTGGCGTACACACCGGCCACAGCACCGTTCTCGCCGGGGATAATCTCGCGAGCGCGGGTGTTCAGGCGCAGGTTGACACCATATTCTGCCAGCTTCTTCTTCATATAGGGGAAGTAGCCGATGCCAGCGGCACCGCCCTTGTACACGTAGTCGAAGCTGAACTCGGCGCGATAGCGGCCCTGCTTGTACATCTCCAGATAGGCCGGGTCCAGGTCCTCGATGGCCTCGTACTGCACGCCGTTATCGATAAGCCATTGCACGTTCTCGGCAGCATGGCTGATCATATCGCGAATGAACTGCTGGTTCACGGTGTAGGACTGAGCGTCGGCCTCATAGCGCACCATTTCGCCCAAAGTTGCCTCGTGTGAATTGGGATGCAGGCCATAGGCGTTGGTGCACTCCACGCCGGTACCGTTGCCGCCCAAAGCCGACTGGCCCTCGATGAGCAGCACCTTGTCGCCGTGCTCGCCCGCCTGAACGGCCGCGGCCACACCGGAGAAGCCGCCGCCGACAACCAGGATGTCGCAGGAGATTTCTTCCGTTACCTGACTTGCCCAGTCTTCCTCTTCCTCGTCCTTGCCCGCAGCGTAGGCCTTCTGCCCCATACCGACCACCGCCAAGGCGGCTCCGGCCATACCTGCTCCGAACAGGAAATTCCTTCTTGTCAGTTCTGCCATGATGGATACCTCTTTCATAGGAGTGAACTTAATGTGCGAAGCGGGATTATTTGAAGTCGCCGTCTTCGTAGGTGATGGTCTGACCGTCAACGGTTGCCTGCAATGATTCAATGCGGTACATGTTGTCGGTCACGTTCTCGTGAGTTGCCGCAATCTCTGCGCCGGCAAACTCAGTTACCTGCACCACCATGGTCAGATCCTCAATGGTAAACCCGGTAAGCTCGCCCAAGTTCTCGATGTACTCGGCGAAACGCGGATCACCGCTCGCAATAGTCACTGGGCTCTCGTCGGCCGTTACATCCCAGTCCATGAGCGTCATTTCGTTGGTAGCCGTCTTCACCAACGTCTTCGTGGTCATGGTGGTCGAGTCGGTGCTGGCCAGCGACGATCCCGATCCCTGGCTACAGCCCATAAGAGCACCCAGGGCCAACGCAGCCACCAGGGCCACGGCGCTCAGCAGAGCCACACGCCTTGTCATCATGCTTTTCATAATGATCCTTCCTCCTTTTCCGTCGCCCCCTCCTTGCCCCTTTGCGGGCTTGGACGACGCTGCTATTGAACCGTAGAAGGAAGAGGCAGTGTTCATCACTATCGGGTGTTTTTTGCGAGAATCACCCGATAGTGATGATGGCTCACCTGGGATTATTCCTCGGGCGATCGCACGACATCAAGCAATTCCTGGCGCGTATGCACATCGAGCTTGGTGTAAATATGTCGCACATGGGTCTTTACGGTATTGCCTGAAATGCACAGCTGCTCGGCAATATAGGGAACCGTTCGGCCGGCCACCAGCAGCTGCAAGATATCGCCTTCGCGATCAGAGAGAAAGTAGCGTGCAGCTATCTCTTCGAGCGGCTTCAGGGCCGGAACCACCGCGAGGGGATCGCCAGCCTCAACGGAAGAAGGCTCCGTTGGCGCGGCATCAGCGAAGTCAAAGTCGGCCTTGCCCAAATCGTCAATGACCGACTGGCGGCGCACCAACAGTCCCGTGGTAAGCAATAACGCTGCCACGCCCAAGGCGGCATAGAGCACTTCCTGCACCTGTCCCGCTGGGAGCATCAGCGCCACCACGGTGCCAATGAATATGCCGAGCTGGTCCACGGCCTGCACAACGCCGATGCCCTGGACAAGAGGAGCACCAGCGCTGTAGCTCAGCGCAATAATGATCGCCCAAATAAGAAGATCGAAGCAGATGTACGCAGCGTGATAGACCCATTGCGAAAAGGGAGCCAAGCCCACTGCAGCTCCGACAAGACTTACCGCCATAACCACAACGGCGAGATTGAACAGAAAACGGGGATTCCAAGAAAATCGAAGATAGCCGAAGAGCACCAAAGCGCTGACCGCGGCGCGAATGGCCAGAGAGAAGTACTCATCGAAGGGATTTTGCCCCGTGGCCACCATGGTGTGCACGTTCACCACGCCAAAGCCCATGGTTACCACCAGCACCATGGCCAAAAAGATGCCGTTTTCTTTTACCAGGGCGCGCAGCGGCGAGGCGCCCGAAGCACCGCGCGCCCGCAGCACGGTGGCCAACGCTTCAGCGTTCCCTCTCCGCGCAGTATAGACGGCGAAGCTGAGGGCGGAAAGCAGCGGAAGCAAGCAAGCCAGGACTATAGCGGCCCCAGGCTCAAGAAACGCAATGAGAAGGATGGGGATGATGTTGAGCGGCAAAGCTACGGCAATATGAACCAGGGCGTTTGTCGTGCCTTCGCACGTGGCAATACTCCCCGACGTAATAATGCCGATGGCCTCGTACACACCGACAAGCAAACCGCCCGCCACCAGAGCCGGCACCGACCCGACCAGGACGCCGGCGAACACGAGGCCGGCGCCCCCCGTGCCAAACACCAGCGAGAACGCTGCGAATGCTCGCGGGCGAAGCGCCAAGCGCCGTTTCCGACTGAGCTGCAGGCATCCCATCAACGCAACAACGCTGACAAATAGAGAGACCGCCAAAGGCAGCATCTCCACTTTTCCGCCCAACTGTTGAAATATGGCCGCGCCCAACGGTACGACATCGAACCAGCTCCAAAAGAAGGTCGATGTCAAAAGGGCCGCCGGTGAAATATTGCCCGTAAGCCTCTCAAGGAGAGCCCCCACTGCTCTTCCCTTTCCCTCCAACGTACTTGCTGGAGGCTATTCTACCGCAGAGCTTATCTCCTGAGGTCATCGACGACCGCAGGAAGGCAGCAGGTACGGGGAGCCGCGAACGAGCGGCTCGCGGAAACCTAGTCGCGCTCGCCGGGCTGTCGCACGCGAATCTCCTGTTCCTTGACGGACACGCGGGAGTTCGCGGGCACACTGAACGTGACGAAGGTGGAGCCGGCGATGACGGAGCCCTCGCCGATAACCGTCTCGCCGCCCAAAACGCTGGCGTTCGAGTAAATGGTGACGTTGTCCTCGATGGTGGGATGGCGCTTCACGCCAGCCAAGCGCTGACCGCCACGGGTAGAAAGCGCGCCCAGGGTAACGCCCTGGTAGAGCTTCACGTGCTCGCCGATGATGGTGGTCTCGCCGATAACTACACCCGTGCCGTGGTCGATGAAGAAGTACTCACCGATGGTGGCCCCGGCGCCAATGTCGATACCCGTGGACGAATGGGCGATCTCGGTCATCACGCGCGGAATAATGGGCACGCCCAGGCGGTACAGCACGTTGGCAATGCGGTACACGTAGATGGCGTACAGGCCCGGGTAGGTGAAGATGACCTCTTCCTTCGAGCCCGCGGCCGGGTCGCCATCGTAGAGCGCCTGCACGTCGGTGAGCAGCACGCGCTGAATGTGAGGCAGCTCATCGAAGAAAGCGGTGCAGATGTCGGCGGCCTGCTTGCAAATGGCGTCGGAGCCGCAGCCCAAGCAGTGGGGGCTTCCGGCCTCGATAAGGTCGTCGCGATCGTCGGAGGTATAGGTAAGGGCCAAAATAAGCTGTTCGCGCAGGACGGCCTCGATGTCGATGAGCGCCTGGCCGATGAAGTAGGCCGGGCTTGTTTGGGGCGTGAGCATCTCGGGGCCGAAGTAGCCGGGGAACAGCACGCGGCGCAGCTCGGTAATAAGCCCTTTGATGGCGGTGCGGCTAGGGAAGCGGCGGCCGGGCTTCGTAAAGAAGATTTCGTCGGCCTCGTAGTTCTTCTCAATGGCCGCCACGATACGCTCGAGATTGTCTCCGAACATGGGACTCTCCTGTCCTCGATTTCAGCTGCCTGCTAGTTTAGCAGTTCGGCCACGTTTCGCCGCCGTGCAAAGCCCTGGAACGGGAAATGGCTAGGATAGAGGTTAGAGATACTGAATGCCAATCCTGCCTCAAACGACACCACTTCACTCAGCCTCTGGTAGCACGGAAGCCCATCGCCTCGCGGCTTCCCAAGCCCAAGCGGCCCCGTTGCCTTGCTCGCCGGGGCCGCTTGATTTTATTTGGACGGCAGCTCGCACACGCCGCTGGCATCTTCCACGCACTCGTCCTGGCCCGAGGGGCCGGCTCCCACGCCCACGGCACGCTCCGGGTGATCGGCCAGATACGCAGCCATGGAGTACTGGGTGATGTCGCTACGGTTAATGATGCCCACGATGTGGCCGTCCTCGAGCACCGGCACCTTCTTCAGATGGTTCTCGGCCAGCACGCGGCAGACGTCGGGCAGCTTCGCATGAACGCTGACGCAAATAGGCCGCGCGGCGCCAATTTCCCGCACCGGCATAGCCATGAGCTTCACCAGCTTCTCCTCGTAGCCCTCTTCGTCGATCATGGTGCGGTTGATAAGCACAATGGGATCGGTGAACGAGGCGCCGCGTGGCGACAGGCGCTTCAGGATGTCGCCGTCGGACACGAAGCCCACCGGCTCGCCGTGAGCGTCGACAATGGGTGCCGCGGAAATGCCCTTGTTCACGAACAAGCGCATGGCCTGCTCCACCGTGGCGTCGATGGGCAGCGAGAACACGTCGGTCTTCATGATGGACTTCAGCAGCGACTTGCGCGCGCCCTCTTCGTCCACGGCCGCTTCCTCGCCGGGCCTGTCCTTCACCAGGGCAATGGTCATAACCAGGCCGACAAGGCACAGAAGAGCGCACACGGTAAAGGCCACGTTGATGCCGAACATGGTGCCCTGGGCCTCACCGAAGGTGGGCACCGTGGCGGCCTGGGTCATGGTGGACGCCGAAATGATAATGGCCGTGCCCAGAGAGCCCGCTACCTGGCGCAGCGTGTTGTTCACCGAGGTGCCGTGGTTCATGACCTTGTTGTCCAGCGCGTTCATGCCCCAGGTGGTAATGGGCATGTTCACCAGGGCCATGGAGAACATGCGCACGGTGTACACGATGGTGATGTAGATGATGTTCGACTCAAGGTTCAAAATGGCGAAGGCCACGGTGGTCAACGTCAGCAGCGACATGCCGGTAATGGCCATCTTGCGCGGACCGTGGCGGTCGAACAGCTTGCCGGCAATGGGGTTCATGATGCCCATGAGAATGGCGCCGGGCATCAGCACCAGGCCGGACAGGGTCGCCGAGAAGCCGCGCAGGGACTGAATGTAGATGGGCATGAGGATGCCGGCGGCCAGCAAGGCGCCCTGCACAAGCATGCCGATAATGGTGCCAATAAGGAAGCGACGGTTCTTCAGCACCTCGACCCGCAGCATGGGGTGCGGCAAACGCGTCTGACGAATGAAGAACCACACGACGCCCACGATGCCCACCAGCGTCGTGCCCACGGTGACGGGCGTGAAGCCGTTGGAGCCCAGGGCCGAGAAGCCGTAGAGCAGCATGCCAAAGCCCAGTGTGGACAGCGCCAGCGACAGCGGGTCGAGCACCGCGTCGCCCTTGTTCGCCGGCGGCTTGTTGTCGATGAAGAACAGCGACATCACAATGATGAGCGCGGAGATGGCGAACACGCCGAAGAAGAGGATGTGCCAGTCGGCCTGATCGATGACGAAGCCCGCCACCGTGGGGCCGATGGCCGGCGCGAA